>JAPLHZ010000346.1 GCA_026389365.1 Cyanobacteriota bacterium
CCCACTGTGGTCAGTGCGTCCGTTAGAATATTCTGTAGGCTATCCATTGCACAGTCTCTGTTTTTTGTATGACTGTACTTTAAGCTTTGGATAGCTTTCTTCGCCACTACCTACGTTAAAAACTGTCCGGACTGTTGTTCATACAAACATTGATTTGACTAATCGTATCCCACCAAATTTTAAGGCTAAAAATGAATGGACAAATGTAAATCCTAGTACGATCGGAATCGTCAAAAAATGTACCGTTCGTAATACCTGCCAACTGCCAAAAAGACTTGCAAGCCAATGCAATTGGGCGGGTTTATACATCACTAAACCAGAGACGATCGCAAGTAGTAATATTGGAATGATCACGGTATATACAATCTTGTGTCCTGCAAAAATCTTCCGTTTTGCATTGGCACTGGCTTGGAGTGCTTTGAGATCATTGGATGCCGCAAAGCGATTTTTCCAGCGTTTTGTTATAAAAATGTAGAGTCCGTAGATTAGCAAATTAATAGCATAAACCCACATCGCCGCAAAATGCCAAACTCGCCCATCTGCTAGCCCATCGCCCAACAAAAAGGTGCCTGGAAAATCTAGTCCCTCTCGCCCACCAAAAACAGGATTTGCATTATAAATTCGTAATCCACTGCTGGCCATAATCAATAGACTAACGATATTAATCCAATGAAATACCTTAGCCAGCAAATCCTGTTTAGGGGCTTTAGGGATTTTGGTTGATTTCTTGGCTTCTTCCATGGGCGATCGTCCTCTCATATTTAAACTAAAGGTAAAACTAAAGTATTTGCTGTGGGAACAAAGGCGCAAGTAACAATTGAATTTCCACGTCCCAACCCAGCAAAATCGCGATCGCAGTCAAGATAATTAAACCACCTCCAATACGAGTCAATTGTGAACTAATCTCACGTAATTTTAAAAATCGTTTCGCGATCGCTTGTCCCCCGTAAGCGATCGCCAACATGGGTAAAGCGGCACCAATGCCATAGGCGACCAACAATCCCAAGGATTGAGCTGCATTCTGGTTGACAGAAAGTAACAAAATGCTACTCAACACCGGACCTGCGCAAGGGGTCCAAAGCAATCCCAATTGGGTACCCAAAAGAAATTCACCCCAGAGTCCCACGGCTTTCGGTTCCTTAATCCACCGTTGAATGGGTAAAGCACTAAATAGTCGGTAACTCCAATTGGGAAATAGTGTGAGCAATCCTAACCCAAGGAGCAGCGCGATCGAAATACTTCGCAGCACCGCCATCAACCCACCCAACCACTGCGCCGTAATCCCAATCAAACTTCCCGCCACTGCAAACCCTGCGACTAATCCAGAGATTAGCAATAGCGGTCCTGCTCGGTGAGTCGAAAGCGATCGCCCCACAATAATTGGCAATACGGGAAGAATACAAGGAGAAACCGCTGTGAGAATGCCTGCAATTAAGGCCAAACCAATACTTAAATTTTGGGTTGCCATGATTTAACTCAACAATTTAACTCAGCCATTTAACTCAGTAACATTTGAATGGTTTTCTCAGTAGTATCGTAGGCTCCTTCGCCAATATGATCATATCGAATGATGCCTTGACGATCGGCGAGAAACAAATGGGGCCAGTATTCATTATTGTATGCTTTCCACATCGTGAATTTATTGTCGATCGCATTGGGGTAGATGATGCCACGTTTCTGAATGGCTCGTTTGACATTACCAATATCACGCTCATACCCAAACTCCGGCGTATGAATACCAATCACATTAAGACCTTGTTTTGCATATTGTTCATGCCAACGAATGACATAGGGTAATGTGCGTTGACAATTGATACAACCAAAGGTCCAAATGTGAATGAGCGTGGCTTTACCTTTGAGATCACGAATGGATAGCGGTGATGAATTGATCCATTGTTCAATGCCTTGGAATTCTGGAAGCGATCGTCCAGACTGAGCCGCTAATGCCTGTCCCGGCGATTCCACAGGTTTGACCACCGTTGAGCTATTAGATTGGGGCGTTTGGGGGGTGCAGGCGATCGTCCCTCCCAAGCTCACCATACTTAACCCCAAGTAGGTCAGCATTTTCCGTCGATTCAGTGAACTGCTATCCATTTTAATATCTCCCTAAGGATTAATTACTTTTTCTCGCCATCTTTCTTCATTGCATCACCGCCTTTCATTGCATCACCATCTTTCTTCATTGCATCACCGCCTTTCATTGCATCACCATCTTTCTTCATTGCATCGCCGCCTTTCATTGCATCGCCATCTTTCTTCATCGCGTCACCTGAATTAGAAGGGGGAGTACTGCAAGCGGCGAGGCTGGTCATGAGGGCAAAACCGATCGCGAGGCTAATGAATTTACGGTTGGATTTCATGATTCTTCTCCAAGATTTGGTAAATAGTTGAGTTCGTTGCCGTAATTTTTTAGTTCTTTGGATCTGAACCGCCTGGCAAAAGCTATAAATTACTTTTGCGTGAGCAAGTTATAAACTTTGTCAAGCGTTTTTATGCGTATCAATATCGTTTTTTATCTATGGTAACTATACATATTTACAATGCATTAAGCACTAATCAATTGAAATATGTAATCAATATGAATATTTTATCCAGCAAATGTAAAAATGATTCTGTTATGTTGTGGGGAATGGTATTTCAAATGTCTAATGTTTATAGAAAAAATTACAGCTTAGTTACTCCAGTCATAATTGCAGCCGCCGTTGTTGCCTCTACCCTTATTAGCAGTGCTTCTAGCGCAGAAATACAAGCTTCTTCAAGCACTATTGCTCAAAACGTTACTTCAGTATCTCAACTCAGCGACGTTAAGCCTACTGATTGGGCATCCACCGCATTACAATCCTTGGTGGAGCGCTATGGTTGTATCGCTGGATATCCCGATCGCACCTTCCGTGGTAAACAAGCAACTAGCCGCTACGAATTTGCCGCTGGTTTAAACGCTTGCTTGGACAAGATCAACGAAATTATCACCGCAGGTTTGGCTGATAAGGTCAGCAAGGAAGACCTCGCTACTTTACAAAAGCTTCAAGAAGAATTTGCTGCCGAATTAGCACCCATTCGCGGTCGCGTCGATGCCATTGATGCCAAGGTTGCTAAGCTCGAAGCTCAACAATTCTCCACCACCACAAAGCTACGTGGCGAAGCAATCTTAGGTCTGGCTGGGGCTTCTGATGGTGTTGTTGGATCAAATGGCACATTACTAGCTCCTGGTGGAGCTGATACAACTAATACTATCTTCAGCTACCGTGCCCGTTTGAATCTTGACACCAGCTTCACTGGTAAGGACTTGTTGAGAACTCGTCTGCAAGCGAGCAATACACCTAACCTCGGCGATGCCTTAGGTGTTGCCAATGCTAGCCGTTTGTCTTTTGAAAGCGGTACTCCCAATAATACATTTGAAATTAACCGTCTGTATTACAAATTCCCAATTGGTGATTCTTTCACAGCTTACATAGCCCCAATTGGTCAAACGGAAGATATCATTAATCCCCTTAATCCTCTTGAAAGCGATAGCCAAGGAACAATTTCTCGCTTTGGACGATTCAATCCTGCGATCCGTATTGCGTCGGGGGGAAATCCAGCGATCGCAGGTTTTGACTGGAAGATTTCTGACCAAGTTAGCTTCCAAGCCGCCTATAGCGCATCCAACGCTGCTCTTACAACTGGTCCAGGTGGAGTCACTGGTCGTGATACCAAGCTTATCGCTCAGTTAGTCTTAAAGCCTGCTGAAAACCTAGTTTTTGGTATCACCTATGCTAATGCTTTCACTACAGGTGGTAGTCTTGGAGCAGGTTTAAATTCAAGCACCACTCCTGGGTTTTCAAATTCTGAGTTCAACAGTAATACAATTGTTGGTAGTTTGATTTGGGATATCACCAAGAAATTCACTTTCAATCTTTGGGGTTCTGCAACATTTATTGAAGGCAAAGTAGCTAGTGTTTCACAGCTTTCAACAACTAACACTAGTTGGTTAGCTTCTATCTCTGGCAAGGACTTGTTTGCTGAAGGAGACTTGGCGGCTATTAGCTTTGGTCAACCTCTCTTTACGAGCAGTGCAAGTGGAGCCATCTTGACCACATTTCCAAATTTCGTCAGCTCGACTAGTCCTAATACCCCTTATCAACTCGAAACTTTTTACCGCATTCCTGTCGCCCAAAACATTAGTATTACCCCTGGTATATTCTTTGTGTTTAATCAAGGTAGCGACTCCCGGAATGGTACTGCGACTGTTGGTGTAATCCGTACCACCCTTTCCTTCTAGGATTTTGTGATATTGAAAAATCAAAGTCTCGCTACGCGAGACTTTGATACAAAAAAGAGAAGGTACTATGTACCTTCTCTTTTTTGTAATTATTATTGATTACCGTTTCGAGTATTTAGGAGCTTTACGAGCTTTCTTGAACCCGTATTTTTTACGTTCCTTACAACGAGGATCGCGAGTCATGTAGCCTTCAACCTTGAGAGGTTTACGGTTTTCGGGAGCAAGTTCACACAATGCACGGGCAACACCCAAGCGGATGCAATCCGCTTGACCAGTTACACCACCACCATGAGCATTAACCAAAACATCGTACTCATTTTCCAAGCCCAAGATTGCCAAAGGAGCTTTAACGCCAGCAATGTATGTGGGGTTAAATTGCAAGTACAAATCGCCTGCTTTACCATTGATGACGACTTTTCCTTCCCCTGGAACAAGGCGTACACGGGCGATCGCCTCTGTGAGAAATTCCAAATCAAATAGACCCACATTCCGCACTTAAATTAGCACATGGATTATTAATAACGAGACAATCAAGGTTCCGCCGATCGCAAGTCATCTGACTCTTAAGGAGATGGCCTAATTGAGAACAAAAAATGAGTAGTTCAAAGGAACTGAAAATCTTTGAAAGCCTTGCTGTAACAGAATGGTGCGCTTATTTTTGCAGTTATTATTTGCAGTGTGCCAGTTTAAGGACGGAATATGGGCTGAATTAGAATAACGATCGAGTTTTCTCAACTACTGCGTCGATTGGTTGTCTATTTAAATAGTTGAAACAAATTTTTCAAAAAAAAAGAGCAAGCCGAAACTCACCCTTTCTTAAATTCTCAATTCAAAATTCTCAATTCAAAATTGAAAACTACACCTTAGCAGCAACCTGCTTAAGATCACCCTTCGCATACTTGCGTGCAAACTCTTCCAAGCTGATTTGCTTAATTTTGCTTGCTTGACCCGCACACCAGAACTCGTTGTACCGATCGGCACACACTTTCTGCATGTACTTAATCGATGGCTTCAAGAAGTGGCGAGGATCAAATTCCTCAGGCTTGGCGATTAGAGCTTCACGAACCGCAGCAGTAATGGCTAAACGGTTGTCGGTATCAATGTTGATCTTCCGAACCCCATTTTTGATGCCCTTTTGAATTTCTTCAACCGGAACGCCGTAGGTTTCAGGAATTGCACCACCATTTGCATTGATGATTGCGATCAAGTCAGCAGGAACGGACGAAGAACCGTGCATGACCAAGTGAGTGTTTGGCAAACGCTTATGAATTTCTGCAATCAGGCTAATCGCCAAGATTTCGCCCGTAGGTTTGCGGGTAAATTTATAAGCACCGTGGCTAGTTCCAATAGCAACCGCCAACGCATCAACTTGGGTACGCTCAACGAATTCTACCGCTTCAGCCGGATCCGTCAACAGTTGGGATTCATCCAACTTACCTTCAAAACCATGGCCGTCTTCCGCTTCGCCCATGCCTGTTTCCAGAGAACCGAGGCAACCCAGTTCGCCTTCGACGGATGCGCCGATCGAGTGAGCGACTTTGACCACTTCAGCCGTGACAGCGACGTTGTACTCAAAGCTAGAAGGTGTTTTAGCATCAGCACCCAACGACCCATCCATCATGACGGAGGTGAAGTTGTTTTTCAGTGCGGTGTAACAAGTCGCAGGTTCGTTCCCGTGATCTTGGTGCATGACAATGGGGATGTGGGGGTAGGTTTCCACCGCTGCCAAGATTAAATGGCGCAAGAAGTTTTCCCCAGCGTAGTTCCGGGCACCACGGGAGGCTTGCAAGATAACCGGACTGTCGGTTTCGTGCGCCGCCTGCATGATGGACTGGATCTGCTCCATGTTATTGACGTTGAACGCGGGAATGCCATAGCCATTCTCAGCCGCGTGGTCGAGCAAGAGACGCATAGGTACGAGCGCCATAAAAGATTCTCCTAAAGTTTGGTCAGCGTGTGGATAGATTTAATCCTAAAGATAATCTTAAGGCAAGAGCGACCCTTCGTATCAGTCTTGACGGAATAGGTAGAAATTCTTATTGAGTTTTGATATCCAAGATCAGGTTTAGATAGCCACAGCTTATGTTTCTTAGTCTGATGTTGGGGTTTCGCGTGATTCTTTGGGTTCTTGGTGTGTGGTGGGGTACAGGATTCGGTAAGATTACGATGGCGCTTTTTTATGCCGCTTTAGCAAGGTTTGTCCATGGCTTCTCCTGTACTTTATCTCGCAATTACAAATCATGGATTTGGCCACGCCACCCGGACGGCTTCGATCGCGGCGGAAATTAAGCGGTTGAATCCAGATATTTCGATCATTTTGGCCACGACTTCGCCACGATCGGTGATTGAGGCGTATTTTCCTGGGAAGTGGATTCATCGGCAGCGATCGTTTGATTGTGGTGTAATTCAATCGGATAGCATCACGATGGATTTGCCGGGAACATTGGCGAAGTTGCGAGACCTCCGGGAAAAGAGTGTGAAATTGATTGCGTCTGAGGCAAAGTGGCTGGAGCAGCTTCGGGTGGGGTTGGTGCTGGGTGATATTCCGCCGATGGTGGCTCCGATCGCGAAGGCGGCAGGATTGCCTTGTTGGATGATGGGGAATTTTGGTTGGGATTTTATTTATGAGGCTTGGGTGGATGAGTACCCAGATTTTGCTGAAGAAGTGGCCTGGATTCGGGATTGTTTTGGTCAATGCGATCGGTTGTTTCGGATGCCATTCAGTGAACCGATGGCGGCGTTTCCCCATATCGAGGATGTTGGGTTGACGGGGGTTAAGCCGCGTGTGGGGATGGATGTGGTGCGATCGGCGTTTAAGCTTCAGGTGCCGAGGGAGAAGATTGTTATGTTGACCTTTGGCGGGTTGGGATTGAATCGAATTCCCTATGAAAATGTGAATCTATTTCCAGACTATAAGTTTATTTGTTTTGATGTGAATGCGCCAGATTTGCCAAACTTAATTCGGGTGGACGATCGGTATTATCGTCCAATTGATTTTGCACCCTTGATTGGTCGATTGATTTCAAAACCTGGTTATAGTACGTTTTCTGAGGCTTGTCGGTATGATGTGCCGATCGTTAGTTTGACTCGTGAAGGCTTTGCGGAAGCGCCGATTTTGATTCAAGGGATTCAAGATTGTGTTCCCCACCAAGTTGTTGAGACAGAGACCTTCTTTACGGGAAAATGGGAGTTTTTGCGAGAGCCATTGATTGCGCCGCTTACGGATAAACGGTTTGCAAAAGATGGCACAGAGACGATCGCACGGGCTGTTGTGGAGTATTTCCAAGGGAATACTGGTGATTGATGCACTGCAATTAGGAGATTAGTTATGAATGAGATTTTAAGTTATAACGAAATTCAGCGGCGTTATGATGGTGAATGGGTTTTGATTGCTTATACGGAGATGGATGATGATTTCGAGGTGGTGGCAGGTGAGGTGATTGCTCATTCTTCAATTGAACAGGAGATTTATAAGTTGTTGCCTTTGGGTAGAGGACGAAATATCTCGATCGAATATGTTGGTAAGGTTCCGGCAGATATTGCATTTAGTATATGAGTAAGAATTTGTATCGATTACGGCAGGTGGGTGAACTGATGTCGTTGAAGGCTGTATTTGGTAGTAATGATGGAATGAAGTCTGTTCGATTGTTGGTTGATACGGGTTCAAGCTACACGGTGTTGCCGACGGATTTATTACAAGAGTTGGGCTGTGATTTACAGAAGCCCATTATCAGAATGGCGCTTGTGACGGCAGGTGGTACGGTTTATGCGCCGATCGTGGCTGTTCCGTGGTTTAGTTGTTTGGGACAGCGGTATAAAAATTTCCCTGTAATTGCAAAAGATGTGCCGTTTGGGACGTTTACGAGTGGTTTACTGGGAATGGATTTTCTACGAAAGTGTGATGCGATTATTTATACCAAACGGGCAGAGATTCTTGTTCAATCTGGTGATGAATAATGTTGCCGATCGCCCCTTTCTTAATTCAACATTCCCAACCGATCACTTCTCCCCCGGTGCCCAAGGACCAATGACAGCCTCGCCATTCTTCTCTTTCTCCGCTAATTCTAAATTCAACGTCAATAGTTTCTCTAGAAGATCATCGGTCTTGCTGAAGCCGTAAGCTTTGAGTACTAATTCATCTAGCGTTTTGTGGAGTTTGAAGAGTTGGGAGGCGGGTTCGTTGAAGTATTCGTTGTAGAGTTTGGTGATTCCCCATTGTTTTCTCTCCATTTGGGCGCTGCGATACTCATGAAGATCTACGGCTGTTTTGCGGATGGCTTCGATTTGTTTAATGGTTGGGGTTTGCGGGAAGGGGAAGGTTTCAAAACAAGTATTGTGAGTGTATGCAATTGTCGCTCCTAGAGTAGATTTTTGGGCGTGCATCCAAGTTCGATGAACGTTAGACGTGAGGATTCCAAATACGTAAAAATCATCGGTTGCAACAACAGCAGATTTATCGCCCGCTAACCAATTAGATGAGAAAGGAATGAAAATTGACCATTTGGAAACTCTGGGAACTGCAAAGTATTGGGTGAGAGGTGCGATCGCCTTTCGCATCTTTGGCGAATTCTCGCCGAACTTCCACCAATTCAGACGACGTGTATCACGACGATTCGTGTCACGTTCAGGTTTAACCACCAATTTCACATGCTGAAATGGTAATTTATAATCGCTAGCATCTTCGAGAGACATATTGTTGAAATCGATGACCCAGCGATCTGGTTTACCATCGATTTCTTGAGCAAGATTCGCACCCATTGAAAAGAGTCTGAGAACATCTTGATTTTTACGATCGGCTTTAATCCAATCGTTCACTTTCTCTTCTGTGACCAGAAACCCTTTTCCAAGTGGAATCACGCCTTGAAAGCACCAATTGAGATTAGAGTTGAGTCGATCGGCTCCAGAAACATCAATTTCGCCTTGCAATGATGAATTGATTCTCGAAACTTCCTTATTATCGAGATAGAAAATCTGAGGCTGTTGCTTGCTCCAATTGGTAATACTGACGTGAACTTTTGCTTCGCCAGACCAAACCTGTGTTGAAATTGCATCGTGAATGATTCCACCCTTCTCGGTCACATAATCGAGTGCAGCTTTTCGACTCTTCCCTTGACTAATCGAATTCGTCGCCACCAATCCAGCCCGCCCCGACTCACCCAAATTATCCTGCGCTAACCGAAACCAGTAAGAGCAAAAATCAACGGAATCTTTAACATCAGGAAAACGCTTGAAAACTTTATCGATGTAGCGATCGCCAAGCTGAATTCGCATATGTTTCCCACCTAAAAACGGCGGATTACCCACGATCGCATCTGCTTTCACCCACTCTGTAAACAACGCATCAACACAAACAATATTGTCATTTAACGAATCCAACGGCAATGCAGGCTGATCCAAAATCCCAAAATTATCGATCGCAATCTTCCGCGCAATCATCAGCGTCACCCGCGCCAACTCCACCGCAAACGGATTCAAATCCATCCCAAAAAACTGCAACGGCGTCACAAACCCGATCGCAATTTGTTCACTACTTCCCCGTCGTCGTTCCGAAATCTTATCCAACAACACCCGCTCAATTCGTTTCAGCTCCAGGTACGCCAAATACAAAAAATTCCCGCTCCCACAAGCCGGATCAAGCACCCGATAATTCTGTAATTCCAACTGCAACGCATTCAATTCCCCGATCGTCCCCGCCGCCTCAATTCGCTCCTCCCAAAATCGGCTAATCGTCGGACGCACAATCTTCATAATATCCACCTCCGACGTATAGTGCATCCCATGTTTATGTCGCTCAACAGCACTCGCCGTCCCCTCAAAAATGCTCCCAAAAATAGCAGGTCGCACCTTACTCCAATCCTCCAACGCCGCCACTTCCAAAATCTTTAATTCCTGCGACGTGAGTTCGATCGGATGCACCCGTTCAAACAACCCACCATTAAAATATTCCACATCCTTATAGCGACCCGCAGGCGTAATCCCCGGCGTATTCATCGCCAAAAACAATCCCCCCAACACATCATACGAACTCGCCCCGCCCAAACATTCCTGCACACAAGCCACAAACAAATCCTTCGGCAATAACCCGCGATCCTCCGCAAACATCGCCAACACACACTGCAACACAAACCGCTGCGCCACCAAATCACCAAACCCCTCCCGCTTCCCCCGCACCTTCAAAATCTGACACAGTTCCCCCATGCGCTTCCCAGCCTTTTCCGTAATCTCCTGCTGATTGTTACGAAACACAGGTTTACGAACGCTAGACTCCATAAACGCAAACGCACTCGACGCACGGCTGGCAAACTGATCCAACCGCACCATATCCACAGGCGTATCCACCTGGATATTAAAATCGTAAATCCAAAACTCATCAAAATTACACAGCACCACATACTGCGATCGCGGAATCTGAAACGTCCAATACTGCAACGCCTGCGCATAATGCAAACTCAAATTCGTCCCCTTCTTCTTCATCTCAATAATCACCCCCGGCAGATTCCCCGGCACCCACACCAGATCCGCAAACCCCATTTTCCCGGCCTTACTGCCCTTCTTAATGCGCTTCTCCATCACAGCACCCGCCGCGATCGCATCCGCATACCCAAACGCCTGAAAAAATCGATTCAAAAACGTCTGCGAATCACTCTTCTCATCCTTCAACCCTTGACAAGAGGACACAAACAGTTCAAGAGATTCAGAAGTCGCAGGCATAATCCATTACTCGCGCATAAAACGATCGCAAACTTGTTATACCGCACTTAGAAGAAGCTTTGCCACTTGCCGATCGAATCTTTAGTTAGGCGGACATTTAAAACCCTTTCGTTATTATCGAAGACCCGATCCCCCTAAATCCCCCTTGTGAAGGGGGACTAAGAGTTTCAGTCGTCACAACCTTCGATTTCTCAAATACTTTCTAAATCAATTCAAACTATATTTCTTTTCCAATGCCGATCGCGCTTCTTCCCGATCGTCAAAATGAATCTTTTCAGTTCCAATAATTTGATAATCTTCGTGGCCTTTCCCCGCAATCAATATCCCATCGCCAGGATTTGCATTCGCGATCGCATTTGCAATTGCTGTTGCCCGATCGACATTCACAATAGCTACCACATCACTCGAAATTCCCGCTAAAACATCCTGCAAAATTTGGTTTGGATCTTCAGTTCGTGGATTATCTGACGTAACAATTGCTTGGTCCGACAATCGAGCTGCAATACCTCCCATGAGAGGTCGTTTGGTCCGATCGCGATCGCCGCCACACCCAAATACACAAATCATCTTTCCAGCAACAAAGGGCCGTGCTGCCGTTAATAGATTTTCCAAACTATCCGGCGTATGGGCATAGTCCACAATCACACTGACATCTTGTTGCTCACTCACCTGCACGCGCTCCATTCGTCCCGGCACCCCAACAAATTCAGGAAATACTGCCGCCATTTCAGCTAAATCCAGCCCCAACGCCAGACCTGCGCCAATGCCCCCTAGAAGATTTGCAATATTAAATTGTCCAACTAACGGCGATCGGAATTCAATGCTTCCCATGGGCGTATGCAATTTCCCACTCACACCACTCGCCGTATAAACAACATCAGTGATATATAAATCTGCTTTAGTTTCAGTACTATACGTCCAAGCCCGATCGCCTAATCGTTCAATCAATCGTTGACCATACTGATCGTCCTTATTAACGATCGCTCGCCCACGTAAATAGGTATCACTAAAGAGAAGTGCCTTTGCTTCAAAATACTCCTCCATATCATTGTGGTAATCCAAATGATCTTGGGTCAAGTTTGTAAATACTGCCACATCATATTGACACCCCAATGCCCGACCTTGGGAAAGCGCATGGGAACTGACTTCCATCAATCCATAGTCACAACCTGCTTGAATGCCTTCATTTAATTGCTTTTGAAGATCGATCGGGAATGGCGTGGTATGAGTTGCGGTTTGATTAAAGCCTTTCCACCTCGTATACAACGTCCCGAGCATCATCGGCATCTTGCCAGAGCGATCGAGCAAAAATTCAATAATATGAGTCGTTGTAGTTTTGCCATTCGTTCCCGTCACACCTACCATTTTGAGATGACTCGTCGGATTATCATAAAAGCTCACCGCCAGACGGGCACAGACTTCAGCGGGATTTTCGACGGGGATAAGAAGGTGATCCGTTGATGGATTTTTAGTCGCCGCTGCTTCGGAAACAAGGGCTGCGATCGCTCCGGAGATTATCGCACTTTGCCAAAAATCTCCACCATCCACGCGGGTTCCAGGCATTCCGATGAAGAGATCGCCGGGTTTTGCGGTGTGAGAATTAGTAGTGAGTCCGGTCACTTCAAGCTTGAGTGCGGGATGCTCAAGTGTTGTCGAAATTCCGGCAGTGGCGAGTAAGTCCTTCAACAGCATGGGCGATTCCTTCAAATCATCAGATGGATCAGTATCAATCAATTAATCAGTATGTATCAAGTTGTCGCATCGTCTGTCTGTAGCATAAACGGCTGTAGCATTTGGGTGATTTGTGCGATCGAGGCCCGAGGGGATTGCCGTGGTGTGGGCAACAGCTTTCCGGAATCTGTCTGAACATACAGTACAGGGATCTCATATTGATAGGATTGAAATGCGGCACTGTCTTGCGTAATATCGCGAACGTCAAGCTTCAGATCCAATGCTGTGACGGCGCGTAGCTTTTCTTCTAGCCCTTCGCATAGATGACAGCCCGGTTTGCTATAGAGAATCAGATTCATAAAATGTTGGAGTATTGTACGATGTCCCGATCCCTCTAGCCCCCTTGATAAAGGGAAACTAGAATTCAACTCATAGTCCCCCTTGATAAGGTAGGGCTGATTCTTTACTCAAAAGAAATCCTTAAACCTGCACTGTTACGTTGTTGATATTTTGATTTTCAACGAACTTGCAAGGATTCAGCAGTTTCTCTCTTTTAAGAGAATCAGCCCTACCTTGATAAGGGGGATTTAGGGGGATCGTCCTATTTCTGATTCGTTGTGGAATGAAGGCCGCATTCTTTTTTAGTCGCATCTTCCCACCACCAGCGTCCTTCGCGCTCGTGCTGATTGGGTAATACCGGACGAGTACAAGGCTCACAACCAATGCTAATGAATCCGCGTTCATGGAGTGGATTGTATGGGACGTTCCAAGTGCGAATATAAAGCCAAGTTTCTTCGGATGTCCAATTCGCCAAAGGATTAAACTTCACTAAATTTTTACCAGGTCCAGAAAACCCAGGGTCTGCCTGAACAACGGGAACAGAGTCTCTAGTGGATGGGCTTTGGTCCTGGCGTTGTCCAGTAATCCAGGCATCCATAGTTGCGAGTTTCCGCCGCAATGGTGCAACTTTCCGGACTGTACAGCATTCCTTATGGCCATCGTCGTAGAAGCTAAAAAATCCTTTCTCTTGCGTAAATTTTTCTAAAGCTTCAGTGTTGGGAGACATGACTTCAATGGTGATGCCGTAGTGTTTGCGAACTCGATCGATATACTGATAAGTCTCGGGATGCAAACGGCCTGTATCTAGGCTAAAGACCTTAATATTTTTTTTGATTTTGTGGGCCATGTCGATCAGCACGACATCTTCTGCGCCACTGAAAGAAATGTAAATCTCATCAAACAAGCTCAACGCTTTTTCCAAGATGGCTTGAGGGCTTTTGCCCGTCAGTTCGGCCTCTAAACTAGTGACATCTAGGCTAACAACATCAGGGACGGCGATCGTGGTGGACATAATCTGTGTTCTCTCTAACTCAATGGATGACATTCTATCAAGCGGTCTGCACTTAGACGCAATTCTCATCTTAAATCCAAACCGATCGCCTCCTTTTCCCTTGATCTAGGGCTTACGAATTTGTAGCATTTGATTGCCATCTTTTTGGAATTCGTAATCAACGGGTACAATTTTCACGTCAAGCCCTTTTCCCGAAAGATTTTCAATAACTGCATCGACATAGGGCGATCGGGAACAGTTGAGTTTTAGCAATGGAAAAATTCGGAGTTCTTTGGAAACGCGCAAAAGTTCATGAATTGAATCAAGATGGAACTCTAGGGTGAGTTGATCTGAATATAGAAACAACAAATGAGAACACAGGCACAAATCAAATTGATTATCCGTGAAGTCTAAGCTAGGTAATGACTCAGCCCGATACCGTCCAGCTTCTTTGCCAGATTCATAATCCACCAAGAAATCTTCCATGGCATCAAGCCTTGCCTGACCTAATTCATCCACATTTCGGAAGTTTTTCCAAATATATCGATCGGGATTTTGCCTGACTTGAGAAATTACGGTTTTGTAGGTTTCTTCAACCCGTTGCCGAATCTGATCTGAAGAAAATTCATATACAGGATCGATCGATACGACAGAATGATTTTGTTTTGTCATTTCAGCATTGAAGCTCGCTGGACCATCCCCGCACCCTAAGATATTTGAGTTTAGATCTGCATCCGTCAGACTAAACATCAATTTGTATTCTTCTAACGTTCGGCCCCAAGGGACTACTTTACTGAGTTTCATAAAATTACGATCGACGTTCCTAAACTAATTGCAATTGTACGTTCTCTCAGCGCAGTCACGCGATCATTAAGCGCCGGACTAAAGTCCCCGTGTTACCGCACTGCCCGCTCCTTGAAACATGATCCAGGACAGGAAAAAGTTTGAAATAAAAATGGCCAGTAACGATGTCACCACCGCTGTCGTCGTCGATTCGCCAACCCCCTTAGCGCCGCCTGTGGTCGTCAATCCCCAACTGGTTCCAATAATCGCAATCAGAAACCCAAAAACGATCGCTTTCAAAGGCGCACTACACAGATCCCACACGGTCAAAAATTTTCGTGCCGAATCCAAAAACACCATATTTGGAATGCTGTAGATCAAATTCGCCATCGCCATACCACCCAAAATCCCCGTACCTAATCCCAAAATTGTCAACAGCGGCAACATCAAACAACAAGCCAATACCCGAGGCGTAACTAAATAGTCGATCGGATCAGTCCGCAACATGTACAGCGCATCAATTTGTTCCGTCACCTGCATCGTGCCCAACTCCGCCGCAAAAGCCGAACCCACACGACCCGCGATCGTCACCGCCGTCAACACTGGAGCCAATTCCCTGGCCAAGGACAACGCCAGCACTCCGCCAACTGCCGATCCAGCCCCAAAATTCAAAAACTCCCGCGCCACCTGAATCGTGAACACCATGCCAACAAAGGTCGAAGTCAACAACGCAATCATCAACGACTGAGGCCCAACAATCGACATCTGTTCCAACGTGTTGCGACGGTTGATTTTCCCCTTCAACAGATGGAGTACCACTTGCCCCATTAACAGCAACGCCATCATCATGCGGTTGAACCACAGGGAGAAGGGTGATTTTGGAGGGGATTTTTGAATCAATTTTCGGTCAGAATTATCACTCATTCGGCAAGTCAGAAAAGCGAAACCATATAAGTCTAATCGTCATTCCCTCATGAGATTACCGCGTTTGGGTCCGATCGCACGGCAACTTTCCCCCATTCCTCCAGTTTCCAATCAGCCATCCCTCTCAGCGGATTAGCACACCGCTCAAATTCATCACGAAATCTTGATATTTACGATCCCCTCAGGGACGGCTTTTGCGATCCCCGATCGCCTTAATATCAAAATTTCATGACATATCGATCCCCGTATCCCCCTAAAAATGGTAAAACCCTCATAAATTGATAAATCCGATCGGTTGATCTCGGACAGAAATAGCCCCACTATGGGCTTACGAAAAGGGATCACCCATAAAGAGTTATGCCATTGAGCTTAGTTCGTGATCCCCACTCAAAGTGTGCTCGTCGATTCGGCCTCAAATTGTGAGTACGAAAAATCATTTTCCCGGAGGTACATGCCATGACCGTTCCAATTCCTTTAGAAGACATGACTCTGCGTCAGTTGCGCCGTGTTGCTAGTGCGGTCGGGGTTTCGCGATATAGCCGAATGCGGAAAGAGCAACTTCTATCATCCATTCTTGAAAAGCAAGGGCCAGCACAAACCATGATTGAAGCCTCAAAATATGGATTACAGGCAGTCTCGACGGTGGATTTATCCTTGGCGGATGTCGATGACTCGTTTGTGGAATTGCCCAAGGGCTACGGCGGTAGTCGCATTGTGATTTTGCCTCGCGATCCCCAGTGGGCTTATGCCTATTGGGATATTTCCAATGAACATAAAGAAGAATTACGTCGTCAAGGCGGTCAGCAATTAGCGCTGCGGTTGTTTGATGTAACGGATTTGGATTTGGGTATTCAGTCCCCCCACAGCGTTCAAGAGTATGGCTGTGATGAGATGGCTCGTGAATGGTATTTGCCTTTGCCCGTGAGCGATCGGGAATATCTATTGGAAATCGGTTATCGGACTTGGGATGGCCGCTGGTTGAAATTGGCCCGATCGGAATCCATGCGTGTGCCTCCGGTTTATCCATCGGATTGGGTTGAAGATCAATTTGTCACTTTGGATTGGGAAGAGCCATTAGAAGGCAAAAGTGTATTGCAATTAGTACCTCCTAGCCAAAAAGTGCCTGAAAGCACCCCGACTTATCAAGATCAAGCTCAAACTGAACTTCATAACCACATTTTCGGCATGGTGGGTGAAGTAGAAGCCCAGCGTATTGCAGGTTCTCTCTATGGCTCCATGCAACAGGCTCCAAGCCCTGCACCATACCTCGATTCCGTAAGTTCCTATGTGTTCCCATCGGGCGCTGGTTTGTGGGCTTTACCGACGTTCTCCGGTTTGAATATGTCGGGCATTGGCCTATCGTCTGGGGAATTGGTAAAAAAACCACAGCCGCGTAAGTTCTGGTTAGTCGCTGATGCGGAATTGATTGTCTATGGTGCGACCGAACCGGATGCAACGGTGTATGTGGACGGCGAACCGATCGTACTCAATTCTGATGGCACATTCCGATTCCATGTGTCATTCCAGGATGGTCAATTGAAGTTCCCGATCGTGGCTGTGGCGGCGGATGGTGAACAAAATCGATCGGTACGGATGGACTTCGAGCGAATCACGTCCAATCGTCGCACGAATACTAAAGCTGAAGCCGTTGAAGAATGGTTTGCGATGTCTTAGATAGTTTCTCCGAAATGGGGAGTCAATTGCTTATAACTACAATTAATGAATGCTTAAATCTCTTTCATAGTTAAGAAATTGATTCTCCCTTCTAATCCCCTTCAGCGGAATACTCTACGGAGCCACTGAAGGGAATTTTTTATTGATTGTGTTAACGATCGCCTACTCTTTTGGCGACATCTGCGCGACATAGACCGCCTTTAGAACCTCCTGCAAATCTTTTTCTGGACAATGTTCCAGAAGCTTATAGAACACCTCCAACAACTTCAAGGCGCTGTCACCCATCATAGGACTCAAGGCCCAAACATCTTCTACCCAGTCTTGAGGAACGGTCTCATCAAACACAAGTCGCTCAAATAAAAGTTTGATTTCAGATTTTTCAAGGGCCATGACGATCGCAACTATCATTCAAAATGAACGCTTTAACTCTACCGCATGTTAGTCCGATCGACAGAATGAACCCAAAAGCCTAGAATCATCCCCCTACCTTAAACAGTTTGAAATAGTTCCCATCGTTCTACCGATACCCTCCGGATGAACTGATGTAAGGAAATCCTTGCCGCGTCGCTATTATCAACAACCACCTCTTTTTCAGGATGAAACAACGCACCCATTATCGGAATCACTTCCGTATCCAAGGCTTCTCGAAAAACTTGTGCAGGCAAAACTAAATGCGAACTCTCTCGCAAATCATACAAAAGCAATAGTTTTAAACTCTCCGGCACCACCTGCGCCATCGCCAACGGACGGACCCAACAGCGCAATCGTTCCGGGACCATCTGCACCACTTCCCCGAATAATAGCAATTCCCCTTGTTCCAGACAAACAACTTGATTTGGCGAAAATTGAACTAAAGATCCTAACTCCACCATCAGAAAATCACCCCAAATATCTCCTCAAGTCTAATCCAGTTAAATTAATTTAGCAGCCCCCCACATCACAGCCTCCAATATCGCAAGCTCCCACATCACAGCCTCCAATATCGCAAGCCGCTAGATCACAATCCATCGCTTCAATTAGGTCTGGGGTACAAGGGAAATTAACTATCTCGAAACAATCTCCTGAACAACGGTAATTATTAGTGTTCAATGGATCGCAGGAGCGAGAATTTTGTTTATTTTTACTTCGATCGTCATCAAATTCTTCATACTCGCTTCGATCTTGATCATTCCGACTCGCCATAATCGTCAAATAGGCCGATCGACAATCTCTAAACCGTTGCCGACTGTCTGGCCAAGCATCCGATAGTCCTCGTCTTAAAATAGTCTGCTTCACATACTGCGAACAAGACTCATTTCCATACAGCACTCGATGGGCACAGGAATACCCCTTCAATGGGGATAAATATCGTTGATAGCCCGTAATCAATAGGGCCGACACCTGACTTGGCCAGCGAAAGCGATCGATGGGTGAAGAACTCATAGAAAATCTCTAAAACCTACTCTGGGTTATAATTCCCCCCTAATTCCCGATCGATCGGCCTTCATTCCAGGCAATCTTTACAAGACGTTATTAGTTTGTAGTATTAATTTACTCAGAACCCTTAGGCTTTGCCTTATTTAACCGAAGCTGACGACCCATCCACTCGGCTGAATCCAATGCGGCGATCGCAGCATCCTCTTCCGTATCTTTTGCCATTTCCACAAACGCAAATCCCCGCACCCGACCCGTCTCACGGTCAGCTGGAACCGAAACGCGCTTAATTGCACCGTATTGCGCAAAAACTTCGCGGAGATTCTCTTCGGTTGCCTTGTAGGGCAAGTTTCCAACGTAAATTGTCATGGCGTAACCTTCTGAGCACAAGATAAGAGGGATTAGGTCTGTCGGCAGATTGATTTACTGCAACATACGGTAGTAATGCTAACCAATATAAGGAATAAAAATGGTTTCTTTCATAACAAACTAAGGATATTAAACATTAAGTTTTTAATCAAATGCTAGGCCGATCGATGTGCTAGATTCCTGCGTCAGGTTAGGAGACGCTGATTTTAAGACGGTTCTCCCCCCAAAGTTCTCCATAGAAAACCCTGAACGACTCGCGCTACTATTACAAACGTGTGCAATCCGTGCCTACTTCTTAATTACGGAGTATCTAGTCGTGCTGAAGACGCTTGTTGCTGATTTCAAGATAATTTTTGATCGAGATCCCGCCGCCCGAAATTGGCTAGAAGTCATTTTCTGTTATCCCGGCTTCCAAGCCCTCCTCATGCATCGGCTAGCGCATCGCTTGTATCAATTGCGTTTGCCCTTTTTTCCCCGATTGATTTCGCATATTGCGCGATTTCTGACCGGCATCGAGATTCATCCGGGTGCGACGATCGGTCACGGAGTCTTTATTGATCACGGCATGGGTGTCGTGATTGGTGAGACGGCTATTATTGGCAACTATGCATTGATTTATCAAGGCGTAACCCTGGGTGGGACTGGAAAAGAAGGCGGCAAACGACATCCGACCATAGGTGAAAATGTCGTTGTCGGGACCGGAGCAAAAGTCTTGGGAAATATTGAAATTGGTAACAACGTAAGGATTGGAGCTGGATCCGTTGTGTTGCGAGATGTTCCGTCGGATTGCACGGTGGTGGGCGTACCGGGGCGCGTTGTTTACCGAGCAGGTGAGCGGGTTGAGCCGCTAGATCACAACCGTCTGCCTGACTCCGAGGCTCAGGTGATTCGGGCCTTGCTCGATCGGATTGAGTCGCTAGAAAATCAAATGAAGGAAATGCAAGCCCGCAAAGCGATTGAGGTGTGTTATGCCATGGAAGCGGTGCCGTCGGGTCGCGTAGAAAGTGATGTGACTCTTCTGCCGCCGAGTGTAGGCCCAATCGGGGAATGCAGCATAAATTCTATGTCCCCCTGCTGTAATTTAGCCGACAAGGCGATTAATGAATTTCTAGATGGTGGTGGAATCTAGGATGGAATTGATTGAACTTCACCATTTGGGATTACGGCTCGGACAACGACTCGATCGCAAAGGTAAGGTTCTCACGCCCGGAACTCCTGTTTTGCGAGATGTCTCTTGGGATATTCGGGCGGGCGATCGGTGGGGGCTTGTGGGCCATGCGGGTTGTGGCAAGACTTCGTTATTGCGGCTCCTTAATCGGCTGATTGACCCGACGGAGGGCAAGCTGCTTTGGCAAGGGACTCCCTACGGAGACGTTCCGGTGAGTCATCTTAGGCAAAATGTTCTGTACGTAGCCCAAGAACCAAAGCTCTTAGGCATGACTGTAGAGGCTGCGATCGTCTACCCCCTTCAATTGCGTGGTTTTGAAGCGACCCAACTCAAAACCCGATTGGAGTACTGGTGCGATCAATTTGAAATGTCTCAAGAATTATTGCAAAAAAATGAAGCTGAATTATCCCTCGGCCAAAAGCAATGGATTTCCCTAGCTCGCGCCCTTGCGATCGAACCCATGGTTTTGTTGCTGGATGAACCGACCGCTCCGCTCGACCCGCGACAATGCGATCGTCTTTACAAAATTTTAGACAAATTGCCCAAAACAACCCTAGTCATCGCCAGCCACCAAACCGATTGGCTCCAAAGCTTGTGCGATCGGGCTTTAGTTCTCCATCAACGTCACGCTACAGAATCGGCTGACTGGCCAGCGATCCAACACCAACTTCAGGCATCGATGCCGTCCCTAGACGATGAGTGGGACTAAGGCCAATGCCCGTCAACCCTTCCACGGGAGTACGCGGAGTCGTGAGTCCTTCTAGGTTTAAGCGATAGCCGACATTTCGGACGGTTTGAATTAGACCGGGCTGATAGGAATCAGTTTCGACCTTTTTTCGTAATGAAAGAACATGAGTATCGACTGTACGAGGATTGTCGATTTCGTCCGGCCATGCGCGGCGTAATAGCTCCGATCGGCTGAGGGGTGCACCGTTGGCCTGGGCTAATACGTATAGCAAGCTAAACTCCTGGGGCGTGAGTTCAATTTGTTGATTAAAGAAACGGATTCGGCGATGAACCAAGTCAATTTTGAGAGTGCCGTAGTCCAGCGCTGCGGGGGGCGTTGAACTTTTCAATCGCCGAGTCAGCGCCTCCACTCGTGCTAAAAACTCTTGCATCCCAAAGGGTTTCGTCAAATAATCATCCGCACCCGATCGTAATCCCTTGACGATTTCCGCCTCCGTTGATTGAGCTGACAGCATCATGGTTAATCCCTGACCCTGCTGCTGCATCCACTGACAAAACTCAATCCCGCCGCCATTGGGCAAATCATTACTCAAAATAACCAGTCGAGGCTGACGCACCAAAAACAGATCCTTCGCTTGACCATAGTCAACCGACTGAAACACTTGATAGCTCGCTTGCTGAAGGTGCCAACTCAGGAGCGATCGTAGGTGTTGATTGCCTTCAATGATTTGGATTGAAACAACTCCCACAGGATCCTCATGCAATGAACTTATATCGACACAGTAACAAATTCACTACTGGATCATTTGTAAAGCTAGTTACGTCTTCTGATATAAAACGGAAAATATCCTAGATCAGCGCTTCAAACTAGCATAATATGGTGTAATCCCTACCTTAATTGTTGGCCTTTGGGATCAATAGGATTTAATATATAATGGTCACAATCCCGCTCAAGTAGTTTCTCGGAATTCAGTCTATGCTTCAGGACTCCTTAACGATCCGCTACTACCAACGGCTCACCGACGCTTCGGTGGAACTGTGGAATCGCGGGTATCGGTTCGATGACATTCGTCTCTATCTTGATGGATACATTGCAGCGCTTCGTCATACTGACACTCTAGAGGCATATCATCTCAATCGTCTTGAAGAAGAAATGATCCGCTATATGTATGATCCCTCTAACTTTGAAGCGCCTGAGCTTGAACCTGAACCTGAGTATCAACGCAATGGAGGAGGTCGTTTTTGGTAAATTACACAAGGAATTTGCTCAAAGAGTTTTAGTTGCCTCAACAGTTTCCAATAGCATCGAACAAACCCTCCAGTAACATCTAGTTGCGGAGGGTTTTTGATGGAGGGCGATGGACGCTGAATCCTTAACGCAAGTGCCTAAGACGCGAGGGCAACTTCGACCATTTGTTGAAGTTCACCCTTTTGGTATAGTTCGATCAAAATATCAGAACCGCCCAAAAATTCGCCATTCAGATAAACCTGAGGAATGGTTGGCCAGTTAGAGAATTCTTTAACCCCTTGACGCACCTCTTGATCAGCCAAGATGTCGCAGGTTTCAAAGGGCACGCCGAGGGTGTTGAGGATTTGGACAACGTTGTTCGAGAATCCACATTGTGGCATCAGTTTGTTGCCCTTCATGAAGACCATGATTTTATTGTCATCGATCATTTTTTTGATTCGAGCTTGGGTTTCAGGGTTCATTGTGTGTTTTGGCTCCAGAGAATAAGAATGATTGTGAGTTTCGGTTGAATCTAGGTTTAGCTAAACTGTCACTAGACAGCAGAGTTACTAGCTTCGGCAGGGGTCATTGTGTTGAGTTGAAAGGCATGAATGGCTTCACTTTTGACGGCTTGATTGACGGCGGCATACACCATTTGATGTTGCTGAACCCGACGTTTTCCCTCGAAGCTTGCGGACACGACGGTTACTTCAAAATGGGAGCCGTCGCTGCTCATGACGTTCACCTGAGAGTCGGGGATTTCGGATTTGATCAGGGCTTCAACTTGGTCCGGATGCACGATGTCTGCTCCTATGTAATAGCTGTTGTTCGATCGTGACTTTTAACAGTGACACTTGAACATTAGTATCTAGTCTAGCAGCACCTCGCGACGGGGAACACTGATGATTAATTCACATCCTTTAACAATAGGCATAGGAAATTGCTATGAGCCTCGCCTTTACAGCCGGGTCTAGTGCCCCCACAATGACCGCTTCGATGACGGCTCAGGTTCGACATTTACAGACGTTGATTACGTCATTTCATCCCCTGATTGCGATCGACACTGTTGAGGAAGAACGGGTTCAAACCTTGTTGCAAGGGGCGACGGCTGAGATGAATATGCCGATGATGGAGTGGAGTATTGCCCATGGATTAATCCGATCATCTGCGTCTAGCGATAACCGTTGGCAACAGGACTGTGCGCCGGGAACGAACCGGATTAGTTACGATGGCACCGAAGATCCGAGTGCGGTGTTGACTCAGATTAGAGAGCTGAATTTGAAGGCAATTTTTTGGCTTAAGGATTTTGCGGTGCATTTGGAAGATCCGACGATCGCCCGTCAGTTTCGTGAATTGGTCCAAAGTTTTTCTGAATCCCGATCGGCTCTTGTGGTCACGGGGGTTCATATGACGTTACCGTCGTCCATTAGTCATGATGCGGTGTATTTGGATCTCAAATTGCCGGGGCGCGAGGAACTAATGCAGGCAGTTCAGGCGGTGATGCGATCGTTGCGGAGTAAATCCCGAATTCAAATTGAATTGCAAGATGCTGATATTCCGCAATTGGTTCAAGCGTTGACGGGAATGACCTTAAAGCAAGCACGACAAGTTTTGGCTTATGCGGCGATGGAGGATGGCAAGCTGACGATCGAAGATGTGGATAGCATTGTAAAGCGCAAAGCTCAGGTGATTCGTGAGGATAGTGTGCTGGAATATTATCCGGTGGATAGTACTCCTTTGCAATTGGGTGGATTTAATGGGTTAAAACAATGGTTGGCGCGGGCACAGCTTGGATTTACGCCCCAAGCGCAAGCCCTTAATCTACAACCGCCTAAGGGGATTTTGATTGTGGGGATTCAGGGGTGTGGGAAGTCGATGTCGGTGAAGGCAATAGCAAAGGCTTGGCGGATGCCGTTGTTGAAATTGGAGGCGGGTCGGATTTATGACAAACATGTGGGAGAGTCGGAGCGAAATTTTCGCAGTGCGTTGAATATGGCGGAGTCGATGTCTCCGGCGGTGTTGTGGATTGATGAAATTGAGAAGGCGTTTGGGCAATCGGAAAGTGATGCAGATGGTGGATTGTCTCGGCGATTGTTTGGGTCGTTTTTGACCTGGATGCAGGAGAAAAGTCAAAGTGTTTTTGTGATTGCGACGGCGAATGATTTGTCACGCATTCCGCCGGAGTTATTGCGTAAAGGTCGTTTTGATGAAATCTTTTTTGTTGATTTGCCGGATACTCAGGAGCGCGGTAGTGTGTGGCAGATTCATTTGACGAGGCGAAAACAAAATGTAGCGTTGTTTGATTTGGCTGAATTGGTTGCGGCGACAGAGGGCTATAGTGGTGCTGAAATTGAACAGGCGATCGTGTCTGGTCTTTATGCGGCGCTGTATCAAAAGCAATCATTAACAACTGAGATTTTAATGATTGAAGTCCGATCGACGGTTCCGCTTTCAGTGTCGCGCCGTGAGGATGTGGAGCATTTACGATCGATCGCGAAGGAGCGGTTTGTGAGTGTGAGGTAGGGGCGATCGGGCTTAGTCCTTCTTCATTAAGGAGAGGGACTTTGAATGGAATAGATGGGTTGGGGCGATCGTATTTAGTTGATGGAATGGAAGATAACGGCAAAGTTGTGCGGCGGCAGGCAACCTCGAACACCTACCGATAGCTTTTGTACCGTCCGCACCAACGCAGTGTTAGCTTGCCGTGGGAGCAGAAGATGCTGAACAATTTAAAAGTATATGATACACAGCTATCACGCTACCTGTTATTCGTTCATGTTCGCTAATCCATACATCAGGCATTGAAAATAGAACTTGGACTTTCTGCAAGCGTTGTGTGATCCGCAAATCATTGTTTGTATCCTCATCAAATCTTCGCTTCAACTCAGACTCCCAATAAATGGCAGTATCGCTTTGAACATAACCTACCATTGCCGCCTCTGAATATTGTGATGCATATATCCCTTTGACAAAACATTGCAAGCCATCTTCACCTACATATTCGCCAATGGGGAAACCACCTTTTCGTAGCTGCCTTGACTTTTTTCGTAGTCGTTTTGACTCAAAAATATACTCAGGTCTTACTTCTCGCGGTAAATTGCTTTCGATGACAATATCTAGCTTTCTTCTGTGTTTGCCAGTTCGCCCTTCTACTGCTAAAGGTTTTTCCTCACCTACGGAGTATCGATCATAAAATCTTTCAGGTATGGCAGTATCTTTAAGCTTTTCTCTCATGGCTTCTACAATCAGCCCCGTAATCTCTTCTTCATCGAGATCGCAGTGGATTTGTGGCAAGGCTTCCTGATGTCCCCAAGCAAGAAGCTGATGGGCATCCCGTCGAAATCCGTAAAAGTAGGCATCAAGAGTGAATGAATTAAGGTTCTCTGCGCCCATAGCTAAACCACCGCATGTAATCTGCGTCTTGCAGAGAGGATTTCTGAGATGATGTCATCAGAGTCATTGAGAGCTTGAGTTCTAGTCCAGTCAATCAAACGTGGAGACTTACAAATATAGATTCTTGAATCCTCAAAGATACGAAGACTACGCTGCACATAAACCCATTGACTAAAACGCTGCTTTGTCTTCTCCCGAATGGAAGCAAAAAGAGTAGATGATGATCCCTGAGCTTCTTCAGTACTCACATCAATGGGAGTATATGAATTGAGATCACCTGATTGAACAAATTCAACTGAGCATACAACCAACTCTTTTGATCGGCTTAAGACAAGCTTGTGTCTTAAGCCAGTTCCTTCAGTAAATATATCCAATTCATCTCGGAGAGTGTTGCCATAGTCAAAGAGAGCTTCTAGAGATGGTAAATTAACAGCTATTCCCCGAGATTTACCTTCATTTAAACTAAGGCGTACCGTCATAAATTCCTTTGCTAAAACTCTTATACTGCTGGGTATAGCTAAATAGGTTTCAACCATATTGTCAAGTTCATCTTGCACATCTTTATTATTCTCTAATAATAAATTAATTTCTCTTTTGGAAAAATCTCTATGAAGCTGAGCAAGTTGACTGATTTGATAATCTGAAAATACAGGAACTGGAAGCTTTTCAAAGGCTTTCAGAGTAATTCGACCTCGATCAACTCCCAATTGAGGACTTGTAAAGAAAAGATAGTATTGGACGATGCTGGAATTACGAAAAATAGATAAAGCTCGTAAGTAATCAGCATCTTCCTGAGGTGCAGAGAGACCTATTTGCCCACTAGGAATCACAAAGTCCTGGTCACTATATAGTGCATATGTAGAATTCAGGACTAGGTGCGGAGCCATTATCAAGTTTAAACCAGCTTTGCCTCCACGTTTTCGTACAAATTTTTCTTCTACTGGAATTCTTTCAAGAGCAGTTTCAGGAACAATAAATCGATTGCTTGAATTGCGCAATGCTTTAACATTAAAACGAGAAAGACCTCGAATTTCATCAATTGGTTCAAGAGTTGACTCATCAACTTCATACCTATTTCTCAGCTGGACGCCTTCGCAGAGAAACCAGTTTCGCTCTTCTTTAATCTTATCCAAAGTAGTGGGGAAGAGCCGTCTCAAACGTTGAATCGCTTTTCGATCTCTATATGTACCCCAAAACGCTACCTTCCAGATTAGAGATTCTCCAACTTCTGCTTCTTGATGAGAAACAGTTTGAACTTCATCATCATTAATTGTTAGTAACCAGCCCGCTTTTTGACTTGAACTTCCCCAAGGGAAAATAGACATCTGATTGATAACAAAGGGAGCACAATGTATGATGGGAGGCTTAACAATATTTCTCTTGGAACGACTATATATAAATGTTGCAGAAGGTGCTTTTGCTCTCCCGTCAAACAGTACCTTACGAAGACTGGAAAAGTTGGTGATTCTTGAAACCTCATGTTTTTTAAAGAACTCTGAACGATATTTTTCAGAGCTGTTATTAAATAAACTTTTTGCATGAACAAGCAAGCCTACACAACCATCATCTTTCAACAAATCGACAACTCTCCAAGTGAATGCTTCACAGACACGATTGTTTGAAACGGGCTTTTCCTCAGAATGTTCATTAATCCACGTTAAGGCTAGCTCTTCAGTAGTAGAGCCTTGTTCTAGCTCAATCCAGGGTGGATTACCTACAATCCAATCAAACTTTTGATTTTGTTCCCAGAAGTCTGACCCATCATCAAAAAAATCACATTCAAAGATTTGTTTATCATGGAGTGAAGGAAACTTAAACTGTTTGTTGCGATGTAAATCTGGAGGGTCTATGTAACTTAGCAATGTCAAGATCAGGCTGAATTCAGCCACATAACAAGCCTCTTTATTTCGCTCTATACCATAGAGACTTTCACACAAAATTCTTTGTAGCTCTGTGGGCTTCAGTTTATTATTTGGGCTTTTCGCGAGTGCCAGTTCGATCAGTCTACGATAAGCTAGCACCAAAAAAATTCCAGAACCACAACATGGATCAAGAATTTTCATGCCACTCTGCAAGGGCTTAGACTCCTCTAACTCACACAACAAGTAATCTGCTACAGGTTCAGGAGTGTAGACTGCACCAACTTTTCTACCTGTTCCTTGCGAACGTAGAAATTGTTCGTAGATAGAAGATAGTGTTTCAACTGGAATGTAAGAAAAATCATAAGCTTCAAAGTCAAGATGTAACTGTCCCGAAATAGAATCATCACCCTTAAATGTAGAAGCAACTAGAGACACAAGCTCATCGCTCAATGTCGCTTCAATATTGGAAGGTAATGGGAAAATGGCACCATTAAAGCGATTTTCTAAAACCTCAGTTAAATGGAGCAATCCAGCTAAAGTCGCATTGCGGCTCAGTACAGAATCTAAATTTATATTGTTTTCTGCAAGCCATTCCCCCGAAAGAATTTTTCGGTCATAGAGATACCGGATATAGACATACTTTCCAATCAGTGCATGAATGATCGGCAAGTCCAGTTCTCTACCCGTTAAGTATTTTTCTAAGTCTTTGAGATTATTAAGTAAGTGCGTATCTACCCGTTTTTCAGGAGTAACGTACTTCGATTGAGTTTCCCAAATTCTTCCAGAATCTATGGAATCAGCTCTAAAATCTGCAAGCTGATCACGGATACTTTCAAATGTTAGGTCAATGATCTCTTTGATTTCTTTAACTAAACCCTCCTGCTCATTATCTAGGGAAAAGTCAAATCCCGTATAAACTCTAATTTCATTAGGAAGAAGAATGACGATGAAAGGTGCGTTTCCCAGATTCCATAGTCTCTGATGAATTTCTCTCGCTTCATCTCTCGTTTTAGCCTCAGCGACATATACAGCCGGACGAGGCGGAAGAATTTTCTGTTCTGGGGGACTGGTTTGAAAAACATATGCTCCCTGGACTCCTGCCTTCTTAGCGGCGCGAAAAAGATGCTCAGTCAACGGCTCTTGCGAAGGCTCGCTAGCTGCACGATAATTTAGCGACTGGGCATATCCAAGTTCATCTAAGAGCTGATCCAGATTCAGAAAAGTACCCCCAAACATAGGCTAAAGTCCTTATGATACAGACATTAAAGCCTTTTAGCGCAATATTTTTAGTTAAGTTACACCTAACAGTTTAGTACATAAGATCTTTTCCCGGAAGATCCTACTGTTGGATAGTTGCTTGGCTCGAAGTTCGCTACGTAATCTCTGCACTTGACCAATATCTTTGTACGTATGCCCTGACCAAAAAGTGAAGGCAAGCTAACGATTAGTAGGTGGAGATTTTCCACATATCTACCCAAATCGAGCGTGATAGGCAGAAAAAGTCCGCAGATCCTCTAAGGCAAAAGAAGAATCTTTCCACCTATCCTTCCATCATAAGTAGAAATACAAAAAGTAGAAATACGAAATTTGTCATCCGATCGCACATCCCCTGCACAATTCTTGCGCTAAACCGATCGTCCCTCTTTCAGTGTCAGGTGTGGAGTGTATGCGATCGATCTTAGCGACTTGTTAGTGTGAAGCAGCGTCTAACTGTTGTTGGAGTTGTTGCACTTCTTCGATCGATAAACCTGTAGAAGAGGCAATCAAACCGATCGCCACACCTCCCCTCAAAAGATTAAGCGCGATCGATCGACTATTTTCTTCTTGAGCTTCTCTCTGAATCGATCGATAAACAGTGGATTCTTGCATGATGTCTCTCCGCAATATGCGATAAATAACTTCATTTTCTAATCTTAACCCGGCTAAAATCCCTGACGCAGCCATTAGATTTGCTTTTGTCACGAGATCAGGAACCTGGTCTACCCTTTGAGCCGCTTGGCGTAGTGTTTCCTCTACATCTATGGTATCGCCAAGAGCGGCAAAAGGGATCAGTCCGGGATATTCCAAAAACAGTGAGGCAGGTTGCTCCCACAGGCGGATCACTTCAAATTCATGGCGAGTCCTCTCCATCGTAAAGCTGGTTTGATGAACTAACTCTGATACCGTCTGCTTCAGGTAAATGACCACCTGTCGCATATTTTTATTCGGATATTTTCGATACGATCGCACTCGATAATCCAACATCCGAAACGGAATACTATTTCGTGGAACTGTTTGGAATTCAATATGTAAAATGTCGTCATCTGATTGCAGCAGAATCAAGGCATCAGCGCGAATCGGATCGAGGGAAAGCTCAGACGGTTTGAGTTCTGTCAGGGTGACAGAGGTTCCGAGTAGCCAACTCGCAAAGTCGGAGGAAAAGTGTTCAGCAAGAAATCGGCAGGTGTCATCATACATAATGAATACCATTGTACCAATGACAGTACTGTCTAAGTCCAGTGATCGCGACCGTTAGACGGACTTTAAATCCTAAATTATTGAACTGATATACTGGTTCAACTCAGCTTTAATAAACTAACAGCACGTTCAAACTCTACAGAGGGAGAACGATCGGCTGGAACAGGCTTATGGCATCCTGAATTTGGAATGACTGGTTGCTCTAGCAGACTCTTGATACAATATTTTTACACAGTTCAACTCAGGTGCGATATGTCCCTAATGAGTCCTCCAGAAAAATTTCAAGCAACCTCTCCACCTTTTCGTTGGGATGAAGCGGGAGGGATTCGTATAGGGTTAAGCCGAGTAACGCTAGATAGCATACTGGCTTCATACCACAATGGCTCCACGCCTGAAGAAATTGCCATTCAGTTTTCAGTTCTTCGCTTAGAAGATATCTACAGTTCAATTGCATATTATTTAAACCATCAGCAGGAAATTGATAGCTATTTGAAGAAACGAAGCCAAAAAGCTTACGAACTACGACAACAACTTACTCAAAAACATAATCTAGTCGATCTCAGACAGCGCTTGCTGGCTCGTTATCAGGCAAAAGAGGAGTCAAAATAATTTGGGTTCTCCCAGAATTCCCGTGGAGGACGCTAGATGTGGTTTGAAGGCAATTGACAATCCTAGGGAATTTAGGTTGCTGGAAATCGCGTATACCCATTAAGGTCGAGAGTGAGGCGTTGAAAGAGACGATTCACA
>JAPLHZ010000204.1 GCA_026389365.1 Cyanobacteriota bacterium
ACCCACTGTGGTCAGTGCGTCCGTTAGAATATTCTGTAGGCTATCCATTGCACAGTCTCTGTTTTTTGTATGACTGTACTTTAAGCTTTGGATAGCTTTCTTCGCCACTACCTACGTTAAAAACTGTCCGGACTGTTGTTTATGTACCTTATATTCAGATTAGACGGAAAGTTTCCATCCAACACATATTTAGGTGCATAAACGTGAGGAAATCCGAGAAAGAAAAAATGCTTTCAGGTGAACTTTATTTTGCTAATGATCCACAGTTGGTCACTGAGCGAAAAAAGGCAAAGGTTTTATGCCACCGCTACAATCAGCAGGTGAAAGACTTAGATCAAAAAACGTTGACTGAACTTGTGGGGTATTCCAGTGATGCTTATATTGAACCTCCGTTCTATTGTGACTACGGTTATAACCTTCATTTTGGAAAGAACTTTTACGCAAATCACAATTTGGTCATCCTTGATGGGGCACGTGTGAAGATCGGTGACAATGTGTTTCTGGGGCCGAATGTCGTTATTTCATCAGCCGGTCACCCAACGGATGCTTCTATTCGTAATTCAGGTTTTGAGTTCGTTAAACCGATTCAAATCGGCGATAACGTTTGGATCGGTGCCAATGTAGTTATTGTGCCGGGGGTAGAGATCGGAACCAATGTGACAATCGGGGCAGGCAGTGTCGTAACCAAGTCCATCGAATCTGATTGTGTAGCGGTTGGTAATCCATGTCGAGTTATGCGACGGTTAAAGTAGCAAAAATAAAGTATTACAGGGGACAGCACTCTGCGGGTGCGCCGATGAACTCAATATATAGCGAAACCGATATGCCCATTAAAGTTATCTGTTTCTAGCCAAGCTTAAGCAAGCAACAAGTGTCGGGGATCACAAAGACAAGTAATTGATAGGCGATCGAAATGGTGATCGCGAATTTGTAGTCATTAAGCTGACCCAAAATTAATCACACAAGACTCGCAACTGCCTTGAGATTGGCTCACCCCATTAAATAATTTGACCTGATGGTAGTCGAGTGCCCAGAAAATCTTACTTGTAAGGGCATCTGTTGAAGACGTGAAATTCACATTACTACTTTCGATCGCACTAGTAATTCTTGTTATATTCCTGTTCTTACGGGACATTGCCGCAACACTGATTCCTAGCGTTGCATTCCCGATCGGCGGTCAGCAAACTAATTCTCAATATCAATTCACATTGCAAAGTTTGAATCTCGCAGATCTACGCCAAGCGATCCCAATCCTGTTGGAAAAAGTGAAAGCGTTACCAGGACTCCGTGATGTTGATAGTGATTTACAACTTCGCACGCCTCAAATACAAGTCAAAGTTGATCAAAACAAAGCCGCAGCCCTGAACATCACCGCAGCCCAAGTCCAGAAAACCCTCAGCAATGCCTACAGCGGTGGTCAAGTCTCAATAATCTACACACCAAACAATCAATACACCGTCGTCATGGAACTGTTGCCAGAATATCAACGTGATGCCAAAGCCCTATCCGTGCTTTACATTCGATCGAACAGCAGTGATACCAATTCCAAACCCATCCCCCTAAGCGCGATCGCCAGCATCGAACAAACCGTCGGACCGCTTACCGTAAACCATCTCTCCGGCCTACCTTCAGCAACCATCTCCTTCGATAGCCTTCCCGGTACATCCCTCAGCGATGGCATCATGCTCGTAGACTTTGCGATCGAACGTCAACGCAATGCTAACAAAACCCCACTCGAAGCCATTCACGAAGCCTGTATTGTCCGATTTCGTCCCATCATGATGCTGTTTTTTATACCTACATGGAAGCATGGCGTGAAAAAATGCACCAGCAAAACCACGCTAAATTTCCATCACAAAACCACCAAAAAAATCAATTTTCCATCTAGGTTTCCTGAACCTCCGAAATAAAATGAAACAAAATGAAACAAAACCCTTCAAACTCGTCTATCCTAACAACGGGAAAAGTGAGAACCCCAAAACAACGATCGAAAAACGATCTGCATTGACAAGCTCAGCCTGCGCTCAAAGCAAAAAGCATTCACCGACCCCAACCCTAGACTCTTCCCCCAACCTATGCCCTCAGCAACCAAAACCACACTTCTCACCCTAGCCACCCTAGCTCTGTTTTCTCCCCAAAACGCACTGGCAGAGAGCCTAGAACTCCGGGTCGCGATCGAAGAAAATGTGTCTCAAGTCCGCATCGGTAGCTCCGTCAATGCCACAATCACCGACGCAAGCACCAATCAAACCCTCGGCGAAATCCAAGGCATGAACGGCTTCACCGCCACCACAGGCGGACGCGGCATCGCCCTCGACAAATTCAGCGCCCCTAAAATTGCCATCAACCCTAAAGACCCCAACGGAGTCGTGTGGATCGGCGATCGGTGGTACCGAGGTCGCACCCTCATTACCCCCAGCAGCGGTGGACTCACGGCCATCAACTACGTAGACCTAGAAAGTTACCTCTACAGCGTCCTCGGCGGCGAAATGAACGGTAACTGGCCCCAAGAAGCTCTCAAAGCCCAAGCGGTAGCCGCCCGATCGTATGCCCTCTACCGCCGCAACCGAGATGGCAACAGTAGCTTTGACCTCTGCGACACCGCCCGCTGCCAAGTCTATCGCGGAGTCCAAGACGAATCCACCGGAACCCAAACCGCCGTCACCGCCACCGCAGGCCAAGTCCTCACCTACAACGGCACCATCATCGAAGCCCTCTTTCACTCCTCCAGTGGCGGCCACACCGAAAACGTCGAAGATGTCTGGGGCACCCGCGTCCCCTACCTCCGAGCTGTTCAAGACTACGATCAAAATGCCCCTGTCTTCAGCTGGAACAAAATTATCAGCCGCAACGAACTTGGCAACATCGTCGGTCTCGGACCAATCACAGCCGTCAACCCCGTCGGCAACCCAACCGCCGGAGGCAGCTATCGTCAACTCGAATTCATCAGCGGCAGCACAAAAAAACGTGTCACCACCGAAACCCTTCGTGACAACTTAAATCTCCGCAGCGCCAAAATTACGATCGTCCCCCAAATCATCACAACCAAAAGCAGCAGCAAAGACCAAACCACTACATCATTTGTTATCCAAGGCAAAGGTTTCGGTCATGGACTCGGCATGAGCCAATACGGAGCCAAAGGCATGGCCGAACGAGGACTCAACTACCAACAAATCGCCCTTCACTTTTTCCAAAATACCAAACTCGCCAAAATCGACCCGCGCTAACTGCTAATCCGCTCCGAATTTGGAATCGTTGTGCGATCTTAGGCAGACTAGCGAAATTCTTTGTCATGGAATATGCTGAAATAGTAGGTATAAGATCAAACTTTCGGCACTTAGGCGGATAATTTGTCGGTCTAAGATCCTAAAAATCGGACTTATGCGGAAACAATTCAGGCTAAGAGGCTGATCTGGGTACTTAGGCAGAAAATTGTCTATATAATTGTGGTTCTCCCAGAATTCCCGTGGAGGACGCTAGATGTGGTTTGAAGGCAATTGACAATCCTAGGGAATTTAGGTTGCTGGAAATCGCGTATACCCATTAAGGTCGAGAGTGAGGCGTTGAAAGAGACGATTCAC
>JAPLHZ010000201.1 GCA_026389365.1 Cyanobacteriota bacterium
AGGCGGACATCCGGTAAATCGAGTGGAATGTGAATCTGATTCTCCATGAGGCCCCTCGCTTGCTGGCTAACATCTTGATTTTACAGCCAATCGATGAACGCTATATCTGGATGCCGACCACGGCAATTCTAGGAGAACCCGTAAAGTTGACTTAGTTAGCAAAAAAGCGATCGAGCAGAGCCGAAACTGGATCCGACGTGAAAATATTCTCAGTTCCGCCGAGGTCGTTTATGTTGCGTGATCAAGTGGCTATCCTAACTCCCAAACTCGAACAATACCGCACGATCGTCCGCCAACTCCTCACCCAATACGCCACCTACAAGCCCTCCCACGGCGACATTGAGACCCAAACCCTCTTCGATACTGAACACGATCACTACCAAGTCTTTGCGATCGGCTGGGACAATAAGCAACGGGTACATGGCTGTTCCATCCACCTCGATATCAAAGACGAAAAAATCTGGATCCAAATCAATAATACCGAACTAGATATAGGTCAAGATTTAGCCGACCAAGGCATCCCAAAAGACTCCATAGTCATTGGCTTCCAGCCACCTTACCTCCGTCAATACTCCGGCTATGCTGTCGCCTAATTCCCTATTCTCGACATGAAATCTGTCACACCCCTCGAACTCCAAACCATCACCCCTGAGAGTCACGCCTATCCGATCGCCCTCAAAACCTGCACCGCGTTCAAAAAGCCACCAACACTCCATGCGATCGGCAACCTCAATCTCCTTACCCAAACCCCAATCGCCCTCTTCTGCTCCATCAAATGCCCCGGCGATCTCATCCTCAAAACCTACGATCTCGCCCAAGCGTTGCGCGATCACGGCATTCCCGTCATCAGTGGCTTCCATTCTCCAATAGAAAAAGACTGTCTGAAAATCCTCCAACGCGGCACCCAACCCATCATCCATTGTCCCGCCCGCAGCATCCACAAAACTCGACCCTCACCGGATCAACTCAAAGCCATCGAAGACAACAGACTGTTGATCCTTTCGCCGTTCAGCGCCAGCTATCCCCGCGTCACCACAGAACTCGCCCTAAAACGAAACGAAATGATCGGTGCGATCGGCCCACATCATTTTCATCGCCTACGCCGCCCCCAACAGCAAAACGATCGCCCTTGCCCACAGCCTGACCAAAATCAGGAAAGCTGTGTTTACCTTTGATAGTGACCACACCAAATTGTTACAAGAGCAACACATTATTGGTTTGGACATAGATGCGATTGTGCAGCAATGTTTAGAGACTCAAATTATAGGAATTGCTGCCGATCGTGTGACGTGAGCCTAAGTGATGTAGTCCAAAACGCTACAATTGAACTTGATGCTGAATGCGAACTGAACATCAGGACTAACGATCATGTATCAAAGTCAATTTCCGCTCCCGCCCTCTGAAACATTGCCAACGATGTACGATTTGCCGAGTGAAGATCCGGAGGAATTGGGTTTGCCAGATGAATTTCATGATTTTCAACCGAAGCTGTTGCGGGAAACCTGCCAGCCAAGAACTTCCATCGCTTCAGAACGCTTTGTTGGAGCTGATCTTAATCTTTACTATGATGGCCGACATCCCAGATGGTACAAACGTCCAGATTGGTTTCTGGTATTGGGCGTTTCCATGGCCGATCGACAGGAGGATTTGCGCTGGAGCTATGTGATGTGGCAAGAGTTTGTCAGCCCTTTTTTGGTGGTGGAGTTGTTGTCACCAGGGACGGAAGCTGATGATCTCGGTTCAAAGGTGCGAGAGTTGGGTAAGCCGCCGACGAAATGGGAAGTGTATGAACGGATTTTGCGAGTCCCTTTTTATGTAGTGTTCGATCGCTATGACAATCAACTGCGCGTGTTTGGATTAGCCAATGGGCGCTATCAGTCTATTGATGTGTCAGGTCCAGCCCCTAGGGTTTGGTTTGATGAGTTGGAGTTAGGATTGGGGGTTTGGCAAGGCGCTTATCAAGGCATCGAAGGAAAATGGCTACGATGGTATGAGGCTTCGGGAGCCTGGATCCCAACGGAGGTTGAAGCCCGACATCTGGCAGAAACTCAAGCGGAGACAGAACGATCGGCGAGAGAACTGGCAGAAACTCAAGCGGAGACAGAACGATCGGCGAGACGATCGGCCATTCCTCGATTAGCACGTTTGGGATTGACGGCAGAACAAATTGCGGAATCCCTGGGATTGTCGATTGTTGAGGTCCAGGCTGAGATTGATTTGTAGTTGAAATTGATAGCTAAAAGCCGATCGCAGTTTGTGGCACCTACTCTTCTCAAGAAAAAAGCAGATTGACTAATCAACCTGCTAAAGAATGTGCGAAATCTGAGAGATGAACTGATTCTTTACCGCTACCCTTTTGCTTGATTGCGGGCCTCCCAAGCCGCTTGGAGGAGTTTACTCCAGCGTTTGTGGACTTGTTTTGGAGTGCAGCCGATTGCCGTTGCAATATCACGATCACTGGTGTTGTTCCGTTTTAGATCGAGGAGTTGGCGGAGGTCTGGAGTGAGGTCGGCGCAGAAGCTGCTCCAGAGTTGTGGACTCATACCTAGGTTGTGGTTCAGGTTGGCACCTAGCCATTCATGGACCAGTTCCCAATTGTGATTCATGGCAAACTTTTCGATGTGATATTTGAACCGCTGTTGTAGGTAGTCCCGTTCGCGAGAGGTTAGACCGAGGATGTCGTCAATTTCTGCCACTGACAAATCTTGCAGCTTCAGGCTGAGGTAGTCGATGCAGCGCTGTTGATTTTGGGATTTCAGATAGCTGACCAACTCGTTAATGATTCGATCGCGCAAACCACCATCTTCTGGGTCATTGCTGTTGTCGTCCGATACCATTTTTTCCCGGATCATTTGCATGACGGGCGATCGACCATAGGCATCCGATTCACCGTCTTTGGCGGAATCCATTGCAGTTTCAATGTCCACTACAATTTCGTTGGGTTGGCGGCTGGAAAAACTGCTGGCGCGCAGGATAACCAGTTGTTGACTATTGCGACCGGGGAGATTGATGCGGCGTTTGGCATATTGCTCCGTGAAGGCCATGTATTCTGCGAGTTGTAGTTTAGTTTTGGGTTGGTAGTCTTCCGCAAGTTGGTTCTCGCGGCGGAGCACTCGTAACGATTCAGTGTAGAAGCCCTGTAAAAAATCTTCAATTAACGTATAACGCCCCTGAAATCCAAGTTGAAGGTGGGCTGGGGCGATCGATCGGTAGACCATGGAACTGAGAATACTGTGCAATTCGACTCGGCCTCGACGGGATCCAAGGCGGTAATATTGGATGCATTTGTCCATGCGGTAGCGAGACAGGTTCAAACGCCAGGAAGTCACTTCGCCTGATTTTTGAATCCGATCGCTCTTTTCACAAATCCGTTCAACTTCAACAGCAATGCGAGCGCTGAGACCATAGGTTGTCGCCGTTGGTTTGATAGCGAGGGCTTCAGTGAGTTCAGATTCGAGTAGAACCGTTAGTTTTTCGGTATCAAAGGTAAGTGGAATTGGTTCGCGGGAAATAGAGCGGGTAGATGGATGGGGCAAGGTTGCGGTGGTGTTCATGGTAGGTTCCTCTCTTCGGCACATCTCTCACTACGGACAGAGCCGAGGTTATTTCCTAGGATCTAGGCCAGTTTGTCTACTGGTTTCGCTGTAATCGTCCTGAAATTCTGTAACCTAGTCTAGCTAAGGGATTGGAGGATCATTAAAGTGTGATTACGATCGCTTAATGTGCCAATTATTAGGCCAATTCTTGATCTGTGCCAGTTGAGGGGCAATTTGAGGCTGACGATCGGTAGCTATTGATATTTTGGGGTTTAGCGTTGAGATTTTGGATGGCAAAAGGTAATGCGCTTCGACAGACCAGATAGAATGTTTAGGTGTAGCCAGTGTTACTACGGTTTATTGCTACGCCTTGAATGAATGCCCACTGAATTAAGCGAATTAATCATGCCGAATATTTCTAACATCGCCGTCAAAACCATTACAGGTGAAGACAAAATGCTCTCTGATTACGCTGGAAATGTTTTGCTCTGTGTCAACGTTGCGTCTTACTGCGGGTATACGGGCCAGTACAGTGGACTGGAAGCTTTAAATAAAGAGTATGGGGCAAAGGGGCTGAAGGTCTTAGGCTTTCCCTGTAATGACTTTGGTGCCCAGGAGCCGGATAGTAATGAAAAAATCGCGACGTTCTGTGCAACAAGCTATGGGGTGACGTTTGAGATGTTTGACAAGGTAAAGGTTTTGGGTAGTAGTAAACATCCGCTTTATGCTGAATTGACTACCACTGCTCCGGCTGGAGATGTGAAGTGGAATTTTGAGAAGTTCTTGGTCAACAAAAAAGGGGAAGTGATTGGTCGTTATCCGAGTAGTACAACTCCAGCGAGTTTGGCAGGGACGATCGAGGCTGAATTAGCGAAATAAGAGATCCCTCTAGCCCCTTTAGTAAGGTGGGACATGAGTTAGGTTATAGAGATAGATCTTAGCTATTCTCTTAATCTCTTAGTCCCCCTTCATGCAGAGAATTTACGGAGAGATCTACTCTTAATCTCTTAGTTCTCCTCACCCAGGGGGACTAAGAGAGATCGTATCTATTGAAACAACCCACAATCTAAAATGACAATGAGAACCTTCCTGCGTCAAATCCCACTTCTCAAATTCATCACGGGCCGATCGGTCAAATTTCTCGCCGGAATCCTCATTGTCTTGGGTCTCACGCTTCAACTTGCGGCCTGCAATCCCAATAGCCTCACGCCAAAATCGCAAATTGTTCTGGCTCAACTCGGTAATCCAAAAACGTTTAATCCCGCCCTAGCCAATGAAATTCCGATCGTCTATGCTTATACGCACGAGAGTTTGATTGGCGAAAATAGCATTACAAAGGAACTTGAATCGGCATTGGCAGAAAAATGGGAATTCTCGCCCGATCGTCGCACCATTACCTTCACCCTGCGTCCCGATCTGAAATGGTCTGATGGCAAACCACTCACCGCCGATGATGTCGTATTCACGTTCCAAGATATTTTCTTTAATCCTGATATTCCTAGCGACGCTCAAGATACCTTCCGCATTGGCAAAGATAAGAAATTTCCGGCGGTGAAAAAGCTAGACGATCGGCGCATTGCTATTGTTTCCCCTGAATCTTTTGCGCCCTTGCTCCGTCAAATGGGTTCCGCGCCGATTTTGCCAAAACATATTCTAGAACGCACTGTTAAAAACAAAAAAGACGGCAAACTAGAATTCATGTCTACTTGGGGAATTGGAACTCCGCCAAAAGATATTGTTTGTAGTGGAATGTATACGTTTGAGAACTATGTTCCAAATCAACGTCTGACCTTTAAGAAAAATCCCTACTATTGGCGTAAAGATACGAAAGGGGGTGCAATGCCCTATATCGATCGGATTGTGTGGAAGTCTGTAGATAACCAAGATACTTCTATGATGCAATTCCGATCGGGCGGTCCTGATGTGGTTGAACCTATTCGTCCTGAAGACTTTGGCTTACTTAAATCTGAAGAAAAACGCGGTAAATTTACAGTTCAAGTGGGTGGATTGCGTCAGGGATTTAACTACCTCACATTCAATCTAAACAAAGGGACTCGCAATGGTAAACCGTTGATTGATCCGATTAAATCGAAATGGTTTAACAAAGTAGAATTTAGGCAAGCGATCGCCTACGCATTGGATCTCGATCGTATGGTTAATAATCTCTATCGTGGTATTGGCGATCGGGTTCATTCCAGCATCCCGACTCTCAGCCCGTTCTATCTATCTCCTGAGAAAGGGTTGAAAACCTATGCTTACAATCCAGAGAAAGCTAAGGAATTGTTGAAGAAAGCAGGCTTTGTTTATAATGATAAAAATGAATTGTTGGATGCGGCTGGAAATCGGGTGAAATTTACAATAGCGACTAATGCTGAAAATGCATTGCGCGGAAAAATGGTCGCTCAAATCAAACAAGATCTCGGCAAAATTGGAATGGAAGTTTCGCTCAATCAATTGGCTTTTGGGGTCTTGATTGACAAAATGGAAGGCTCGATGGATTGGGAAGCTGTGCTGATGGGATTTGGGTCGGGGGGAGCAGATCCGCACAATGGCAGCAATATATGGCTGACCGATGCGCAATCCCATCATTTTAATCGCAAACCGTCCGCCGAGTCGCCGCAATTGGAAGGGCGTGTGGTTTCAGAGTGGGAAAAGAAGATTGAGGATTTATATATTACGGGTTCTCAGGAAATGGATGAAGTGAAACGTAAATTGATTTATAACGAGTTTCAACAAATCGCTCAAGAACAAGTGCCGTTTATTTATTTAGTGAATGCCCGAATCATGGCTGCGACTCGCGATCGGATTAAAGGGATTCAATATCCTGAGGGCGGTGATGCCTTGTGGAATCTCCATGAATTAAATACGGTAGACTAGGCTTTTAGATCTGTTGCTGAGTTCTGAAATGGGAGTGAGATGATGGGACGACGAACGCCTTGGATAAAAAGATCGGCGATAACTGGACTTCTATTGTCGATCGCATTACTTTCATGTCGATCGTCTAGCCGCCCCAATCAGACCAATACTCTCCATCTTCTTACTCCAACAGACCCCAAAACATTCAATTACGCTAACAGTGCATCAGTCCCTAATGTGTTTTTGTTTAGTCATGAAGGCTTGACCCGTGAGAATGGCGCGACGGGTGAGGTTGAGCCGGGATTGGCAGAGAAATGGGAATTTTCTGCCGATCGTAAACAAGTTATATTCACATTGCGACCTGATCTCAAATGGTCCGATGGCGCTGATTTGAATGCTGATGATGTGGTGTTTACTTATAACGATATTGTATTCAATCCTAAGATTCCAATCGAAGCTAAAGATCAAATTAGAGTGGGCGATAAAGGCGAGTTTCCTAAAGTTCGTAAATTGGACGATCGGCGTATTGAGTTTATCTTTCCCGAACCATTTTCACCGTTTTTACATACCACTACAGGCGGTCGTACGGGATCGGTTGCCATTCTTCCAAAACATAAGCTAGAGCCGTTGGTTAAAACATTCGATGGCAAAGGCAATCCTAAATTTATTAGTTATTGGGGCACAGATACGCCTCCAAACGATTTAGTTGTGAATGGTCCCTATCAAATCGAGAGCTATATCACTGGTCAACGGGTTATCTATAAACGTAATCCTTACTATTGGCGTAAAGATTCTGATGGGAAAGCATTACCAAAGTTCGATCGGATAATTTGGCAAGTAATTGAAAATCAAGATACTCAATTGATGAAATTCCGATCGGGTGATCTGGATATAATGGGCGACTCGCGCCCCCTGAAAGCAGAATATTATGCATTGCTAAAACAAGAAGAAAAACGGGGGAATTTCCAAGTTTTAGATGGTGGGCCGTGGTCAGGAGTATTTCAGTTTGTATTTAATCTTAGTACGGCAAAAGATGCGAGTGGCAAGCCATTTGTTGAGGTGAAAAAGTCCCGCTGGTTCAATATGAAACCATTTCGCCAAGCGATCGCTTACAGCATTGATAAAGAACGTATTAATACTAATATTTTTCGCGGTGTTGGTGTAGTTCAAAATTCCCCTATTTCGGTCCAAAGTCCGTTTTTTCTTTCGCCTGAACAAGGGTTGAAGACTTATCCTTATAATTTAGACAAAGCTAGAAAACTTCTCACTGATGCGGGATTTAAATACAATGATAAAGGTGAACTCTTTGACGATCGGGGCGATCGGGTAGAATTTAATCTAATTACCAATGCAAATAATTTAGTGCGTGTTGCGATCGGTTCCCAAGTTCAACAAGACTTAAAAAAAATCGGTATAAAGCTGAATTTTCAGGCGATTAACTTTAGTGTTCTGGTGGGCAAAATCAATGATTCCCGTGAATGGGATACCCATATGATTGGCTTTGAGGGCGGAGTCGAACCGCATTTGGTGTCTAACCTTTGGCTGAGTAGTGGGGGTTCCCATTCTTTCAATCTTAAACAACAGGCAGGACAGCCCGAAATTAAGGACTATGCTCCGAAACCCTTTGAAGTGGAGATCGATCGGCTCTTCCGAGAAGGTGCGCGGGAATTTGAACCTGAAAAGCGACGGAAAATTTACAGTGAATTTCAGCAATTGATTCAAGAAGAATTACCTCTTATTCATTTGGTGAACGATCGGGCGTTTATGGTTGTACGAAAAGATATTCAAGGTTTGAATTATAATGGTCTCCCCTTTTGGGGATTGTGGAATATTGATGAGGTCTATCGTAAATGACTATGAATTCTGTTGAGGGGTTACGATCTTTGTTAGACGCGGTTTCTAAGGGTAAATTAAGTCCTGATTTAGCACTGGAATCATTAAAAGATCTAAGCTTTGAAAAGGTCGGTGATTTTGCCCATATTGATCATCATCGCGCATTACGAACTGGTTTTCCTGAAGTGATTTGGGGATTGGGGAAAACGCCACAACAGATCGCCCAAATCATGAATGCAATGCGCGATCGGTCGAATACGATTATGGTGACTCGGATTGAACCGAATGTTTTTGCTGAAATCAAGCAATTACTGCCGGACGTGGTCTATTACGATCGTGCCCGAATTTGTGCGTTACGAATGGCGGTGCCTACTCGATTGGGACTTGTGACTATTTTGACGGCAGGGACGGCTGATTTGCCCGTTGCAGAAGAGGCTGCGGTGACGATCGAGTTGGCAGGGTTTGGCGTTCGACGGCTTTGGGATGTGGGTGTAGCGGGAATTCATCGACTATTGGCGCAACGGGAGGTGATTGATGAGGCTCAGGTTTTGATCGTGGTGGCAGGAATGGAGGGTGCGTTGCCCAGCGTTGTGGGTGGGCTGGCGAATTGTCCGGTGATTGCGGTGCCGACGAGTGTGGGGTATGGAGCAAGTTTTGGTGGGGTTGCAGCGCTGTTGGGGATGTTGAATTCTTGTGCATCGGGGATTGGGGTAGTGAATATTGATAATGGGTTTGGGGCGGCGATGTTGGCGTGTCAGATTTTGCGGGGGTGGGAGAAGGGGAACTGAGAATAGGGCGTTATGATGAGATTAGAATTTTAATGAATTTTTGCGGGGTCTGGCTATGCAACAGTCCGGACAGTTTTTAACGTAGGTAGTGGCGAAGAAAGCTATCCAAAGCTTAAAGTACAGTCATACAAAAAACAGAGACTGTGCAATGGATAGCCTACAGAATATTCTAACGGACGCACTGACCACAGTGGGTCA
>JAPLHZ010000222.1 GCA_026389365.1 Cyanobacteriota bacterium
AGAGACAGCATCCGCTTTTGGTCAACGAATTCGAGGGTATTGGGGCGTTGAGAACAAGGTTCACCATGTCCGAGATGTGACTCAGGGCGAAGATGCTTCTCGAACTCGCACCGCGCCACTGATTCAAATTTGGGCCATTGTGCGGAATGTTTCCCTCAATTTATATCGTGATCTTGGGTTTGAAAATATGGCTCAAGCTCAGCGACTGGCTAGCTTTAGTCTTAACACACTTAAACTTCTATTCAGAATGAAATAGCCCTGGACTAAATCGTTGGCATTGGCATAGTGTCCGATCGTCAATTCCTGATGAATAAATTCTGCTTGTTCTGGCGTTAAAGTCAATTGCATCGGCACACCATTCTGAGTCATAAGGTGAACTATTCGGACAATTATAACGCAAACCTCCGTCCTCAATCTGCCGTCCCCCGTCCCCATTTCGACCTACCTCAGTCAAAATGGAATCAGACATTCACAGTTCTCAATTCCTATGCCCAAAAGAGAGCGTTGTCGATCGGGTTGTAGTCTAGCTCAGAAATAATTCAGGTTTTACATGGAAAAATGGAGCAAGGACGATCGCATCTTCGAGTGAGAGTTCTGATTCTCCCGATAGCAGCAAGTGTGTCCGATCGCCTAATAGTGGTATCAAGGCATTGGCTTCTAAATCGCGGGCTTCCATGAGATGGAGAAGCCTCGATCGTGGTGTAGAAACGTCGAGGTGATAGTGCTCAGTTTCAAAGTCTTCAATGAGTTTGACGAGAAGATCGAGTAGTGCATCTTCTTCAGGAGAGAGCAACGATCGATGCATCAGGTCTTCAACGATCGCTAAAAATCGATCGTTTTCTTCTTCTGTTTTGATGATTCGGGGTTGGTATTCGGCGAGGAGGTTGCCATAGCGATCGTTCCGGATCTCAGTGCTAATAGTAGGGGTCATTTTTCCATTGCTCCTTATCGTATTCAGCATGAGTCAGGATGTATTTGACGTAGATGAGTTGCTTTAAATATTGGATATCGGTGATGAGGCGATATCGATTTCCTTTGATGTTGAAGACGGTGAAATTATTCACGGCTTCAGCTTTGGGATAAATCTGCTGAACCTCAATCAGATTTTGCCAGTTGGCTTGATTAGCGGTGTCGTACCAATCATAGAGGGCTTCACAGGAGTCTGCGTGGGCTTTGCAGAACTCTCGCAAGCGCTTTCGACTGATAACGTGCATAACGCGGGCATGGTGACCGATACCCCTCCAGTTTAGTACAAGTTTTTGTCTTCCGTCCTCTCTCTTCCCTTTTTCTCTCATCTTCTGCCAAAATAGAAATACTTCTTCTCAATTCATAATTCACCATTCTCATTTCCTATGATTTCTCCCGAAGAATTACAAGCCCTGATCGATCGCGCCCATGCAGAGGTGTGGCAGAAGCTTGACCTGTCGGGAAAAGGACTGACGGAAATACCAGAATCGATCGCGCAACTCTCCAATCTCACAAACCTTTACCTAGGTTCCAACCAAATCACGGAAATACCAGAATCGATCGCGCAACTCTCTAATCTCACCTCGCTTCACCTTAGTTCCAACCAAATCACAGAAATACCAGAATCGATCGCGCAACTCTCCAATCTCACAAACCTTTACCTAGGTTCCAACCAAATCACGGAAATACCAGAATCGATCGCGCAACTCTCTAATCTCACCGAGCTTGACCTTAGTTTCAACCAAATCACGGAAATACCGGATTCGATCTCGCAACTCTCTAATCTCACCGAGCTTGACCTTGCTGGCAACCAAATCACGGAAATACCGGATTCGATCGCTCAACTGTTTAATCTCACAGCGATTGAACTTAGTGAAAACCAAATTACGGAAATACCAAATTCGATCGGACAACTTTCTAATCTTGAGACGATTGATCTTAGCAATAACCAAATCATGGAAATCCCAGATTCGATCGCTCAGTTATCTGATCTCAGATCGCTTAACCTTTTTGGCAACCAAATCACGGAAATCCCAGATTCGATTGCCCAACTCTCTAATCTAGAAGTTCTCAATTTATCCAACAACAAAATTCAATCACTTCCTGCATCAATTAAATCCTGTCAGAAACTTAATTTATTAGATTTGCGTGGCAATCCTATTCCCATTCCCAACATTATTCTAGGAGACCCAATAGAATATATTCCAGGCGATCGTGAAACTATCCTCAACTTCTACTTCAAAACCCAAGATACGAACGATCGAACACCTCTCTATGAAGCAAAACTCCTCATCGTCGGCGAAGGCGAAGCCGGAAAAACAACCCTTGCCAAGAAGCTTCAAAATCCTGAATTCAAACTCGAACCCGATCAAAATTCTACCGAAGGCATCGACGTAATTCAATGGGAATTCGATCAACCCGACGGCTCCACTTTCCGCACCAACATCTGGGACTTCGGTGGACAAGAAATCATGCACCACACCCACCAATTCTTCCTCACCGAACGATCGCTCTATCTCCTAGTCGTGGACGATCGCCGCGAAAACCCCAACTTCAACTACTGGCTCAACGTCATTCGCGTCCTCACCAACAACAGCCCCGTCCTCATCATTCAAAACGAAAAAGGCGGCAACAAATGCACCCTCAATGAAAGCGAACTCCGAGGAGAATTTAGAAACCTCAAAGAATTTTTCCCACTCAACCTCGCCAGCGACCCCGAAAAACTCCAAACCCTCCAACACCACATCCAAAACCGCCTCACCCAGCTCCCTCAAGTCCGCGAAAACTGGCCTACAACCTGGGTCCGCATCCGCCACGCCTTCGAAAACTACCACCAAAACTACATCAGCCTTCACGAATACCAAGCCCTCTGCCGCACCAACCGCATCACCAACCCCAAAGAAATGCTGCAAATCAGCAAAGCCCTCCACGAACTCGGCATCTGTCTCCACTTCCAAACCACTGCCCTAAAACACCACATTATCCTCAAACCCGAATGGGTCACAAACGCCATCTACAAAATCGTCAGAAACGAGGTTATCCTCGCCCAAAACGGCTGCTTCACCACCCAAGATCTCGAAATCCTCTGGAGCGCCCCCGAATACGCCGAAGTCCAAGACGAACTCCTCGAACTCATGAAAAAGTTCAACCTCTGCTATCCCCTCATCGGCACTCCCGGCACCCACATCGCCCCGCAACTCCTCCCCATCACCGCCCCCGACTACACCGACCTCGACTTCACCGACAGCCTCACCCTCACCTACCGCTACGAGTTCATGCCCAAAGGACTGATCTTCCCCTTCATCGTCGGCATGTATCGCCTGATCGATCGTAACCAACGCCTCGTCTGGCGCAACGGAGTGATCCTACACGATGGCAACGCCCACGCCGAAATCATCGAATCCGACTCTCACCGCGAAATCCAAATCCGCGTTACCGGATTCAACAAACGCACCCTCCTCGACCAAATCCGCCAAAAATTCCGCGACATCCACGCCACCTACGACGATCGCCTCACCCACCAAGAATTCATCCCCTGCAACTGCACAACCTGCAAAACCAGCCCAAAACCCCACCGCTACATCCTCAAAACCCTCGAACGCTATCTCAACATCGGTCGTAAGTTCACCATTACCTGTGATGAAAGCTTTGAAGATGTAAATATCCGCAACCTCATCAGCGACTTCCCCGACCTGACGCGCACCGATCGTGATGACTCTGATCGTGAAGAAGGACATTCTGCAAAAGCCTATGAACACATGCGAGAGATTGCTAAACTAGCCGTTAGCCGAGACATCAATCTTAAACAGGAACAAATCGTGACAACCGAAAAAACTCAAATTTGGAATGGCGATCGCATCGAAGGCGATAAAGTAATGGGTGACAAAGATACGATTGCTACAGGCAACAAAATGCGAACGGGAAACGTTGCAGGTGACGCGATCGCAGTTATAGCTATAGCCAGTGAAGTTAGGACGCAGCAAGAGCAAGAACGGAGTCTATAGCATCATGAAGATTAGGTGAATCCCTTAGGAGTTTACGGATACGAGATTTCAGCCAAGCCCAACAGTTTTCAATACGGTTAAG
>JAPLHZ010000092.1 GCA_026389365.1 Cyanobacteriota bacterium
CGGATTCAGACCTGTCAGGCTTTGCAGCGTTTTTGGTTTTCCTTCTAGATCCCTGTAGCTCATTTTCATGATGTCAAACCTTATCTAGGACCTTAGTATTCTGAATTTAGCTCATTAGACTAATTTCCGATAGCATCTATTCAACATTGTGCGATCGTCACCATCTTGATTTCACAATGTTGAATCGAAGAAATGACGATCTGACACAAACTACTTTACAAACCCTATGGTTGCAGTCGATTTATACCTAACAAAATTATACGCAACCCACACAGAATTTCTAGTTATTGCCCTTTCACCATAAAACCTGGACTCACAGACTCGACTCAAGCTTGATAATCTTGGTTTTATCGTATTATCATAAAATCGTTACTGGACCGAGAGCCATTGCATTAGCTCTGTCGGAAGATTCGATCGTTTTCGAGTCACCGGATCGATCGCGACATGACGTGTCGAAGCAATTGCGATCGGCTTCTTAACATCCGAATCATTATGATAAATCTCATACTTCAATGTAAAGGCATTCTCTAATTGAATCGTTGGTGACAATACTATATAGATTCGATCCCCGCAATACATGGGACGCATAAAATCGATCTCAGCATGAACGATCGGAACTGCTAATGATCTACCTGAGAAATACTCTTTGAGATCGATCGTCAACATCTCAAGCAATGCCTCATAAGCCTCATGACAAATACTAAGGGCATTAGAAAAATACACAACGCCTGCCGCATCAGTATCTTTAAAATGAATGGTTCGGTGATAAGTAAATGACATTGTTTTTAGAAAGCGGTTACGAGCACAGATGTTCTTATCAATTAGACAGCACCAGCTTGGAAGATTTGGCCGATGACTTCTTCGATCGGGGGTTCTCCCACAGACAAATCAACAATTGCCAATTCCGCTAGCATTGTAGAAACTGTTTTCGTTAGCATTGCTTGTGTGACTAAAAAACTGACTCTCAAACCATTCATTTCATGAACATCCCCATAAGTCTGAAGTTTCGCACGATCGTAGGCGTAAGCAAACTCAATAGTAACTTCTCGCTTGGGTGAAAACCGTTCCACCAAGCCATCCAAACTCCCATCGTAAATCAGTTTCCCTTGGTGGATGGTCAAGACCCGATCGCACAGCGCCGTAATGTCAGCCATATAGTGACTGGTCAGCAAAATCGTCGCATTAAACCGCTGATTATAATCCCGCAAAAATTGCCGCACTGCCAACTGCGCATTCACATCCAACCCCAACGTCGGTTCATCGAGAAACAACACCTTCGGCTCATGCAACAACGAAGCCAACAGTTCCGCCTTCATGCGTTCCCCTAGCGACAATTTGCGAACAGGCTGGGTGAGTTTTCCTAAGAGGCCCAACATATCGCTGAGTTCTTCAATTCGATGCTTTGCAGTCCGATCGCTAATTCCATACACCGCCGCATTAATCCTCAATGAATCCAACGCGGGCAAATCCCAAATCAATTGCTGCTTTTGTCCCATCACCAAGGTAATGTCTTGGAGAAACTTGGGATTCCGTTTGTAAGGCGTTTCCCCCCCAACCGTCACACTGCCTGTCGAAGGATAAATCAATCCGGTCAGCATTTTTAAAGTCGTTGTTTTTCCCGCACCATTGGCACCTAGAAACCCAACGACTTCGCCTTCTGCAATCTCAAAACTGACATCCTGAACTGCTTTAATTTCCTTATAAGTGCGCTTAAAAAAATGATCAAGAGTCCCCTTCAGACCGGGTTCCTTAACTGCAACCGGATAGACTTTGCTGAGGTTCTTAACAGAAATCCCTGACATAATGAGAGGCTCCGATCGGTGAGGGCTAAGATTTATTCAGGAGTTTGATCTTCGTTTTTCTCCGGTTTCAACAATGGGAATGCAATGACATCGCGAATGCTAGGGGCATCAGTCAAAACCATAACCAAACGATCGATTCCAATTCCTAATCCACCCGTTGGCGGCATCCCATATTCCAACGCTGTAATGAAATCTTCATCAACCCCTTGCGCTTCTAGATCCCCTGCGGCCTTCCGTGCCGCCTGTGCTTCCAATCGTTCACGCTGATCCAATGGATCGGTTAACTCCGAGAAACTATTCGCGGTTTCACGTCCGACGATAAACAATTCAAAACGCTCCGTCAGACCGGGTTTCGATCGGTGAGGTTTGGCCAATGGTGAGATTTCAACGGGATAGTCCGTAATGAAGGTCGGTTGAATTAACGTGGTTTCGACCTTTTGTTCAAAGGCTTCATTCACAAGTTTGCCGATCGATGGACAGTCATCAATATTGTGAATACCTGCCGCTTTTGCCGCTGCGATCGCCTCATTTAAATCTGTCAAGGCGGCAAAATCAACACCCGTCGCATCCTTCACCGCATCATGCATCGTAATGCGCTTCCAAGGTGACGTTAAATTAATGGGCGTTTCTTGGTATGTGATTTCGGTTGTTCCTAAAACTTCAGTCGCCGCCGTTGTGATTAGCGTTTCCGTTAACGCCATCATGTCGTTGTAGTCAGCGTAGGCTTGGTAGACTTCGATCGATGTAAATTCTGGATTATGCCGGGTTGAAATTCCTTCGTTTCTAAAAATTCGCCCCAATTCAAATACCTTCTCAAATCCGCCGACAACCAAGCGCTTCAAATGCAGCTCAGTTGCGATGCGGAGATATAACTCCATATCCATGGTGTTGTGATACGTGACAAATGGACGCGCATCGGCCCCACCTGCTTCCGAGGTCAATGTGGGCGTTTCGATTTCGATGAAGCCATCCCGATCGAGATATCGACGAATGGAGGCTGTGATCAGCGCTCGTCGTCTAAATGTTTCGCGCACTTCAGGATTGACGATGAGATCAATGTATCGCTGACGATAGCGGGTGGTGATATCGGTCAAGCCGTGGAACTTATCAGGAAGTGGCAACAGAGATTTGGTGAGCATCTCGAATTCTTTGACGTAAACCGAAAGTTCACCCTTGTCGGTTCGCTTGAGGGTGCCTTTTGCTCCAATAATGTCACCCATGTCCGTGAGCTGTTTTAGATTCGCAAAGGCTTCAGGGAACCGATCGCTCATGAATTCTTGGATGCGGTTTTTATCGAGATAAAGCTGAATCGTTCCCGTTTCGTCTTGCAGTGTAAAAAATGCCAATTTCCCGAATACGCGCCGGGTCATGATGCGTCCGGCGACAGCCACGTCCACGTCATTTTCTTCCCCATTGGGCAAGTCCCCATACTTCGCCTGAAGGTCCGCCATGCTATGGGTGGACTTCCATTGATAAGCAAAGGGATTCATACCGATGCTTCGGAGTTGGTCCAGTTTTTCAATACGTGTGGCGCGCAGATCTTCGGATGCCATTGGGGGTCTCTTAGAGTCTCAAATTAAACGGAGTTAATCATTATATCGATAGATTGACCTCGCATCACACGCTAGGTACAACAAAACCTGCACTGGAGAACCAATGCAGGCTGTTAATACTTGGAATCTAGTCCAAGGCACTTAATTTCAAGTCAAATCGTTAAAGATTAACGACGACCACCCCGACGACGACGGGCACTTGCTTTACGCTTTGCCTTTTCTTGGGGAGTTTCAAAGTGCTGATTCTTTCTGACATCTTGGAGAATTCCGGCACGAGAGACCTGACGCTTAAAACGTCGTAATGCCGACTCAATACCTTCATTTTCTCCCACTACGACCTGGGCCATGAGGTACGCTCCTCGGGATAAGTGAATAGGTGTGCTAGGTAATTACCAGTTTAAGACTAGTAATCGCGACGGCCACCACCGCCACCGCCGCCACGACCGCCACGGTCGCCGCCGCCGCCGCCCCATCCGCCGCCACCGCCGCCACCGCCACCGCCACCGCCGCGATAGCCACCGCCACCACCGCCAGCAGGACGTTCTTCACGAGGCTTAGCTTTGTTGACGCGAAGGTCACGACCCATCCACTCAGCGCCGTCAAGTGCTGCGATAGAGGCTTCTTCTTCTTCGTCAGTAGACATTTCTACGAAAGCGAACCCGCGAGGCTTGCCAGTTTCGCGGTCCGTTGGGACTTGTACACGTTTGACGGTACCGTACTCAGCGAAGACCTCACTAAGGTCTTCTTGGGTCACACTGTAGGACAGGTTGCCCACATAAATCGACATAGGACGCTCCAAAGGAAAAATGAAAAAGAGAGGCAAGTTTCGGAGAGCGTCTATGCTGGCATGAAAATATACAACAAGGATGCGCTCAATTGATCGAAAGACTAGTTCTCTGCAAGAAGTTATTATAAGCGCATGAGCATGAATATTTCAAGGGGGCGATCGTAATTAATTTGAAAGAATTTGCAGTTATGTCAATTTAAGTTGCCGATCGCCCCCTAGATCCAGCCTTGTTATCCCCGTAACTATGAGTCTGGGGCTGAGGATTCACATCTGGAGAGTTCGCCTTGGTTTCCCGAGTGACGACCTGTTCTCAATGAGATCTGGGCTGAATGGGATCGGCTAAGGTCGCGCTTCTGCAAAGATTGCCTCTAGAATCTCCATTGCGCCTTGTTCCTTGAGCATAGTAGCGAGGTTTTCACCCAGTTGCTCGGCATCGTCTGGGGCACCAGAGACTTCGTTCTGGACAACTTTCTGACCGTCAAGACTAGCCACCAATCCCTTCAGCGTTAGTTTGCCGTCAACAATAACCGTATTCACTCCGATCGGAACTTGGCAGCCGCCTTCAAGTTCCCGCAGGAATGCCCGTTCTGCATGACAGCGTTGGGCTGTAGGCGTATGCTCCAAAAATTTGATGACTTTAAGAGTTTCTTCATCGCCATCGCGACATTCAATGCCCAATGCACCTTGACCGACCGCATGAAGGGAAATATCAGCGGGGATGGACTGGTGAATCCGATCGCCAAAACCCAGACGAAGCAATCCGGCATAGGCCAAAATCAAGGCATCATATTCGCCTGCATCCAACTTGGCCAAACGGGTATTGACATTACCACGCACGTCCTTAAAGGTAAGGTGAGGATAGTGATGGTTGAGTTGCGCTAAGCGTCGCAAAGATGAGGTGCCCACGACAGTTCCAGCGGGCAAGGTAGCCAATTGGTAAGACTTCATTGATTCATGCAAAACCAACGCATCGGCGGGATCTTCCCGTTCAGTGACGCAGCCCAACATTAAACCTTCAGGTAAGTTGGTGGGCAAGTCTTTGAGAGAGTGAACGGCAAAATCTGCGGTTCCATCGAGCATTTGGACTTCGAGTTCCTTGGTGAATAGTCCCTTATCACCGATCTTTGACAGCGGCGCATCCAGGATTTTGTCGCCCTTGGTGCTCATGGATTTGATTTCAAACGTAATCTCGGGAAATGCTTTTTGCAATTCGTCTCTAACCCAATGGGTTTGCACGAGAGCGAGTTGGCTTTTGCGGGAAGCGATACGAATAGTGCGCGACATAATGGTTAGGAGGAGCTGGAATAGCAGTTTCAAACGACTGTCCTCACCTTACCGCACCCTGTATCTCCGATCGAACCCCGACGCCGAAAACCCCCGATCGGTGCTCAAAACGTTACAGAGGGTTAATAAAAAGTGAAGGATGATAAGTGATTAATATATAGATGATTAATGATAAAGCCATGTTGTCCAAGAATATTTGCGGCCCGATCGGACCATGATCGATTGGTGAGGATGGGTGTAATACGCAGGGAAGACGATGGCACTCCCTTTTTTGGGGTTGACTTTAATGTTTTGTCGATCGAAAAAAGTTTCCCCGCCTTCAAAATCGTCATTCAGATAGCCGACAATGCTCACATCTCTGGTGGGAATTCCCTGTTCAACTTCCTGGGTGCGGCTTGACAGCAAGATATTATCAATATGGCGCTTATATTGTTGGCTCGGCGAGTAACGCAAAATTGAACAGGGTTCGGCTTGGGGAAATTGAAGGCCGTAGGTTTTGGCAAGGGTTTCTTGAATAATGGCAATTTTGGTAGTGAGAAGTTGGTTGGCGGCTTTCTGGATAGGGTTGCGCCGATCGAGTGGTAAAATCCCGCTATTTCGCACGTCGGTATTAATAGACCCAAGCAAAATCGTCGCCGATTCAAAGTGACAAAACTCCGCGACCTCCATCAAGTGATCGCAGGTCGCAGGCTCGACTAGATCCTCAAACAACAAAATCTCCGACCCTAGATTCTTAACCGTATAAGCCACAAAATTTCCCCTCTAAGAACCTAAATCTCCAGTTTCCTCCTTCTCTCATCCGATCGGGAACTAAGAAACTCCCTCCAACATCGATCGGACTTCGATCGCGGTCGCTGGAGCCAGCAGCACTCCATTTCGATAATGCCCCGTCGCGAGCAAAACCTTTGAATTTTCATCTGCCCATTCAATGATTGGAGCTGGACGACCGTTGGGACGAGGCCGCAATCCACTCCAACGTCGCCCTTGAGTAGCTGACGCTAACGCTGGGATCATTCTACAAGCTTGAGTCCAAAGTGCATTAAAGGTGGCAGGATTGGGCTTCAATGTACCGATCGGCGGTTCTGCCTCAAATTCTACGGTCGCGCCAACGTAGTAGTCGAGGTTTTCCGGCGTTTGGTTCACAGGGATCAAATGAACATCGTGGCCCGTGATTATCGGCTGAAATCCTGGGACTCCGATCGGTTCTGCCATGGTCACCTGAATAGCCTGACCTAAGACGGGACGTAGATCCAAGGTTGACATCTTGGCCGAGCCTAAGCCAGCCGAAATCACAACCACATCGCTTTTTATCGCGCCCGTTGTTGTTTTAACCCCTGGACTCTTTCCCAAGGTCACGCCTAATACTTCACGCCCAAATTCAAACTTTACGCCGCGTTGTTGAGCCGCGTTGATCAAGGCTTGGGTAAGTAGGGCTGGATGAACTTGCCGATCGTCGGGCGAGTATATGGCACCCCAAGCTCGATCGTGGGTCACGTCAATGTGGGGACAAACCGATCGAATTTGATTGGGATACCAAATTTCTAGGCGACGATTTTGACTGGGGCGAATTTTCATCAGCACTTCCCATTGCCTACGATCGTCTTCAAAGCGATCGCTCTGATATTGCAACATCAAGATTCCTTGACGGTTGTAAGGAATTTCTAAGCCCGTGGTTGCGATGAGTTGGGGAATCACGCGATCGTACCAATCCACACCCGCCAACCGCATTTTTAGATTGCGCCCTTTTTCTTTTTTGGCGATCGCTCCCATTAATAACCCGAGCGCGGCACCTGTTGACGTTGGGCAACTCCCTACACCATCAGCTTCCACTGGTCCCGGCTGCCGATCGACCACCGTTATATCAAAGCGATCGTCGCCCGATAATTCGTAGGCAATAGTTGCGCCCACAATTCCACACCCGACAATCAAAACCCGCATTTAATCCTCAAACTTATGACCTGAAAGCTTATCACCTGAAAATACGCATAATCTAAAAATTAAAAACGCCACCCAATAGAGAGTGGCGCTTTTCATTAAATTCTGATCAAGTTAGCCTTTAGGCAAGGTTGCAAAGAATGCATCGATCGCTTTATTTAGGTTTGTATATCCCTTCGCTGCGGCTTTATAGTCTTTGTCGATTCCAGCACGATCGATCGCACTGAGCGCATTAGCTAAATCTTTGGTGGCGGCTCTGGCTTGAGCGCGTGCTTCTGGGTACAGATCTTGGGCGATAAATGCCATGGTGTTGCGCAAGTCGCCCAAGGGTCCATGGATGAAATTCCGTGCAAAGATAAAATCTTCTTTTTCGATCAAAGTTTGCAGCTCACTGAACCGATCGCGCATGACCTGAACTTTGCTTGCATAAGATTGGATTTCCGCAAGTTGTTCTGTCGAATAGGTCTGGGGTTTCGTTTTCTTCGGCTTTGCGTCTGCCGGATTGACAAATGCCACACACAATACCATCACAAACGCAAGGGCAAGGGCCACGATAGACCGAAACTTAGATTTCATGACTGGATTCACTACTTTTAGACACGACAAGCTGGAACAATCCAAAGATCAACTCCGTAATGAAGTGTATCAAAGATGAGGAACCTAGACATCGCGATCCGTCTGGAATGTTACACGTCGTTAGATTAGGCAGGAGAATATTCAATTTCCGTGTTGGAGATTCTCCAATTTTGCATTAGACGCTGACTGACCAACCTTCCCATAAAAAACGAGCACCTTCATTAGCGAAGATGCTCGTTCTCTCAAGTTATGAATCTATTCACGAAATCAAGAAGATTTAGAACGTGAAAGTTGTCCGGACAGTACCGATAATGGCACTTTTCTCGCCAGCAGTCTGGGTTGGATTGGTTACCCAAATAACACCAGGAGTGACAGAGATCCGATCGTTGACTTGGTATTTGTAGAAGCCTTCGACATGAAAAGGAGTGGACAAAGTACCACTAGCTTGATAAGGCTGAGCACCTACAACTAAACCAAGCAAGTTACCCTTCTTACCGAAGTCAGGAAGAGCAAGTCCTAAGCCGTAGGTGTAGAGATCAGTGCTAACACCACTGAAGTTATCAGCCTTGATGTAGGAACCGAAAGCATTTGCAACTAGACCGGGATTAAACTGGAAGGAACCAGAGATACCGTAAGCATCAACTTTTACAGGGTTAGATGTGGTGTTAGCAAGGGTCGTGCCGATTGCACCAGTAATAGTACCGTTGCCATCAAAGATAGCACCATTCTTTTTTATAGCATTCACATAGGTGAAGCCAAGTTGGAAAGGAGACGTTGTAGGAGCATAGCTGACTTGAGCCAAGAAGCTAGTACCACCATTGAACAGACCGTTTCCAGAAGTTGGGTTGTTCGGGGTAGCAGCCATGTAGCCGCCGCTCAATTGCAATCCACCGCCGATGTCGTAGTTCAAACCGAGACCACTACCACCACCGATCGAGTAGATAGGGTTGCGTTGGCCAAATACAGACAACGTAGTACGACCAGCGTCACCAGAATCCAAGGCAGGACTCATTGTAGGTGCGTAGTCGTAGTGGAGACCATTGAAAGCAGGAATGTAGACTTTTAGCTTATCGCTAAGGCTCGAATAGTACGCCAACCAGTCAACACTCACGCTGTTGTTGCCACCAGCACCAAACTGAGAAGCCTGCAAACCAGTTGTAAGTCCAGGAGTTTCAAACTGAATTGCATTACCAGCCGCAAGACGAGTAACCAAGAGGTCTTTGCCCGTGAAGCTAGTGTTGAGGCTCAGGCGAACGCGATCTTGGAAAGCAACCTGACTACCTACACCACGGTTAAATTCTTGGGTCACTGCGAAGATTACTTCACCAGCGAGCTTAGTTGTCGTGGAGAACTGTTGCTTCTCAAGAAGTGCAGTCTTCGCTTCTAATGAGTCAACGCGACCACGAAGGGTTGCAAGTTCAGCAGCAAACTGTTCTTGAAGCTTACGAAGGGTTGCGAGATCTTCCTTCTTCACCATGTCAGCGGTGGAGGCTGCGATCAAGTCATTGACGCGATCCATACAGGAGTTGAGACCAGCTGCGAACTCATAACGAGTCATCGCGCGGTTTCCACGGTAGGTCTTGTCAGGATAACCAACGGTACAGCCGTAGCGCTCAACCAAAGATTGAAGTGCTTGGAATGCCCAGTCAGTAGGCTTGACATCAGACAACTGAGACACAGAGGTCACAGCGGATTGAGCAGACTTGCCTTCTTGGTTGTACTGACTGACTTGAGTCAAAGTATCAACGGAAGTCATTTCAGCCTTAGCCGAAGTAGCACCCAAAACGATCGCGCCCAAAATAGCAGGGCTGACCAGCAAAGAAGTAAAACGAATATTCATCATGATGCTTAAGTTCTCCTCACGTTTACAACACACTACAGAATAGTGCCCTGTAAAATACAATTAAAGTGTATACCAAATTACGGTTTAGCGGTAGAAGTACTGATCAAGTCGATTAGCACTATCTAATTCATAAACTTAAATTTCGTATACATCTATATTAAGCGCCCAACCTCGAATTCAATCGAGTCACTGTGACACTATTTTTAAATATTTCCCCATATTGTCGGATCGTTAACGGCCTAAATCGCCTACTGAAAGCTTCTTTCGCGCCTTATACAGTTGTTTCACTTTGGCTAAGCAACACCATTGATATGCAAGAGTGTCATATCATTTTCACAGGAAAGACACACTTCTAAGGTTCTCCCTGAAAAGCACCCAAAAAAACTATCCGCTCCCGATTGTCGTCTTCCATCAGAAGAGGAACGATCGAGAGCGGTCTAGCGGATCCTCAGATGGAACCTTGACTGCCGGGAGGAACTCCAAACTAGGCCAAGCTACCAAAGAGAGACTCAAAGGGCTAGCTTAAAGAACAGCCCCGGCACACAGCCGGACAAAACCAAACTGAAGACCCAAGAATTTATGACTATCTTGCATAAGCACCTCCGCGATTTGCTAAACGACGTTTAATCACAAACAACATTCAAGCACTGGGCTTAAAGCTGTAAGGCATGAGGAACAAGTCCTCTACCACTCAAGCTAACATAGTTTTTTAGGTTGTGGTGGCAGTTGTTACGAGCGACCCAAAGATAAACTATTTGTAACGTCAAGGACACAAAAAAGTACAGACCTTAAAGTAAAAATCAGGTGTAACTCCATAGAGACACACCTGATTTTTTAAATACACTCTAAAACCCGAAAGTCTAGCTTAGAGAGCATTACCACGCGGTAGTACTTCTTCGGGAAAAATAAACTTCTCGTGGGGTTGATCTTGAGTCGCCATCCAAGCGCGGATGCCTTCGTTCAGAAGAATGTTCTTCGTGTAGAACGTTTCAAATTCAGGGTCTTCCGCTGCTCGCAATTCTTGTGACACGAAGTCATAAGCC
>JAPLHZ010000143.1 GCA_026389365.1 Cyanobacteriota bacterium
TTCAGACCTGTCAGGCTTTGCAGCGTTTTTGGTTTTCCTTCTAGATCCCTATAGCTCATTTTCATGATGTCAAACCTTATCTAGGACCTTAGTATTCTGAATTTAGCTCATTAGACTAATTTCCGATAGCATCTATTATTTTGGGCGATACCAGACTCTATAAATGACACGATCGGTCTTATGCAAACTCAAGGTCTTCTGTACTACTACAATTTCACTTTTTTACTGTAAAAATCGCTTACAAATGGCTTACCTTTAGGTCATCTTTTTGAACCAAGTTCTCTGGAAGATCTCTAATTTCCATCCTAAAAAGCACGCGCTAGACGTTAGAATATTGAGCGCTTCGAGGGCCATTCTGCTCCGAGGGTCTCACAATATTTCAAAGGTCGTGAACTTATGTCTGGCGAATCTGGATCTAGCGAACAAATTGGCAAACTGCTTGGCCAAAACCTGGGCCAAAAACTGTACGAAGGGAAAGCAAAAATTCTCTATGCCACAGACAATCCTGATGTCTTGCTGACTTATTTTAAAGACGATGCTACGGCCTTTAATGGTCAAAAAAAGGACAGTATTCGGGGCAAAGGCGAAATTAATAATGCCATTTCCGCCCATTTGTTCAAGCTGATGGAATCTAAAGATATTCCGACCCATTTTGTTGAAATGCCATCTTCAACCCAAATGTTGGTGAAAGCCGTCACCATTGTTCCTCTGGAGGTCGTCGTCCGCAACATCGCTGCCGGGAGCTTGTGTAAACAAACGGGGCTGGAATTGGGCACCGCTATCGAGCCGTCTTTGGTTGAGTTCTATTACAAAGACGATGCTCTAGGCGATCCGTTGTTGACGATCGATCGGATTCGGCTGATGAACATTGCTAGCGATGATGATGTGAACACATTGCGGACCATGGCGTTACAAATCAATGATGTTTTGAAAGAATTCTTCAATCAATGCGGGATTACCTTGGTCGATTTCAAATTGGAATTTGGCCGCGATCGTAGTGGAACGATCTTACTTGCGGACGAGATTAGTCCTGATACTTGCAGATTATGGATTCAAGGGGAACCTGATCCGAAAAAGCGCGTCCTCGATAAAGATCGCTTCCGTCAGGATATGGGAAATGTCGAGGAAGGGTATCAGCAAGTTTTAGAACGCGTGCTGAAAAATTCACCTCTCTAATAATTTCCAACAATTCCGGTTTGAATCCGTTTTAAACCCGTTGGTTTTGTACCAGACTTTCGACTTACTCCCTTTCCTGATATTGTGAATCACTAAGTTACGTAACATACCGTAGCGGTGGTTACGGGTTTGAGTTGAACGGTCTGGTGGCCCAATCTCATGCACCAGATGTTGATGAATTGCTGTTGGTGTGTTTTAGGAGTGAATTGATCGTGCGTGATCGGCGTTTTTCTCAAGTTTGGTTAGTTCTGTTGGCGACCACTGCGGCGATCGCGGTCCCTGAAGTCCACCGCGCAGATGCCTCAACCGACTCTCGGTTGGGGACAAACGGCATCCAAATACGACAGTCTTTATTCTCGTCTGAGTCTGAGGCGGCTAAATCTGTGGCCCCTGTTGCCAATGTCTCAGTCGCAGTGGCCACTGCAAAGGAGTCGGGCGGGACTCGATCGATCGCTTACACTGCCACTGGCTCAGATGTAAAGCCCACCGAACCCGCGATCGTTACTCCTACCCCAACTGTTTTGGCTCAATCTGGCCAAGAATCACCCAATCAAATCAGAATTACACCTGACGGTCTTGTTAAACCCCCGACCACTCAACCGATCGAGGCCCCCCCTGCAACTGCTCCCCAAGTTACGCCGACCCCTAGCCGCGCTCCAGAACTTCCCACCATTACCGCTCCTCCGGGTAGCCCCGCACCTGAATCGGAAGCCCGCGTTCTAGTTGGTGAAGTCCTCGTCACGGGAGCTGGCAAACAAGAACTCGAAGACGAAGTTTACCGCGTCATCAAAACCCGACCGGGCCAAACGGCAACCCGGACTCAACTTCAAGAAGACATTAATGCCATTTTTGCAACAGGCTTCTTTGCCAATGTGCAAGCCGATCCCAAAGACACGCCCCTCGGTGTTCGTGTCACCTTTCAAGTCCAACCCAACCCAATTTTGAAGGGTGTCCGGGTTGATGGCAGTGCTTTAGTTCAACAAAATACCGTTGATGAGATCTTCAAGCCTCAATATGGCAACACGCTCAACTACGGCGATTTACAACGCGGCGTGCAGGAGTTGACCAAACGCTACCAAGATCAAGGCTACGTGTTGGCTCAGGTGACTGACCTGCCCAAGGTTGCAGACAACGGCGTGGTGACGTTGCAAGTCGCGGAAGGCAACATTGAAAAAGTCCGCGTTCGGTTCTTCGATAAAGAAGGCAAAGAGCAGCTAAATAAAGAGGGTAAGCCCAATGGCCGCACTCGTGATTTCATTGTGCTCCGGGAAATGGAGACCAAGCCAGGAAAAGTCTTTAACCGGAAAACAGCAGAGAAAGACTTGGGCCGATTGTCTACCTTGGGAATCTTTGAAGATGTGAAATTGTCGCTGGATCCGGGAGAAGATCCTCGTAATGCGATCGTAAATGTGAATGTTGTAGAACGGAATGGGGGATCCATTGCCGCTGGAGCCGGGGTCAGTTCAGCCAGTGGACTGTTTGGAACCATCAGCTACCAACAACAGAATTTGGGCGGAAACAACCAAAAACTCGGCGCAGAATTTCAACTGGGCGAACGGGAATTATTGCTTGATGCAAGCTTCTCCGATCCTTGGATTGCGGGCGATCCCTATCGCACCAGCTACACGGTCAACGGATTCCGCCGTCGCAGCCTTTCTCTGATTTATGACGGTGGGCAGAATGTTCAGGTCTCCACAGGCGGCACAAATACTGAAGTTGCCCGAATTTTACGGACTGGATTTGGGGTCAGTTTTGCCCGTCCACTCTCTAAAAATGTCTTTGAACGATCGCCCTGGACTAGCTCCCTTGGAGTCCAATACCAGAGCATCCGCATCCAAGACAGCGGTGGAACTCTAATCAATCCTGCCGCCCCACAGTTCCGTCTTGATCCCATTACTGGAATCTATAATATCGCCACAGGCGCAACAGGCTCGGACCTCAGCACCAGCGGCACCAGTCGAGATGATTTACTAACCTTTCAGCTTGGGTTTGCCCGAGACTTGCGCAACGATGCCCTCCGTCCCACCAGTGGATCTCTGTTGCGCTTCAGCACTGAGCAATCCGTCCCTATTGGCAGTGGCAGCATTTTCTTCAACCGTCTACGCGGCAGCTACAGCCAATACATTCCAACCCGTCTCCTGAAATTCTCTCCAGGATGTCGTGCCAATGCTGCGGTTCCCGACTGCCCTCAGAGCTTCGCATTCAACATTCAAGCCGGAACAGCTCTAGGGACTTTACCGCCCTATGAAGCATTCTCTCTTGGAGGAAGTAATTCTATCCGGGGGTATGAGGAAGGCGATGTGGGTTCAGGTAAGAGCTTCCTGCAAGGGACCGTAGAATATCGTTTTCCGGTGTTCTCCGTGATTTCGGGTGCGCTGTTTGTTGATGCTGGAACTGATTTCGGGACTGGAGCTTCGCTTAAAGGAAATCCTGCGGGACTGCGAGGTAAACCGGGCAGCGGCGTTGGTTACGGACTTGGGCTGCGGATTCAGTCGCCCCTTGGCCCCATTCGGATTGACTACGGATTTAGCGATCGGGGCCAGGGCCGATTCCACTTTGGGATTGGTGAACGCTTCTAATGACGACCTCTCTAACCGCCACCATTATTCCCACAACGCTAACCAGCGCTGTCACTTGCCAAGGAGTTGGGCTACATTCCGGTGAAATTACCACTGTGACGTTGATTCCCGCGATCGATCGATCAGGAATTCGATTTGTCCGATCGGACTTACCCGATCGCCCTGAAATTCCCGCCCAAGTGAACTTAGTTCAACAGACCATGCTCTCCACCGAACTCGTGACCCCCAACGGCAGTGTTCGGACTGTCGAGCATCTTCTGGCCGCATTATGGGGGGGGGGGGTTACGGACATTCTCATTGAGGTTGATGGGGGTGAAATGCCCTTGCTTGACGGGTCTGCGATTGAATGGATTAAAGCCATTCAATCCGTGGGAACTCAAGTCATTGGAGAAGAATACGATCGGCCTGTTCTCCAGGAACCGATTTGGATTCACGAAGGCGATATATTCGTCGCAGCAATCCCCTCGATCGAATTGCGGTTTAGTTATGGCATCGACTTCGATCTGAACGCCATTGGCAATCAGTGGCACAGTTGGTCGCCAGCGATCGAACCTTTTTCAAGTGCGATCGCCCCGGCCCGAACGTTCGGCCTCGCCCACCAAATCGAACAGCTTCAAACCGCCGGTCTAATCAAAGGCGGGAGCCTAGATAACGCCTTGGTTTGCGGCCCAGAGGGTTGGATTAATCCGCCCCTGCGATTTGCAAATGAACCCGTTCGTCATAAACTCTTAGACTTAATCGGTGATTTGAGCTTGGTTGCCGATTTGCCGATCGCCCATTACTTGGCCTACAAAGCCAGCCATCGTCTCCATACCCAATTGGCCCAGAAACTGGTCGCCCTTTAAATTACTCGCGTCCCAAAAAACCTATGCCCACCACTCTAGATCCCACCACCCTCAGCGAAGCCGCCCCCGACATTGCAATAGACATTGCCCTTGATACAGCACCCATCAAAACGACCTTCTCCGTTGAAGAAATTCATGAGATGTTGCCCCATCGATTTCCCTTTGCATTGGTCGATCGGATCATTGACTTCGTGCCCGGAAAACTGGCTGTGGGTCTCAAAAATATCACGATGAATGAACCCCAATTTCAAGGTCATTTTCCAGGTCGGCCCATTATGCCGGGGGTGTTGATAGTCGAGGCCATGGCTCAAGTTGGCGGCGTGGTCCTGCGCCAGATGGCCGATATGCCCGCTGGACTTTTTATGTTTGCCGGAATTGACAACGTTAGATTTCGTCGTCCTGTGGTTCCTGGAGACCAACTCATCATGACTGTGGAACTGATTTCTCTTCGGGGTCGTCGTTTTGGAAAGATGAAAGGACGCGCTGAGGTCGAGGGCAAACTGGCCTGCGAGGGCGACTTGATGTTTGCCCTTGTGGAATAGAAAGTTAGACCATAAGTTCATCCGATACATGTCGTAAAAGGAACTCTGTGGTCTAATTGTTTTACTCAGCACCTCACACACCGTTCATCACCCAAAACCGCCTACGATCGTCAGCTTGTGTAAACAACAGTTGAAATTACAAACCTGAAGAGTGTTTTTAATTTCAACTGATTTGGAACCGTGGCTCACTACTGATGTTTGTCAGGCAATCACACCCTGCGATAGGTTCTATGGCAACCCTGATTCATCCGACTGCTGTTATTCATTCCGGCGCTGAACTCCATCCGACAGTCCAAGTTGGACCCTATGCGGTCATTGGGCCTAAGGTCAAAGTTGGCGCGGGTACAGTTATTGCACCTCATGTTGTCCTTGATGGAGATACCCACATTGGCGAACGAAATCAACTATTTCCGGGGGCCGCGATTGGGCTAGAGCCGCAAGATTTGAAATACGACGGATCGCTCGGTCCAGTTCGGATTGGCGACGGCAACCAAATTCGTGAATACGTCACCATTCACCGTCCCACACGCGGCGACGAAATCACCCGAATTGGCAATAACAATCTGATTATGGGTTATACCCACATCGGTCACAACTGCATTTTGGAAGATCACGTCATTATTGCCAATTCGGTGGCTCTCGCGGGACATGTCCATGTGGAGTCCGGGGCCAGAATTAGCGGCGTTTTGGGGGTGCATCAATTTGTTCATATTGGCCGTTTGTCCATGGTGGGCGGCATGACTCGTATCGATCGTGATGTGCCCCCGTTTACGATGATTGAAGGCAATCCATCACGAGTGCGGGCGCTGAATTTGGTGGGGTTGAAACGGGCAGGCATTGGTGATTTGCAAGACGGCGAAGTGTTGCGATCGCTGAAGCAAGCCTTTAGACTCCTATATCGATCGGAATATACGTTTGCTGAATCTCTCGAAAAACTTGAATCGTTGAATGACAATGATTATGTCGAGCATTTAAGCAAATTTATTCATCTGTCACAGCTACCGGGTCGCCGGGGCTTGATTCCAGGTCGAGGGTAAGTTGGTTGTGAAGGGTAAGTCGTGAAAAAACGGATTTTTATTAGTACCGGAGAAGTTTCCGGTGATCTCCAGGGTTCAATGCTCGTGACAGCATTGCTTAAAAAAGCGAGGCTTGACGGAATTGATCTGGAGATTGTGGCCTTAGGCGGCGATCGAATGGAAGCGGCGGGTGCCCATCTTTTAGGGAATACGATCGCCTTAAGTTCCATTGGCTTATTGGAGGCCGTGCCTTACATTCTGCCGACGTTAAAAATGCAGCGCTATGCCAAGCAGCAACTTCGAGAAAATCCTCCTGATCTCGTCATTTTGATTGATTACATTGGGGCCAATCTTGGCATGGGACAATTTATACGATCGCAGTTTCCCAATTGCCCCATTGTTTATTACATTGCGCCCCAGGAATGGGTTTGGTCGATGAATGACAAAAACACCAATGAGATTGTGAGCATTACCGATCGGTTACTTGCAATCTTTCCAGAGGAAGCACGATATTACAAAAATCAGGGGGCAAGTGTGACTTGGGTTGGCCATCCCCTAGTCGATCGGCTTGCCTCAGCTCCCAGTCGTGAAGTGGCCCGTAAGAGCTTAGGGATTCCACCTGAAGAACAGGCGATCGTTCTATCTCCGGCCTCCCGCAAGCAAGAATTAAAGTTTCTGATGCCGACAATTTTTGAAGCAGCACGAGCGATTCAAGATCAGGTTCCAAATGCAAAATTTTATATTCCCCTAGCCCTCGATCGGTATCGTGAAGCCATTAAATCTGCGGTTCAATCCTACGGTCTAAATGCAAAATTAATTTCTAGAGAAGATACCCAAATGGCGATCGCGGCGGCGGATCTGGCCATTACAAAATCGGGTACGGTGAATCTTGAACTTGCGCTTTTAAATATTCCTCAAGTTGCCATTTACCGAATTAGTCGTTTTACTGCTTGGGCTGGACGCAATATTCTCAAGGTCAAAATCACGTTTGCATCCCCCGTGAATCTAGTTTTAATGCGAACAGTTGTTCCAGAACTACTACAGGAAGAAGCTAATGTCGATCGGATTGTCAAAGAATCAATAGCGCTTCTATTCGGTCCAGCGAGAGAGAAAGTATTGCAGGATTATCAAGAAGTTCAGAAAGGTTTGGGAGCGATCGGGGTGTGCGATCGGGCTGCTATTGAAATCTTTGCACTCCTTTGTTAACCATAGGATGAGCAAAAGTTCACTTTTGTTTCGGTTCTCCCAGAATTCCCGTGGAGGACGCTAGATGTGGTTTGAAGGCAATTGACAATCCTAGGGAATTTAGGTTGCTGGAAATCGCGTATACCCATTAAGGTCGAGAGTGAGGCGTTGAAAGAGACGATTCACATCAAA
>JAPLHZ010000324.1 GCA_026389365.1 Cyanobacteriota bacterium
CGGATTCAGACCTGTCAGGCTTTGCAGCGTTTTTGGTTTTCCTTCTAGATCCCTGTAGCTCATTTTCATGATGTCAAACCTTATCTAGGGCCTTAGTATTCTGAATTTAGCTCATTAGACTAATTTCCGATAGCATCTAATTAAGAAATTTGCAAAACACAAGAATATTTTTAGTCACGTTGATACAGTTCTTTTGTATGTTATAGCAGCGATTTTTTCACCGATTGTATCTGCGACAATTGGTATCACTAGTATCTGTATAGCGGGTTTAGTTCCTTGGCCTAACTATGGCATTAGTTGGCTGACATGGTGGATTGCAAGTGCGATCGCGCATTTGATTTTCACGCCAACAATTCTGCTATGCAACAAATCTCGGAAAGTCGAACGCCGGCTAAACATATGGGAAGTTGGATTAGTTCTAATCTCTCTTCTATTGGTTGGTTGGGTTGGTTTTGGGTATAGCTACCGAGTGGAGTATTTACTGCTGCCGATTTTGATCTGGACAGTTAGTCGCTGTGGCAAGTTTTTTGCGAGTTTGTTTGCTAGTGTAGTTTCTCTAATTGCTATTTCTTCTTCTGTTCACGGCTATGGATTTTGTAACAACGTCTCCCCAAATGAATCACTGCTGCTATTACAATCTTTTATGGCAGTATTTGCATTAACATCCCTGATTGTATCGGCAGTAACAGATGAGCGAATAGAGGCGCAGTTATTGCTTATGCAATCGATCGAAAATCTTGAGAGTCAAGTAATGGAGCGAACTGCAAAATTGCAGCAAAGTGAAACTTCTCTCAAACAAGCAAATCTGGAATTAGAAAAGCTCGTTAATCGTGATGGCTTAACCCAAATTGCCAATCGGCGTTGCTTTGACGATCGCCTCAGAATTGAATGGCAACGACTGAGACGAGAGCAGCAACCAATGTCTTTATTGTTAATTGATATCGACTATTTCAAGCGTTACAACGACTGCTATGGACATCAAACTGGCGATGAGTGTTTAAAGACGGTCGCCCAAGCTCTAGAAAAAACTTTATATCGTCCTGCCGATCTTCTGGCACGCTATGGCGGTGAAGAATTTGTCGTAATCTTACCAAATACTGATCTTAATGGCGCAATCATAGTCGCTGAGCAACTTCGTAGTACGATCGCCAATCTAGAGATTCCTCACCACAATTCTGATATCAGCAATGTGGTTACGGCTAGTGTTGGTATTACTAGTCTCATACCAAGTCCTGAACAACAATCATCAACACTGATCGCTCAAGCGGATATCGCTCTGTATCGCGCTAAAAAGAAGGGACGCAATCAAGCTGTAGTTTTTGATAAATACAAAGAATTGCCATGTGAAGCCCAAATCTGATTACAAAGAATTAGGGGATCTTTGCCACTGAAAAAGCCAAGTTCTCTCACAAGTTTTGTGCGATCGTGAGTACTTTTTTATAGAACGGCCCCCTAAAATTCAGGACTCGCTTTATAAAAGATCGATCGCTTTTTAATTCAAGGCTTAGGCAAATTCAAAACCGATCGAATGGCATTGGCGACGACTTCCAGTTCGGATTTACTACTAGAGAGCATCCTAAAAAATGGATAATTACTTTTCGGAGATAAGGACAGAATGTAGTTATCTGGATCTTCGTCCGAGATCGTCACGTCTTTGACCCCTGTAATGGAATGAGACTTCGATCGCTTCACAAACAGCCAACGGAATTCACGCTTCATTTGCATCAAAGTCCGATCGAACGTCACGGTCTTAAAAAGTAGTGACCCATATAAAAATAACAATGACATAAATAAAAATATAAGCGGCAACATCAATAGAGTCAAAGTCTGAGATGTAAAACGCCTATCTTCTTGGATGCGTAACGTCGGGCGATCGGACTGAATAAATTCATTAAATCCATCTGCAAGACTTTGATATCCATTCGAGCCATACACCCGATCGGAATCAAACACTGTAACAGCGGAACCATTACTGATCGTAAACAGCAACCTGTGATCCAGTATAGGAATAGTTTCATCATTAATAGTAATCGACCCGCCATCTGGATTTCGAGATGACTGAGCTTGAGCTTCTTGCACTTGCTCAAACGATCGAGGAGGAGATTGAACTAAACCAAAATATTTGGACTCCCGAACAGCGCAAGTCGCTAAAGATTTTGATAGTTTAGGTAATGAAGATTTAGCTTTGAGCAACCGAAACGGCTGAATTCGAGAGGCTTCGGTTCTTGAACAGGATAAGCGCTTAGTCCCAACATCAGCCACAATATTAGAAGCAAGTAGCACCATCGCTAAACTCATAACGCTGCTCAAGCAAAACATCGTGACTCGGACTTTTGGAGGCAGTCGTGCTTCGAGAATGAGTTTAGTCCGATCGTGATAAGTGATGTTCATAGTTGGACTCCTGAATCTATACACTAATCTCAATATTTCCCCTAATTCAAACCGATCCATCTTCCAAACAACCCAAAACTAAAAGCGGCCCCTGAAATTCAGGAGCCGCTTTATTAAAGACTGAGTTAAAAAACTAGTCTAAGTTCGACATCGAAAGCGTTGCTTCAGTTTCACGATCGATACCCTTCTCAAAACCCGCAACCGCCGCACGTGCGCGACCTGCGTGCCAGAGATGGCCGATCAAGAAGAAAAAGCCCAACACGAAGTGAGAACAAGCCAACCATGCCCGAGGAGACACATAGTTAAACGAGTTAATTTCGGTTGCAACTCCGCCCACCGAGTTCAAGGAACCCAAAGGTGCGTGCGTCATATATTCAGCCGCACGACGAGCTTGCCAAGGTTGAATGTCGTTCTTGATTTTGTCAAGATCCAGACCATTCGGTCCACGCAAAGGCTCCAACCAAGGACCACGGAAGTCCCAGAAACGCATGGTTTCGCCACCAAAGATGATCTCGCCAGTCGGAGAACGCATCAGGTACTTACCAAGACCCGTTGGACCTTGGGCAGAACCTACGTTTGCACCCAACTTTTGGTCACGAACTAGGAAGGTCATTGCTTGCGCTTGAGATGCTTCTGGACCTGTTGGACCGAAGAATTCACTTGGGTAAGCAGTGTTGTTGTACCAAACCATAACCGCTGCGATGAAGCCCATGAAGGACAACGCGCCGAGACTGTAGGAAAGGTAAGCTTCACCAGACCAGACCAATGCACGACGTGCCCAGCCAAATGGCTTAGTCAAGATGTGCCAGACTCCACCGAAGATGCAGATAAATCCGATCCAGATGTGTCCGCCGATCAGGTCTTCCATGTTGTCTACACTGATGATCCAGCCTTCGCCGCCAAAGGGAGCTTTGAGGAGATAGCCGAAAATCACAGCCGGGTTCAACGTGGGATTAGTAATGACTCGAACGTCGCCGCCGCCGGGTGCCCAAGTATCATACACACCGCCAAAGAACATTGCTTTCGCCACCAGAAGGAATGCACCACCACCCAAGAGGATAAGGTGATACCCAATGATGTTCGTCATTTGGTTCTTGTCTTTCCAGTCATAGCCGAAGAATGTGGAATATTCTTCCAACGTTTCAGGACCACGAACTGCGTGATAGATTCCACCCAAGCCTAGAACCGCCGACGAAATCAAGTGCAACACACCTGCGACGAAGTACGGGAAGGTATCGATGATTTCACCACCAGGACCAACGCCCCAGCCGAGAGTTGCGATGTGTGGCAACAGGATCAAGCCCTGCTCATACATCGGCTTTTCAGGGATGAAATGCGCGGTTTCAAACAGCGTCATTGCGCCCGCCCAGAACACAATCAGGCCAGCATGGGCGACATGTGCGCCGAGCAACTTACCGGAAAGGTTGATCAGACGTGCATTACCAGACCACCAAGCAAATCCACTGGATTCTTGGTCGCGAGTTCCTACAAAATTTTGATTAGAGAGCGTTACCACGTGGCAGGACCTCCTCTGGGAAAATAAACTTCTCGTGGGGTTGATCTTGAGTCGCCATCCAAGCGCGGATGCCTTCGTTCAGAAGAATGTTCTTCGTGTAGAACGTTTCAAATTCAGGGTCTTCCGCTGCTCGCAATTCTTGTGACACGAAGTCATAAGCC
>JAPLHZ010000028.1 GCA_026389365.1 Cyanobacteriota bacterium
CAAAAATCATCGACAGGGCAAAACAGTTCTTCTAAGCTAGACATAGGGGAGGAACCTGCTGATTGGTTTACAACTTCAGCCTAACGGATCCTCCTTTTTTTGCCTTTTCTAGCCGTCTACCTTATCCAAAACTGACGTTAAGTAGCTAGATCCCTCACCTCGAATTGGATTAATCAGATTTTATGCTGGGTAGATTCTCAGTCGTCGATTGGGTTCATCGCCAAAACTCTGAGATTTCAGATGGTAATGTTCAATCAGTTCATGTTGCATTTTACGAATCAGGGACGATCGGGGCAGCAGCTCCACGGGTTGACCTTTTGGAATGACAATTTGTTCTACCGCCAGTCGAGTTTCTTCTAGAGCTTCGATTTCGTCGTTGTCCTCTGTTCGGGTGAAGGCGGTGAGATCCAATGAGTCTGGATCGTGCAGGTCTTCCATGGACAACAATCGCCGCAATGCGATTGCAATTTGGGGAATGCTGCTCGATTTAAGGGTGTGAATTGGGATTTGGCGCGCTTTGGCGATGTGACGGAGTTTGGAATGGTTTTTGATGTGCGATCGTAGGGCCAAGACCGCATCCGCATCGTCCATATCTTTGGTGAGATAAATGGGTAGATTCAGGGTTGAAATCAGTTGGTCTAACTGATGTCGCCCGATGCCGTAGGGATAGACTTTTAGCGGCAACTCTTCGCCATTGGGTCCGAAGGAGGTTTCGGTGATATCCAAATCGTCAAAGCTGTTGCCAATCTTTGATTCCAGAAGTGATTCAAATTCCCGCCGTTCTGGGCTGGCATTTGACATGGGGGTCATGCGGCCATTGGATCGCCAGCCAAAGGGCTGTTCTGGAACGACGACATTGCCGCCACCACTGGGAATCCGGGAACTCCCATAACCGCCACTCCCATAGCGTCCGCCACTAGAATTTCCAGCGACTCCATAATTTCCGCTGCTATTGCTTGTACCATAGCCATTGTTCGGATTTGCATAGTCACCGCCTTGACCGCCCAAGGGCACCATTCGGACATTGCGGTTTCGGGGTGGAGTGGCGACGGGTCCGCCCGATTCGTTGGCGATCGTGACCTTGCCAGACCGATCGACGGATCTCACTTGAGGATTAGGCTGTCGTCCGCGCAGTAACATATCAACGGTCTGGGCCACCTCATCATGAACGGTCCAGGTTTGACGCTCCAGCATTTCGACGGCAACTTCAAAGGTGGGGGGCGCTTTTCGTTCTAGGACACTTTTTTGGGATCCGCGCCGACGGGCTTCGTCATCTCCCAAGGTCACCGACTGAATCCCGCCGATCAAGTCGGAAAGGGTCGGATTTTTCATCAGATTTTCTAGCTGGTTTCCGTGGGCGGTCCCCACCAACTGAACCCCCCGTTCTGCAATTGTCCGAGCGGCGATCGCTTCTAGTTCTGTCCCAATTTCATCAATCACAATCACTTCGGGCATGTGGTTTTCCACCGCCTCGATCATGACTTGGTGCTGCAACTCGGGTTTCGCGACTTGCATCCGACGGGCACGACCGATCGCTGGATGGGGGACATCACCATCTCCTGCAATTTCATTGGAGGTATCAATAATCACGACGCGCTTGCCCAAATCGTCAGCGAGGACACGGGCAATCTCTCGCAAAGCCGTTGTTTTGCCCACACCAGGCCGACCGAGCATAAGAATCGATTTACCGCTTTCGACTAAATCTCGAATCATGCTGATGGTTCCGAAAACAGCGCGACCAACTCGACAGGTCAACCCAATTACGTCGCCCCGACGGTTGCGAATGGCGCTAATTCGGTGGAGGGTTCGTTCGATGCCGGCCCGATTGTCGCCGCCGAAGTCCCCGATCGTTTTGATACAGTCTTCAAGGTCGGTTTGGGTGATGGGCCGATCGCTCAAATACTCGGCTTTATTGGGGAACCGGGCTTCTGGAAGACGACCCAAATCCATCACGACTTCAATCAGTTGGGCTTTGTCGGGATGGGCATAAAGCTTATCCCGCAGGTCAGTGGGCAGCATCTCCAGCAGCTTATTCAAATCATCGGTAATGCGACTTTCAACGATCGCCGCTTCCGCACTCAACGCCGCTTCCTCGGCAGTCATGGGAACGATCGCATCGTCACTGTCGGGCAAAATATCCTCTCGGAGACTAGCCTCTAGCGGAATACTTTCTAACGGAATAGAAGGAGCAAGCTCAAAATCGTCGCGCGATTCAGTCATAGGTAATCGTTTCAAAAACGTTGGGACAACTATTTGGAAAACGGATCGGAAAATGGGCTAGTTAGAGCTTATCCAGATTTTGGGCTTCGTTCACGTTTGAGCGCTGCGGTGAGCTTACTTGCTATTTTAACGCTTTCTTCTAAGAGATCGGGGGATTCCTCAAGACGGTTGATCCCCAAGGCCTCTAATTGCTGTAGGACAGGTTGGAGTTGCGATCGGGCATAGCTTCCGTAGGCAATCCCCGCTAAATGCCGATCGCCTTGGGGGGGGAATAACCCTAATTGTGTCAGTTTAGGCACTGTGTGATTGTTTGTTCCACCCGCTAGCTGAACAAATCCCGGCAAATCTAAGGCTAAAACAGCTTGCCCTAAATGGATGCAAGCCCGCGTTGCCCCGTCACCAATGTCGCCGCTCATGGGCCTGCCGTCCGTTTGCCAGATCAATGGGCAGGGTAATGGATCGTTTGGCGGTGATAAAATTTGGCTCAACTCTTGCAAATATTGCACCATTCCCGGACCGTTGGGACAGCTTACGGCGAGTAATTTGAGCTGATGAATTTTCGGCTTGATGGTTTGCCAAAGACGTGTGAAGTCTTCGGTCCGACCAATTTGGGTATGAATTTCGATCGCATCGATTCCCAACGCTAACATCATTGGCACAATGACTTCGGGGGTATAAACATAAGGCCTTGCTTGAATGGTCTGAATCGGACAAATGGGCAAACAGCGCCCGCAGCCATAGCAAAGTGCATCGACTACGCCGGAAAAACTGGGTAAAAATTTAATCGCGTCGGTGGGGCAGACTTTTTCGCAGGGCCGATCGCAATCCTTTGGACAGGTTTCAGAATCAAATGTGGCTTTGCGAAAATGGGGATCTTCGCCATCATTTAGGCTGACCATGAGCCAAGGATTAACGGTTGGGTAGTCGGGTTGAATGGTGGCGATCGCTTCTTTTACGGCCATTACAATAGCTGGATCTGCGGCGAGATCAATGCAGTCTGCTCCTGCGATCGCGTAGGCCACAGCACAACTCCGAATGGTCGGAATATGTTGAGAACTGGCACCACAGATCAGTTTGAACCAGGTGCCGTTATAGAGAGATTGAAGCGGGATTTCCATAGCGATCGAGATTACACCGACTCCGGATCGATTCCGAGTTCCCGAAGTTTTACAGCTAATTTTTGGGCTTGGATTTCAGCGAGAGTCGCCCGATTTTCTGCTGCTTGCCGTAGTCGAGCATTATCCACAAAGTCCATAAAAGGCTCACCATCGGGTCGATAAATCACGAGTGAACCATAATTCTCTTCAAGTTCAAATCGAATTTCTAGTAGGGGACTGGTAAAACTGCCCCGAAAATCTATGGATTCTAGGCGATCGTCAACTCGGATCCAAGCATTAAAGTCTTCTCGGTCTGGGTCGTAGATGTAGTATTCTTCAACCCCATATTGCTCGTAGAACCGGAATTTTCGGTTCATTTCTCCCATTCGATTGCCAGGAGACAAGATTTCAAAAACGATCTGAGGTGTAATATCGTCCTCTTTCCATTGTTGATAGGAACCGCGATAGCCTTTAGGACGACCGATCGCGACCATTACGTCGGGCGCTTGACAGAGCTTGTTGTTGCCTTCAACGGGATACCACAATAAATCCCCTGCCACAAAAATATTTGGATCATCAGCGCAGAGTAACTCCATGTTCTCTTTGATTTTGACGATCCAGGAAAACTGTTTTGTATTGTCGGACATGGGATTGCCATCACGATCGGGATAGATAATCTCAGCAGTGATACCAACTGGAAGGGACGTGACCATGGCTACTGAAGGCGACTTGGGTGAAAGGCTACTGGGTAAAAAATCTTGGATTCATTTCACTTGGATTCATCTCATCATAGAACAAGTGAAACGATCTTGCGTTGAGTTCAAAAGACCCGATCCCCCTAAATCCCCCTTGTGAAGCAGGGCGGTTTCATACTAGGGAAATAAAATAAATGGGCCTAGATTTATATCATTCAGTGCTAAGAAAATGAGGATGGACTGATATTGTAATCGTTGGTCAGTCCATGTCCCTCATCACTCAATTAAAACAAATTTCCGA
>JAPLHZ010000207.1 GCA_026389365.1 Cyanobacteriota bacterium
GAGGCGGACATCCGGTAAATCGAGTGGAATGTGAATCTGATTCTCCATGAGGCCCCTCGCTTGCTGGCTAACATCTTGATTTTACAGCCAATCGATGAACGCTATATCTGGATACCGACCACGGCAATTCTAGGAGAACCCCCATTTTTATACTATGAATTAATCCAGGAATTAATCCAGCTATTGTGAACGAATCCGATCGTCTACTCAAGACTCGTCTACTCAAGACTGAGCTTTACATCGTGGTGGGATCAAAATCATCACCCTCTTCGTCGTCATCACCCGTATCCGGTTGAACCACAGAGTTTGCAGAAACAACAGCACCCATTTCCAGTTTTTGACGAACTAGAACTTCAAGTTCCTTGGCAAACTCAGGCTTCTCTTCAACATATTTAATCGCGTTGTCACGACCTTGGCTGATGTTGTCACCGTTGTAGCTATACCAAGCGCCCTTACGAGTAATCACACCCGTTTCTTCAGCTAGGTCAACCAAACAACCCAACGTTGAAATTCCCTTACCAAAAATCACATCAAATTCTGCAATTCGGAACGGAGGTGCAATTTTATTTTTGACCACTTTCACTTTGGCGCGAATTCCGTACTCTTCATTCCCTCGTTTCAGAGTCTGAATCCGACGAATATCTAACCGCACCGATGCATAAAATTTCAGCGCCTGTCCGCCTGTCGTCGTTTCAGGGCTTCCGTAAGTGACACCAATTTTTTGACGCAATTGGTTCAAAAATACTACCGTACAGCCAGATTTACCAATGCTCCCGGTAATCTTCCGCAGCGCTTGGCTCATGAGACGCGCCTGCAAACCAACGTGGTGGTCGCCCATTTCGCCTTCGATCTCGGCTCGAGGCACCAGCGCCGCCACCGAGTCAATTACCACAATGTCCACTGCCGCCGATCGCACCAACTGGTCCACGATTTCCAGCGCAGATTCCCCAGTATCCGGTTGTGACACTAGAAGGTTATTAATATCTACACCAAGCGCAGCGGCATAGGTTGGATCGAGGGCATGTTCCGCATCAACAAAGGCCGCAACTCCTCCACTACGCTGCATTTCAGCGATCGCATGAAGCGCGACAGTCGTTTTGCCGGAGCTTTCAGGGCCATAAATTTCGACCACACGACCACGAGGCAACCCGCCACCCAGCGCTAAATCCAGAGTCAATGCACCACTGGGAATCGTCTCGACTTTCATCCGGGTAGCATCACCAAGGCGCATAATGCTGCCCTTGCCGAAGTTACGCTCAATTTGGCCGAGGACAAGACTAAGCGCTTTCTGTTTTTCTGCACTTGCCTTGCTAGCGGCATTATCCGCAGGGGTTGCTTTTGGTGGCATTCTGGAACTGTCCTTAGAACGTGTGGAATTCTTTGAACTTGGCAAATTTTCTGCCACTGATAGATCGACATCCGCAACGTCGGTCACGGATACTTCTAATTCTAGCGATTCTTTAGCCAAGGTTCTTACCTCACTCTTATATCACAGTTGTTCTTCGATAGAACAAACATATCATAGACTCTTGAAAGTAGAACAAATATACTTATATAATTCACAAAATGGCTTTGTAAATAATTGGCAACGCACCTTACACCGTACTCACGACATAATTGTCTGATGGGTTTGAGAGGCAGGAGATGAAAGACTCAATGGCAAAAAAATCAGCACAGACCACAGCTACGGTCAAATCTGGCGCATATAAACCTGGATTTGATGCGCCATTACAGCTAGATGGATTTGAGTTGGATGGGCTGGATTTGAGCGAGTTCGCCGGATCTGGGGTGACTGCCTCGAAATCGGGGCGATCGGCTACTCGTTCTCAAGGCACCTCCCAAGGCACCTCCAACATTCCCCAAGGCACGCTGACCGTGGAGAGCGTCGCTCTATACATCAAGGAGTGTTTGGAAGACAATTTAAATCTTCAGAAGATTTGGGTGTTGGGGGAGATTTCTAGCGTCAACCGTAGCGGGAAAGGCACCTATTTCACCCTGCAAGACCCCGCCTCAAATCAAGCGATCGCCTGCGTGGTTTGGAGTAGCTATGATCAACGGCTTGAGGTGAAGCCGCAACCGGGGGAACAGGTTATTGTTCTCGCCAGTGTTAAAACCTACGCGCAACAGAGCCGTTACCAACTAAGCGTCGTCCAAATCCGATCGGCGGGCGAAGGGTTGCAAGCCTTGCGGTATCAGCAATTGCGCGATCGGCTTTATGAAGAAGGTCTTTTTGATCCCGACATAAAGCTACCCTTGCCCAACCATCCCCAGACGATCGCCGTCGTCACATCCCCGAATGCAGCGGCTTGGGGCGATATTCAAACCACGCTACTCAATCGCTATCCCGGTTTAACGGTGTTATTGTCTCCGGCAACGGTTCAGGGTGAGACGGCCCCGAATTCCATTACCAAGGCGATCGATCGGGTGATGGGTGATGGAAGGGCGGAGGTGATAATTTTGGCGCGGGGCGGGGGGGCGACGGAGGATTTGGCTTGCTTTAATGATGAACGAGTGGTTCGGGCGATCGCAACTTGCACTATTCCTATTATTTCGGGAATTGGACACGATCGTGATGAGTCTCTAGCGGATTTGGCAGCAGATTATGCGGCTCACACCCCCACGGCAGCGGCTGAAGTCGTAGTGCCAGATCTTCAAGCGTTGACGGATCAGCATTTGCACCGGGTGATGTCTGTGCAAGACTCGGTGAATTATGCGATTTCCCATCATCAAGACAAACTTCAGCAATTCCAACGACGGCTGCGACTGGTGCGGCCTGATCGGCAACTGGACCAAGCCCAACAGCAATTCCACTGGCTCAAGCAACAGATTATTCAATCCATGCGATCGCAGCTTGCCCACCATCAATCCACCCAGACCCGCCTGGAAACCAAACTAACGGCGCTTGATCCCCATTCAGTTTTGGCACGAGGCTATGCAGTGGTGCGATCGGAATTGGCTGACCCGCAGACGGTGGTGCGATCGACAACGGACTTGACAATCGGGCAAACGGTCGAACTGCAATTGGGGGCGGGGCGGGCGACGGCGAAAATTATTGCGATCGAAGGCAGGGCGATCGACGCTTAGCGTTCGCTTCAATCAAAAACTCAGGAAACACAAATCTTAGGACTTAGGAGAATTGTAAAATGGCCGTCTCACGCAAAACCAAAACCACCGAACCCTGGAACTACGAACGCACCGTCGAAAAAATTGAAGATATTCTGGGACTCATGGAATCTGGGGATATGAGTTTGAACGATGTGTTTGAACAGTTTGGGGTTGCAGCGGCCTACTTGAAGGAGTGCGATCGGTTTTTGGGAGAACGACGATCGCAAGTGGAGCTATTAATTGAGCAGTTGACGGATGAACCGGAGTTCTAAGAGGATGAACTTGAACCCTGTTGAATACCACTGAGTAACAAAACCTTTCATGGCAGCAAAAATTCCCGTTACGATCATCACCGGATTTCTGGGTAGCGGCAAGACCAGCCTGATTCGCAATGTCTTACAAAATAATCAAGGTCGTCGGATTGCGGTCTTGGTGAATGAATTTGGAGAGCTGGGAATTGATGGCGAACTCCTAAAAGCCTGTCAAGTTTGTGATGAGGAAGATGGCCCGATCGTGGCGAGCAACATCGTCGAACTCACCAATGGCTGCCTGTGTTGCACCGTTCAAGAAGAGTTCTATCCCGTTATGCAACAACTTCTAGAGCGTCGGGATCAAATCGATTGTATTTTGATCGAAACCTCTGGACTCGCATTACCAAAACCTCTGATCAAAGCGTTCAAATGGCAAGATATTCGCCATGCTCTGAGTGTTGATGGGGTCGTGACAGTGGTGGACTGTGAGGCGGTCTCAACCGGAACATTGGCGAAGGATTTGGCAGCACTCGAAGCCCAACGCAAAGCCGATCCCAACCTGGATCACGAAACCCCGCTTCAAGAATTATTTGAAGATCAGTTAGCTTGTGCCGATTTGGTTGTACTGAACAAGTCTGATTTAGTGACAGAGGAAGAATTAAAACAGGTTCAAGCCTTAGTTCAAGCTGAGTTACCTAGAGCCGTAAAAATGGTCGTCCATGGGCGCAATGATGGCGATCTTCCGAATGACTTGCTATTGGGATTTAATGCCGCTGTAGAAGATCATTTAGCCGATCGTCCGAGTCATCATGATGCCGAAGACGATCACGATCACGATGAAGAGATTGATTCAACGCATATCGTACTTGATGCTAGCTTTGATCCCGTTTTACTACGTGAGGGACTAGAGACGATCGTACTTGAGCAGGAAGTCTATCGAGTCAAGGGTTTTGTTTCAGTCCCAGATAAGGCCATGCGTTTGGTGGTGCAGGGCGTGGGATCTCGGTTTGAGGACTTTTACGATCGTCCTTGGAAACCAGAAGAACCTCGATTGACCAAGCTTGTCTTCATTGGCAAACATCTGAACCGATCGCAAATTGAAACTAGGTTATTAGCCATAGGTTAAAGGCTTGATCAGAGCCTCTACATAATCCCATGTGTGATTGTAATGGTGGGACAGGCCCTAGATGGTTTCACCGCACACATCAACCAGATAACAAAGGGATCGGAACCGCAATCCTACTAATTGGTCATAAAGGGGATTGATTTTACACATGGGTGGAATATGGGCCACTTTACGACCTAAGACCGTGACATCACGTTCAAATGGACATTGGGCTGGGATCAGCTTACAGAGTAAATGAGCACGGTCACGATCAGTAATTTCCACATTGTCAATCCAGTTGCGAATTGGCTTGAGCAATATATCTAAGAGGTTCGGTGTTGGAGCATTAAACGAAGAAGCTAGATTTAATTCAGACATAGAAGAGATTACCTGAATAGTTCATATCCGAACAGGTCGTCTATCCGGCGTGACCTACTTAAGATACCCGTATGCTTATTCAAATTCCGTAAAGTTAGCAGCGAATACGAAGTTTTTTAATGAAGAAACAATGTAAGTATCTCAATCGTATGTCTGCCGGAATATAACTACCGTAAGGACTCAGTTATTGATATTTCACAATAAGATGAAAGGCTGTATTAGTGGATACTTTTAATAAATTAAACAGAATTATTTTTTGTTGTTTAGTTTGATTGAGTTTAGTTCGGTTTGATTATGTTCCCGATCCAATCCCTGCGATCGCCCTGACCTGAAAGGTTGCGTTAGAAATTTAGACGCCACACAGTATAATGATGTCGGTTTACGCTTCCTACCAGACTGTAATGTCAAAAAATATTTTATTTGAAAGATTATGACTCTTCAACTCCGCGTCTACGTTCCACCCCACCCCCTGATTAAGCATTGGCTAGGGGTTGCTCGTGATGCTGGAACGCCGTCGGCTTTGTTTAGAAGTGCGATGACCGAGTTAGGCCGTTGGTTGACTTATGAAGCGGTTCGCGATTGGTTGCCGACGACTGACACGACGGTCCAAACTCCTCTGGCACCTTGTCCTGCAACGTTTATTAATACCGAAATTCCGGTTGTTGTTGTCCCTATTTTGCGGGCAGGTTTGAGTCTTTTGGATGGAGCGCAGTCGTTATTACCGTTGTCGTCGATTTATCATTTAGGCATTGTTCGCGATGAGGCTACGCTTCAGCCAAAGTGTTATTTGAATAAGTTTCCAGAACGCTTTGACCCACGAACCCGTGTTGTGATTACGGAACCGATGTTGGCGACGGGCGGAACGATGACGATCGCAATGGATGAACTGACGGCTCGTGGCGTTGATCCAGCCAATGTACGGGTTGTGTCGGTGGTTGCAGCCCATGCAGCGTTGCAAAAGTTAAGTGTGACCTATCCGAGCTTGACGATTTTTACAGCCGCGATCGATGAGACACTTAATGAGCAAGGCTACATTGTTCCAGGGTTGGGCGATGCGGGCGATCGGACCTTTGGCACTTAGACCTTTGGTACTTGACCTTTGGCACTTAGAGGTTAGATGAGGTTAGATTTTTCAGGACCAATACTTATCAGGTGGATGAATTATGAGTCAGCAAGATAATTTTTCTACTGGATTCCTCTTGGGTGCCGTAGTTGGGGGCGTTGTGGGTGGAGTGTTGGGATCGATTTTGGTGAAACGGTTGCCGGATGATGAGGTGACCGTGGAAAAAAGAGAGCAGTTGCCGGAGGTGAAAAAACCGGCAAAGCGGCCACTCCGATCGGCTCCGCTGAACCAAGAGGAGCAAGAGTTGGCGAATTCTGACACCGCTCGTCGGAGTCTAGAAGATAAGATTGCCCAATTGAATGATGCAATAGATGATGTGCGGGATCAACTGAAACGAGTGGGTGGTAGTGGGTCATCTAAAGAAGGACTCCCATCGAGTATGGGGAACGACACACAAGGATTGGAACTGATGGCGGATGAATCGTAGGCCCGATGCATCCTAGGGCGGGTAATCCTTAATCATCGGGTGGGTCCAGATTTGTCCTAAGTGTGAGAAACTCGTTAAAATAGAAACTATATAGCTTGGAACTAATCAGTTTCATATGAGGAGCGTGCAATGACATCAAGTTTGAATCCTGCAACTATTATTTCCTCCTTTTTGGGCATCTACAGCACAATATTGTTGATTCGTGTTTTGTTGACTTGGTTCCCAAGTATCAATTGGTCGGATCAACCGTTTGAAGCTATGGCCCAGTTGACTGATCCCTACTTGAATCTGTTTCGATCGATTATTCCACCATTGGGCGGATTTTATATTTCGTCAATGTTGGCAATTTTTGCATTACAGTTTGCGCAAAATATAGTTTCGAGTCAGTTGAGCAGTGCGTTCTAGAGATTTAGCTGTAGTTAAGATTTAGCTATGGTTGAAATTTAGAGATGTGTAGGCGATCGTATCTGATGGATACGATCGCTTTTTAAGTTGATATTTTAAGTATTAGTAGCGCAGAAATTTTCATGGCTGAGAAACGAATTATTCTTTGGTACCGTAATGATTTGCGGATTCATGACCACGAACCGCTATGCAAGGCGGCGCAGTCTGGGGCGAAAATTATTCCGGTGTATTGTTTCGACGATCGGCAATTTGGGAAAACACCGTTTGGGTTTGCGAAGACCGGAGCATTTCGGGCACAGTTTTTATTGGAATCCATAGCAGATTTACGGGCTTCGTTACGATCGCTCGGCAGTGACTTAGTGGTGCGATCGGGAAAGCCTGAAATCGAAGTTGCAAAGCTTGCTCAAGAACTCGAGGTATCGTCAGTTTTTTTCTATGAAGAAGTGACAGCGGAAGAATTATTGGTGGAATCGGCATTAACGAATGTATTGGAGTTAGCGAAGATTCCAATTAAAAAATTCTGGGGACACACGTTATATCATCGAGACGATTTACCCTTTGCCGTTAGCGAATTGCCCGAATTATTTACTAATTTTCGCAAACAAGTCGAAAAAGAATCGACAGTGAACGCACTATTACCATCACCGCAACGATTAGCAGCGCTACCGGATACTGTTGATACGGGCGAGATTCCGACATTAGAACACTTTGGCCTAACCCTTCCTGAAAAAGATGCTCGGCAACAAATCGAGTTTCGGGGCGGGGAAACGGCGGGAATCGATCGGGTGAATGAGTATATTTGGAAGCGCGATCGGTTGAAGGTTTACAAAGAAACGCGAAATGGAATGCTGAATCCAGATGATTCGTCAAAATTTTCGCCGTGGTTAGCATTAGGTTGTTTGTCACCGCGCTATTTATATTGGCAGGTGGATGACTATGAAGAAAAGCGGGTGAAAAATGATTCGACCTATTGGTTAATTTTTGAATTGTTATGGCGTGATTATTTCCGCTGGGTGAGCGGGAAACATGGGGCAAAAATTTTCAAAGTTCGGGGTTTACAAGGGGTATCTATTCCGTGGAAGCAAGACGGGAAACGCTTTGAATTGTGGCGTGATGGACTGACGGGGTTTCCATTGGTGGATGCGAATATGCGCGAGTTGGCGACGACGGGCTATATGTCTAATCGTGGGCGACAGAATGTTGGGAGTTTTTTGACTAAGAATTTGGGTATTGATTGGCGAATGGGTGCGGAGTATTTTGAGTCGGTATTAATTGATTATGATCCCTGTAGTAATTGGGGAAATTGGAATTATACGGCGGGCGTGGGGAATGATGCGCGGGGATTCCGATTTTTTAATATTACAAAACAGGCGCGGGATTATGATCCCCAAGGTGATTATGCGCGACATTGGCTGCCGGAATTGGCGCAGGTTCCGGGCGCGAAAATTCATGACGTGGCGAAGTTGAATGCGACGGAACAAGCTGGATTTGGCGTGCGGCTGGGGGTGGATTATCCAAATCCAATCGTGGATCTATTTCAGTCGGCGGCGGCTAATGAGAAAATTTACAATACCGCGTTTGGGATTGTGAAGCAGGATAGACAACGGGATGGAGGTCGTCAAGGTGAGGCGCGATCGGGTCAAAAATCTCCGCCCCGAAAACGATCGTCATAATTCACCGTTGAGTCTAGATGTGAGAAGATTTCGTTTTGTCCGGATAGCGTCTCTCCTTTGGAGTATAGAGGAATGGTAGATGCACCCTGATGATAACCTCGACTTCGGTTGAGGTTTTTTTATTGAAATGTTTATGATTTTGACAAATAATCCAAATAAAATAATTCTATTCAGTCGGAATACTGATTTACTATCAAAATATTGATGGAGTTTAGTAGTTTGTTCAAGAGTTCTCAAACCTGCACATTTTTCGATCGCCCTTTAATTCTGGACTTTGCACGAAGTAGGACTTGAGCTTTTGTCAGGCGCGATGAACGATCGTCTCGGCCAACAGTTCAAACAATAGTGTCGGGGGTTGTTGAAATAATCGGAAGAAAATAGAATCTCGCTTCATGGCCTCAAAATTATAATTTCAGATTTTCTATGATGGCCCAAATGCACGATCGATCGGACATTTGGGCCTGTGGTTAGGGGACTTGAGGGAGGGTTATGGGGCGAGATGCAACGCGGACAATGGAGCCTTCTCCGCGTTTACGAATGGCTTGACTCCAGACACTTCCATTGATGAAGTTGAGGCGATGTAACAGCGCGATCGTGGCATTCACGGCATCGGCATCACCTGTGATCTGGAGTTTGATGTGTTTTGTGATGGGTCGAGTGATCTCGGTCATGGTGGGTTTCCTGGTGTGAGTAGGGGAAGGAAACCCAAAAAATTAGCCACCCCGTTTACTTTCGCAGCGCAAAACAGGGTGGCGTGGATGCTAGAATGCACCGCAGGCTACCGAGCTGGCATGTACAGCTGGGGGGTTGAGCGATCGTCTTGGTGTTGGCGCACCGAACGATCGCGCTATATTTCTTGGGCATCCGCAGAATGATTCTGCATAGATAAGACTTTAGAATGCGATCGGGTTTTGCGTCAAGCGTAGTCGAGTGGACTTTAAAAAAATTCGATCGGGTAATTCCCTCATCGTGCGGGAGTTGTTTCATGTCTGATCAATTTAAAAAATCGACGGAAGAAATGGGGCCGATCGCTAATGATTCGAGTTTTGCTAAGTCTAAAGCTGCGATCGATTCTTCCATTTTTATGGAGAGTTTGCCGAGTTTGCGATCTAGGATGATGGAGACGATCGATCGGCTTTACTGAATCTTTGACGATCGAGGAAGAACGATCGGTGAGCATCGATCGTTCTCGGGTGGGGTGCGATCGTCCTGACTTGTGAGCTTTCCCGAAATTAGGCTAAGCTAAGACTAGAAGTGCGATCGGCATTCTTTGATGACTCAAAAACAGAAACTACTCCGGAAGCTTCTGACCGGGAGCAATAATATTGCCTTTAATGACATGGTTGCGATCGTTGAAGCCTTTGGATTTAACCTCTCTCGGGTCAATGGCAGCCATCACATTTTTGAGAACACTGCGATCGGTGAACAGCTCAATTTACAAAACAAAAAAGGAAAGGCCAAACCTTACCAAATCAAACAATTTCTACAACTGGTCGAGCAATACAATCTAACCCTAGACAAAACTGGAGAAAACGAATGAAAGACTATCATATCAATCTTTTCTATAGCGATGAAGATGAATGCTACGTCGCAGACATTCCAGATTTAAAATTTTGTTCAGCCCTCGGAGACACCCCAGAAGAAGCGCTCCGAGAAATCTTGATTGCAAAACAGACCTGGTTAGATGTCGCACAGAATTCAGGTAAATCGATCCCAAAACCAATGTATCGTCCGTTGATTTATCAATTGAGCGCTTAGATTAGAACGGTGAGTCCGATCGCCCTTCCCAAAGCAAACCCGTTGGCAACGCCTCCCGAATGGGAATCACATTTGCGAATTCTGGTTATGTAGAAGTTTCCCATAGCGCAACTTTTGATTCGATCGAGAAAGAGGATTTGTATCGTTTTCTAGAAGAAGCTCGAATTAATTAAGTCGAGACTGAAATTGAGTCTCGGTCTTGGGTCCGGGAGAAACGATCGGACCTAAATTAATCAAATATCAATCCAGATTGTCCTTGAGTTAATCAACGGAACAAATGACGAACAAGTAGGATCAGTTTGGATTCAGTTCAGGCTAAACCACTGCCCAACGATCGAAGCTCGTATCCACTGCTGTAGGGTTCCACCATTGTATAGAATGATCAAACGAGTGAAATGGTATCCCAAAATTAATAAAAAGCTAAATAGCCAAACACGTTGTCGTTTTATCCAAGTCACATAAAATCCTTGGAAGCGTTGACCACTCAGTAGCTCAACGCTCCAATAAACAGTAGCGATCGCAAATCCTAAAAACAGGAAGGGTCCAAATAAATGAAAATTTGCAGCAGCACTCAAATCACCCTTAGCGGTCGCATAGAACGATCGAGTTAAACCCCAGCCCATGCAGGGAATGCCAATCCACTTCATCAAGGGACATCCCCACAATGACAGATGAATTCCCCAGCTATTCATCCAGCTAATCCCTAGAGGCATAGAAACTAGAGCGAGGTATAAGAACCGTTGACGCTTCGCTTCGCTGGATAGACTATGGGGCGACGGTTGCATGGGATAGGGCTAGATAGAGATTTGCGGCGTTAGTTAAAGGGTGATCGAGTTTGTGAGACTCCAAAGCAACTCAAATAAATGGCAGTGCCTATAAGTTGCTGAAGGACAACGATCTGGATAACATTGGATATCCAATTGCCTTCCATGCGTCCATAGATTGCCATGGAACCGCCTGCTGCTAGGGTTATCAAGGTTAGGAATAGAGTTTTTCGGTACTTAAATTTCATGAACACCTTGGCCTTATGTGAACGCTAGAACAACAGGCACAATAAATGCACCTAGACCGCACAATAAAAAAGTCCATAGGATTGCAGGTGGCTTTCCTAGACGTTCGCAGATTTTAATGTATGCGGGAATCAATTTTATTAATGAAATGAGTCCAATGACCGGAACTATAGCGATAATCGTCCAAATTAATGGATCTTGCTGTTCTCCTGCTTCTAAGATGGCATAGGTGCTAACAATAGGAACCCAAGCATACCAGGCTTTTTCGTAGCCTAATTTCTTAAGAAAAGTCTGGGTGCAGTAGCTAATAAAACAGTAGATAACGAACTGAATTAAAAGCGATATCAGAGACGAGCCAGTATTCACAGAGTCCCCTACGGGTAAGCTATCTGTCTCTGCCTGTGCTAGAAGTGGGAGTAGTGATGTAGTCATCCCACTATTGAGAAGGTCGTTCAGAAGACTTGTCATATAGAACCTATAAAATTGATAATGTATCTCGAAACCTGTTCCAAACTATCACGATTTATGGATCAGAAGTCATGAAACTCTGCTTAAATAATAACTGTATTCATAATAGTTTGTATGTCTTTTTAGCTACACAAAGTCCCGATCTTCTGCGTGAAAACCGGGACTTGAGTTAAATCAATTTAAAAAATTAATTTAGATTGAACTGTTTACAAGCAATTACGCACTACCTGTGAAAACAACTTCAGGAAACTTAGTTTGCGCTTCAGCAACAGGACGGCTTTTGCCTTCTTCTTGCCAATAGTTGATAACTTCGGTTGCCTTGTTGAGCAACTCAACCCGATCGACTTCAGAAATCCAGTGCTTGGCTTCGAGTTCGGTCTTCATCTGTTCCCACGCATCATTCCGGGGCCAGAAATAGTAGCAAGTCAATGGGCTAGTGCCTTTACCGACTACTTGATCAACAGCCAACGCAACGTCTTTGTCTAACCAAAGAACCTTTAATACAAATTTCGACAAATCAAATCCTCCAGCGCGAGTCCCACATCTTTTCCCATACAGCCCCGAATTGTATCAGATAGTCGGGTCAAATTTGCGAGATAATCGTTAGGATTTTTGAGATTGCGATCGATCGCGTTGGAGAAAAAGATGATTGTGGCCTTTGATATTGACGGTGTGATTCGCGATGTGGGCGGTTCCTATCGGCTGGCACTGTCCGATACAGTGGCACATTTTACGGCTGGAGCGTGGCATCCGACACCCGAGGAAATTGATGCGCTCAAAGGCGAAGGGCTGTGGAATAACGATTGGGAAGCATCGCTGGAGCTGGTGTATCGATATTTTGAGGGATTGGGAAAATCGCGCACTCAGCATCCAGTGGATTACGAGGCGATCGTGTCCTTCTTCCAATCTCGGTATCGCGGTGAGTTGGTGGATGGGGCTTGGACAGGATATCTAGCGGGGGAGCCGTTGTTGTGCGATCGCACCTATTTTGATGCGTTGACGCTTGCGGGGATGAAGTGGGGATTTTTTAGTGGGGCGACGACGGTTTCAGCGAAGTTTGTTCTTGAAGGAAGAATAGGTTTGGAGAGTCCTGAGTTGGTGGCGATGGAAGATGCACCCGGAAAGCCGGATCCAAGTGGGCTATTTACATTGATGGCGCGATTGGGTGTGGATCCAGAAGAACCCGTGGTGTATGTGGGGGATACGGTGGCCGATATGCAGACGATCGTCCGTTCCCGCACACAGGATGAGTCACGATCGTTTTTTGCGGTGGGTTCGTTGCCGCCTCATATTGCGAATGGGGATGCTGCGGTGCGGCTGGCTTATGAAGCGGGGTTGCGTCTTGCTGGGGCAGATTGGCTCGTTAATTCGATTATTGAAATGACGGCGGAGGGATTGCGATCGAGGTTTGAATTGTAAATTTGAGCGTTAGACTAAAATCAAGATTTTTGCATTCTGCTGGCGGTTGATCGAATCGTTCAAATGTTAGCTAATCCATTGAATTATGAAACGATCGATCGTTACTTTTTGGATATCGATCGCACTTGGGCGCAGTTTCAGTATCTTCAGAAAGGATATTGAAGATACGATCGGGGCAATTGGTATAGCTATAGCCAGCTAGGTTAGGACATAAGATAGAAAGAAAGCGAATTGTCTGAGCAATAACAATGCCAAAACCATATAGTTCCGATTTACGGCAAAAGGTAATGCAAGCAATCGAAATGGATGGGCTAAAGAAAA
>JAPLHZ010000119.1 GCA_026389365.1 Cyanobacteriota bacterium
GATTCACCAAAATATAAATCCTTCCAACTCCCCGGCGCAAAGCCTCAGTACAATCCCGATCGTTATGGTCAAGTCACCCACATCGCCCTAGACCTGAAACTCGACATTCCTAATCAAATTTGTAGCGGAACCTGCACGACAGCTCTAAATCCTATTCGTAATGGCATCACATCGATCGTTATGGATGCGGTTGATATGGAAATTATCTCCATTCAGGTATCGAATGAAGTTCAAAAATATGATTATGATGGAAAGCAGATTACGATCGAGCTTACCCATGCAACCACGATCGGCAATCCCATCAGTTTAGAAATTGCTTATAAATTAGACAAACCCGATCGGGGAATGTATTTTGTTCAGCCAAATGAATATTTCCCAAATAAACCAACGCAAGTCTGGACCCAAGGCGAGGACGAGGATTCCCGCTATTGGTTCCCATGTTTTGACTATCCGGGACAGTTGGCGAGTTCTGAAATTCGGGTGGAAGTTCCCAGTAGTTTTACGGCTATTTCTAATGGGAAATTAGACAATGTTGAAGATAAATCAGATTCTAAAATTTATCATTGGATTCAAACCGAAGTTCACCCGACTTACTTAATGACCTTAGCCGTCGGAGAATTCAGCGAAATTCGGGACGAATGGAATGGTAAGGACATCACCTACTATTTTGAAAAAGGCAAAGACCACGAAGCCCGCCTCACCATGGGCAAAACTCCGCGCATGGTCGAATTCTTCAGCCAAACCTACGGCTATCCCTACGCCTATCCTAAATATGCCCAAGTTTGCGTTGATGACTTCATTTTCGGCGGCATGGAAAACACCTCTACGACATTGCTCACCGATCGGTGTCTGATTGACGATCGGGCGGCTATCGACAACCTCCGCGCCGAAACTCTGGTAGCCCACGAGCTTGCCCATCAATGGTTTGGCGATTTGGTGGTGATTAAACATTGGTCCCATGCTTGGGTAAAAGAAGGCGCGGCGACCTATGCAGAAGTATTGTGGTTGACCCATGAATATAGTTCGGATTTAGGCCGATATTATTGGCTAGGACAGGCACGAGAATATTTAGATGAAGACAGCAGCCGCTATCGTCGGCCCCTCGTGACCCATGTCTATCGGGAAGCTATAGAACTTTACGATCGGCATATTTATGAAAAGGGCGCTTGTGTATATCACATGATGCGGATTGAACTTGGCGATGAATTGTTCTTTAAAACCATGGCCACGTTCCTCCATGACAATGCGCACAACACGGTTGAGACCATAGATCTGCTTCGGGCTGTGGAAAAAACAACAGGACGCAATCTAACCTTCTTGTTTGATCAATATGTCTATCGCGGTGGCCATCCTGACTACAAGGTTGAATACAGTTGGGATAATGATTCTAAGCTTGCAAAAGTGGCGGTGACACAAACGCAAGTGAATGATGGAGAAACAGATGGATTGTTTGATCTGAAGATTCCGATCGGATTCACTACGAACACAGTCAACAAGACATTCACCGTCCGGATTCACCAACGCGAACAAGCCTTCTATTTTCCACTGGAATCTAAACCTGATTTTGTTAGTTTTGATGTGGGAAATAATACGCTTAAAACCGTCGAACTTGCCTATCCATTGCCTGAACTTAGCGCCCAACTCGTGCAAGATCCTGATTGTCTTTCTCGTTTGAATGCGGCAGAATCGATCGCGAAAAAAGGAAATCTCGAAGCCCTCAAAACCTTAGAAAAAGCCCTGTCTACCGAGGTATTCTGGGGGGTTCGGCTTGAAATAGTCGAGGCGATCGCCACCATCAAACTTGATCAAGTTGGCGCAATTTTAACCCAGGCGCTGCAAGATCCCGAAGCCCGTGTCCGTCGAGCCGCCATCATTGCCCTCGCCGACCAAAAGACTGCCGCCGCCTACCAATCCGTCAAAGCCATCGTCGAAGCGGGAGATCCTAGCTACACGACAGAATCCAGTGCGATCGCCGCTCTCGGAACCTTCGCCATGTCAGGATTGCCCGATGCGCCGGATGAATCAGAAGTCCTAGGGATTTTGAAATCTATTCTAGAAACGCGGGATGGCTGGAACCAAGTCGTCCGATCGGGTGCAATTTCAGCCCTTAGTAAAATGAAAACCTCTAGTGCCGCTCTAGACCTTCTGCAAACTTACACCAATCCTGCTATTCCACAATCCCTCCGACTAGCGGCTATTCGTGCGTTGGGAGCAATTTCAACGGGTCAAATGGCACCGCAGATAGAACAAATCCTAAATCGTCTGCGTGAATTGTCCTGCGATCGTTTCTTCTTTACCCAGCTTGCGGTTATTTCGTCTTTAGGACAAATGGAAACAACCAAAGCCATTCCCTTGCTCAACAGTTTTGTGAATCTTCCCGATGGACGAGTCAAACGTATGGCCGAGGAAGCGATTCAGCGAGTCCAAAGCAAGTCCGGTAGCGATGCCTCGGTCAAACAACTGCGAGAAGAACTCGACAGCCTGAAGAAAGATAATAAAACCTTGACAAGTCGCCTAGAAGCTTTAGAAGCCAAGGGCTAAGGGGTTTTAATCTAAGCGTTAAGAGGTCTTAAACAGTATAAAAGGGGCGATCGAACCGAACCGATCGCCCCTTTTGTTACGAAGTCGTAATCTTGAACGACATAAAATCTGAAAAGGGATTACATTTCTTAATAATAAGTGTTACATTCATTAATGAATGACAGTTCATTCCATCCCCACATTCATTTCTTACAGAGCATTACTTCATGCAACTTAACAAGATTTTATCTACCGTGTTCAAGACGGATGCCAATTCCAGTGGATTGAATCAGGCCGCTTGGTTGGTATTTCGCGTGGTTGTGAGCGTCATGATGGTTCACAATGGAGTAAACAAGTTTGAAGATATAGAAGGTTTTTCGACGGCATATGTCGAAGTCATTGGATTACCGTTCCCAATTTTCTTCAGTTATCTTGCTGCAACGACTGAGCTAGCTGCGTCTCCCTTGTTGGCATTAGGATTGCTAACTCGGCCTGCTGCATTAGGTCTGTTCTCGACCATGGCGGTTGCTCTTTATCACCATATTTTGGTTGCTGGATTTAGCATTCCTTACCTGGAATTATCTGCGGTTTACGCATCCTGCTTCTTATTCTTCGTTGTGAATGGTCCAGGTAAGTTTTCCGTCGATACTCTAATCTCCAATGCATTGACAAAGCGGGCGATCGCCGCTCAATCCAAGCAAGAAGAACGCTTGGAAAAAGCCTATCAAGCCTCCAACGTCAAAGTTGGAAGTGGCAACTAAAAACCACCAATTGATGGTCTAGACTTATTTGTATTCCCCGCCTTCCTAACTGAGGATGCGGGGAATTTTTCACATGTTAGTTTTTTACAAATAAGTATCAAGATTTGAATCTATTTTGAGTCCCCATCGATCTCGCTTGTAATAATGATGAGTATATAGATGCAATATGATTGGCCCCACTACATGAAGTCATGTTCTCTACCACCTCTATTCACAGATCACACCGATCAACGCTATAGACCAAAGTAAAAAAACAGCGAGGTTCTTGTAATGAAATCAATGATTTGGCGATCGGAAGAAAAGGATCAACAGGTTAATCAATACCTAGAGCACGAAAACTTTTTGGTTCTCCTAGAATTGCCGTGGTCGGTATCCAGATATAGCGTTCATCGATTGGCTGTAAAATCAAGATGTTAGCCAGCAAGCGAGGGGCCTCATGGAGAATCAGATTCACATTCCACTCGATTTACCGGATGTCC
>JAPLHZ010000058.1 GCA_026389365.1 Cyanobacteriota bacterium
CTTAACCGTATTGAAAACTGTTGGGCTTGGCTGAAATCTCGTATCCGTAAACTCCTAAGGGATTCACCTAATCTTCATGATGCTATAGACTCCGTTCTTGCTCTTGCTGCGTCCTAACTTCACTGGCTATAGCTATAACTGATGCAAAGGTGAAGCTCTATGAAAACCCACAGAAGATGTTCGCAGAAATCGCTGATGCCTTCCTGAACTCGGAGGCTAAATAGATGGAATGCTTATGGTTACGTATTCGTGCACCGTTTGCTGCATTTCGGGGCTTTCAGGCGGGGGTGTATCGATCGACGAGTCCGATCATGCCTCCGTCAGCAGCCTTTGGCTTGGTTTTGAATCTGGCAGGGATTGAAATGCGAGATTCAAAACCAGGCGTCATGACTCTGATTCGTCAGGATTTGCCCTGCTTGAAGCTGGCGATCGGAAGACCTTATCAGGAACTAGCGAACGGGGATATGATTCCAGAAACTGATAGTGAGGTATGTACTCTATATCAACAGTTGCATAGCTATCCTGTCGGTAATTCTGGGAAGGAACTTAAGGAACGCACTCATGGTGCAAAGTTTTGGATTACCCCTGTGCGGCGTGAGCTACTGGTTGGGTTTGATATGATTCTGGGCGTGCAGGGGGCGATCGGGAGTTGCTGGAACGTGTTAAATCGGGCTTACGGGGACAACTTGATGAAACTCGTTACGGCCTGCCGTTTGCGGGTGACAATAATTTTTTGTTTGATCAAATTGATGTTATCGATGAGCCACCGATAACCCGCTGGTATGTGCAGATGCAGCCAGATGATCAGCCAATGAAGGATTCTTACCGACTGACGGTTGGCATTAATCGTGCTGATAATAGTAAAACAAGTGGTTTTCTGTATGCCCCGATCGAGCAGCCTACGATCGAACCGCCTACTGAAGCTTGGACTTGGACTCCTAGAGAGCCAGCTATTGTTTGAATAAATACTTGATCCGCAACTATTATTTATGTCGTGAGGAGTTGAGCAGAACGGTGTGCAGTCGGTATGGTCTGTCCGATTGCTTGTCTAAACCATTGATGCTGTAAGGAAAATTCAAAAGCGAAATAAACGCTAAAATTAAGGGGCATATGACCAATGTTTGTCATATGCCCTTTATCTATTTCTGTCCTTATGCGCTCAACTACACTGGTTTCTGTGACATCCGATCGACAGTTAGTTTTGATGGAATTTCAGGGGATTTCTATTCGATCGCCGCGAGATTTTTTGGCATTCGACAATGATTAGAGATGTTCTTTCACGGCTTCCCCTTTCAAAATCCCAACGATCGTCCTGGTCACAAACTCTAATGCTTGGGGCACAGGATGCAGGGGTAAATACTCGACAATGTGGTGGGTAGCGCGATCGTACGACCCAAACCGCCAAATCTCTCCCGTTGAAACTGCACCATACAAAATCGGACTTTCGCTTTCCACCCAACGATCGAGCGCGATCATTTCCACCGCAAGCTGCGTAAAGCCTTTGGTCAGATCTGATTGTTTTGCTTCGATAATTAGCAAACTACTCGGACTCGGAATGTAGTAATCCAATGATCCTTTTAGCCAGCTACTGACATTAACTGCATACTCAATGTTGATCGAATAGTCAAACCGATCGCAAATCTGATCAATCAATGGAAAAATTAATGCCTCCCGTCTGGCTTGTTCAGTAGTAGTATTCACCCGCTTTAATCGCCGCCGCATACTATCGGCTAGGGTTTCTAACCAGTCGAGTTCACCTTGATAATAGGGAAGATTATCGCGATCGCTGCGTTCTATGGTGCAACCCAAATCCGCCAAGATTTCTTCAGGCGAATAGGGCAAATCAAAGTATCGGCTAAAGGTATAGGACTCATCGGAATTTAAAATTTTGGACATAGTTCTCGATTTTCTAATTGCATTTTTTCCAATTTTAACGAACTCTTAGACTAAATCAGACTAGTATTTTTGTACCCTGAAATGATTTTACCGGGTCGATCGCGCATGGTGGAAGGATTCTATACCCTTGTACAAATTGCTATGACGACGATCGGACAATTGTTTCAATCTCCGGAAAAGATCTCGCCTCTGACGATTAAGGTTTCAGCGCTGCATGCGTTTGCTTATTGCCCTCGGTTATTTTATCTAGAAGAAGTTGAAGAACTCTATACCCAAGATGCAGCGGTGTTTGCGGGTCGGAAGTTGCATGAAGAGTTGGAGGAACAGGAAGAGGGTGAATGGCAAGATCTGTTTTTGGAGAGTGTGGAATTAGGGCTACGGGGGCGGGTGGATGCGTTGCGAAAGCAGGATGGGCAGGTCATTCCCTATGAGCATAAGCGGGGACGGCCTCAGCGTGACGAGAATAAGCAGCCCCAGGCTTGGGAGAGCGATCGCTTACAAGTTCTGGCCTATGCTTGTTTGCTGGAGATGGCATTGGGGGTGACGATCGCGGAAGGGCGGATTCGGTATCATGCAGAAAATGTGTTGGTGCATGTGCCGTTGGATGATGCGGCGCGGTTGTGGGTTCGGGATGTCATTGAGCAAGCGAGAACACTGCGGGAATCAAGCTTTAGGCCGCCTGTGACGGAGAATGAGCGACTTTGTACTCTATGTTCGCTTGCGCCAGTTTGTTTGCCGGAGGAGGCAAGGTTGGCGCACGATCGTGAGTGGCAGCCTGTGCGGTTGTTTCCAGAGGATGACGATCGAATGGTGGTGCATGTTTTGGAGCCGGGGACGCGGGTGGGTCGGACGGGTGAACAAATTAAGGTTTCACGGCGTGATGAGAAGCCTGAGGTGATTCCGGCGCGGCAGGTGGGTCAGGTGGTGTTGCACAGTTTTTCGCAGATTTCGACACAGGCGTTGCATTTTTGTTCGGACCAGGAGATTGGAGTGCATTGGGTTTCGGGGGGTGGTCGGTATTTGGGGAGTTTTGATGCACGAAAGGGGAGTATTCAGCGGCGGATTCGGCAGTATGGGGCGTTGGTGCAGTCTGATGTTTGTTTGGGGTTGGCGCGCTCGTTGGTGATATGTCGGGGGCGGAGTCAGCGGAAATTTTTGATGCGGGCTGTTCGGGGGCGGGAGTTGCCGGAGGTGGTGGATGCGATCGCTCAGATGAAAGCGGTGTTGAAACAGGTGGTTAAGGCTGAGTCGATCGCGTCTTTGCTTGGGTTTGAGGGGAATTTGGCGGCGTTGTATTTTGGGGTATTTAATCATTTGCTGCGAAGTGAGTTGCCGGAGTTGCAGTTTGGTCATCGCAATCGTCGTCCACCGAAGGATCGGGTGAATGCGTTGTTGAGTTTTGGGTATGCGATGTTGTTGAAGGATGTAATGAATGCGGTGTTGGCGGTGGGTTTGGAACCTGCGTTGGGGTTTTATCATCAGCCGAGGTGTCAGGCGGCTCCGTTGGGGTTGGATTTGATGGAGATTTTTCGGGTGCCGTTGGTGGACATGATTGTGGTGAGTTCGATTAATCGAGGGATGTGGGATGTGGGTGAGGATTTTTCGGTGCGGGGGCAGCAGGTTTGGCTGAGTGATTTGGGACGGCGGAAGTTTGTGAAGCTTTATGAGGAGCGGAAGGGGGAGTCTTGGAAGCATCCGGTGTTGGATTATTCGTTGACCTATCGGCGGTTGATTGAGTTGGAGGTGAGGTTGTTGGAGAAGGAGTGGATGGGTGAGGGTGGTTTGTTTGGTCAGTTGGTGGTGAGGTAGTTGTGGCGGAGCAGAGACATGAGTATTTGATTTGCTATGACATTCGTTGTCCTAAGCGGTGGCGGCGGACGTTTAAGCTGTTGAAGGGGTATGGGGCTTCGGTGCAGTTGTCGATTTTTCGGGTGAGGTTAAGTCAGCGCGATCGTGAGAAGTTGCGGTGGGAGTTGGCGAAGATTTTGAAGCCGGAGGATGATATTTTGCTGGTGGGGTTGTGCGGTCGCTGTTGCGATCGGGTGCCTTTGTACAATCGGGAGGGGGTTTGGGCGGAGTCTCAGGGGAGTTTCCGGGTGATTTAGCAGTGATCTTCGGTTGTGATGATGAGCTGTGTGGATTTTGGGTCTGGAGTTTTTGATGGGGAGGGGTTTTGGGAGTTTGGCGGGGGCTTTTGGTGCTTGCAGGGTGCTATGATGTGCAGTAGGCAAGGGATTGTGGTCTTGGAGGTTTCTTTGTTCTTGAGTTTTTTGGGTAGTTTTCGAGGGTTTTCCCGATGGGAAGTGTGGTCCTTGCAAAGTGGTCTAGAAATGTTGATGGGGCAAAGGTTTCAGGGGACGCGGTGCCGAAACCTTTGATGCCGTAAGGCGTTGAGCACTGGATAATCAAGGCGAAATTAAAAAAAGTCTTTAGGTGCCGAAACCTTTGATGCCGTAAGGCGTTGAGCACTAAGAATCCCGAGAATGATTTGCCCCCAGCCTACAAGTGCCGAAACCTTTGATGCCGTAAGGCGTTGAGCACCAATAGACGCGCTAAAACCTGTAGTTAAACATTGGTGCCGAAACCTTTGATGCCGTAAGGCGTTGAGCACAAACCTTGTAGTAAATGTGGTGTACCGAAAGAATTAGTGCCGAAACCTTTGATGCCGTAAGGCGTTGAGCACAACCTTCACTGGATTGACTGCGGCTATCCTTGCAGTGCCGAAACCTTTGATGCCGTAAGGCGTTGAGCACTGGACCAAAAGAGTGGAACGCTACCACTATATGCGTGCCGAAACCTTTGATGCCGTAAGGCGTTGAGCACAGGATGCAAAGATCGCGGTGGGGCATAGTCCTAAGAGTGCCGAAACCTTTGATGCCGTAAGGCGTTGAGCACATTGAGCATCATCGATCGATACACTATCCCCCGATCGTGCCGAAACCTTTGATGCCGTAAGGCGTTGAGCACCCCTATTCGATAATCTAGTCTAAATCTTAGAACCGTGCCGAAACCTTTGATGCCGTAAGGCGTTGAGCACACTGGAACAAAGTTCTCCCAGTCATTAATCAAAATCGTGCCGAAACCTTTGATGCCGTAAGGCGTTGAGCACACGAATGAAAACGCCTTTTTTCTCGCTCCTCAAGTGCCGAAACCTTTGATGCCGTAAGGCGTTGAGCACAATATTCGCTAATCCATCGCTCAATTATTTGCCGATGTGCCGAAACCTTTGATGCCGTAAGGCGTTGAGCACTCAGTAGTGTTTTTGACTATCCTAATCTGTGCTTGTGCCGAAACCTTTGATGCCGTAAGGCGTTGAGCACAGGAGAAAGAAGACACCCGATCGGGATATGCTCAAATGTGCCGAAACCTTTGATGCCGTAAGGCGTTGAGCACTGTTTAATTACATAAGCCGTGGGGCAAAACTAGCGTGCCGAAACCTTTGATGCCGTAAGGCGTTGAGCACAAATCAAAAACGAAATAAGGAGAACTGAGATCACGGTGCCGAAACCTTTGATGCCGTAAGGCGTTGAGCACGGGTAAATGGCCGGGTCAGCAATTCAGCCTTGTAGTGCCGAAACCTTTGATGCCGTAAGGCGTTGAGCACTACTCACTAGGGCGAGAGGCTTGGGCAGTTCTAGTGCCGAAACCTTTGATGCCGTAAGGCGTTGAGCACTAGAAAAATTGATTGCCCGACTCATCCACCAATCGGTGCCGAAACCTTTGATGCCGTAAGGCGTTGAGCACAACACTCTACAAATAGCCGATCGCGTGATCACTCGTGTGCCGAAACCTTTGATGCCGTAAGGCGTTGAGCACAAAACGGGATGTCGTCAAAGTTTGAAGTTTCTCCCAGTGCCGAAACCTTTGATGCCGTAAGGCGTTGAGCACCCATAGGGGTCATGAACGAGATACCCGCTATCTGTAGTGCCGAAACCTTTGATGCCGTAAGGCGTTGAGCACTGGTCGAAATTATGCAGCAATTCGATCGCTCTGTTGTGCCGAAACCTTTGATGCCGTAAGGCGTTGAGCACAAAGCGATTCCGCAAATCAATGAAGTTCTCCCCATGGTGCCGAAACCTTTGATGCCGTAAGGCGTTGAGCACCCGAACTACGCGCATCTACCACGATCGGGACTTAGTGCTCTTTACGACAAGATTATTTGCGACAATGTTAAAGATTGAAGCCTACAGATCGAAGACAATGTTCAAGACGGGTTTTACAGAGAGAGACTTACATGGCGGCACTACGAATCGGGAATGGCTACGATTTGCATACCTTAGTAGAAGGACGTGACTTGATTCTCGGTGGAGTCAAAATTGATCACGAGAAAGGATTGCTGGGGCATAGCGATGCAGATGTGTTAACCCATGCCATTATGGACGCGCTGCTTGGGGCTTTGAGTTTGGGCGATATTGGCCATTATTTTCCACCCACAGACGATCGGTGGAAAGGCGCGGATAGTTTGAAATTATTGGATCAGGTTTATCAACTGGTCAAATCAAAAGGCTGGCAATTAGTCAATCTAGATTCAGTTATTCTGGCAGAACGACCTAAAATGAAACCCCATTTGCCTGCGATGCGTGAAAAAATTGCAGCAGTGATGGCTGTGGATCCGGAATTGATCGGAATTAAAGCCACTACCAATGAAAAACAAGATTCGATCGGAGCAGAAAATGCGATCGCGGTCCATGCTGTTGTTCTATTGGAGAAAATTTAAATGGAGTATCGTCGATTTGGGAAAACAGAGCTTCAGATTTCAGTGCTGTCCTGTGGCACCATGCGGTGTCTCGATTCACAAGCCCAAATGACAGATACGATCGCCAGCGCCATCACTGCTGGAGTTAACCATCTCGAAACCGCCAATGGCTACGGTGAAAGCGAGACTTTCTTGGGGAATACACTCAAAAAATTCGATCGCGATCGATACATTCTCACCACCAAAATCTGTCCAACCCCAGATTTACAGGAATTTCGGCAAACCTTAGAGCAGAGCTTCACAAGGCTACAAAGCGATCGTATTGACTGCCTCGCGATCCATGGGGTGAATACATTGGAGCATCTGGAATGTATTCAAAATGGCTGTATGGCGATTGTGCAGGAATTTGTCGCCGCTGGCAAAATCAACCATGTCGGTTTTTCAACTCACGGAAGTCTAGAGCTTATTCAAGCCACGATCGCCACTGATTTATTCGCATTCATCAATCTGCACTACGGAATTTTCTTTCGGCGTAACGAGGCAGCGATCGAACAAGCAAAGGCCAAAGACATGGGAATTTTTATTATTTCCCCTGGCGATAAAGGCGGAATGCTCTACACACCACCCGAAACCCTGGTCGAATATTGTGCGCCGCTGACCCCACTGGCTACGAATTATCGTTTTTTACTTCAGGACTCTAGAATCCATACCCTCAGCGTTGGCCCTGCCAATCCGGAGGAGTGGACTCTACCCTTAGACAGCATTCAAGGCATTGAGGAAGAGGGACAAATTTTCGATCGGCTCCATAATAAACTCCAAGCTAGTCTGGGGACCGACAAGTGTAGCCAATGCTATCTCTGTTTACCTTGTCCGGAAGATATTAATATTCCCGAAGTTCTGAGGCTGCGCAACCTAGCGATCGCCTACGACATGGATGCCTTTGGCAAGTATCGTTACGGGATGTTTGAAAATGCGGGCCACTGGTTTCCGGGGCGCAAGGCCAATAATTGCACCGATTGCGGTGACTGTTTACCCAGATGTCCCGAAACTCTGAACATCCCGGAACTACTGCGGGATACTCACAATAGGTTAGCCGGAAAACCCAGACGGAGACTGTGGCAAGAATGATTACTTAAGCCGAGTTGCTTTAGAATTAGACCAGAAAATTAGTAAATTCTTTTGAAAATGATTCTTAATTTCATCCAGGTTGAACTTAGTTCCATTTTTCAATGAGAAAACCTAATCGTTTCAGGAACAAAGATCTTGTATTGCTCGGTCGAAGTGTTCCAAGCCCTGTTCATGTCGTACTCCCTATGCATCAAGTCTTTGATCCCTCTTGTATCTTCCGCAGTTTAGTGAGATTCAATCTGTTGGCCTACGGTCTGGCTTACTGTGTTGTGGCGCTTCCGGCAAACGCGACAGAAGAAGACCCGAGTAAGTTTCGGCCAAATTCTGTAGACATAGAATCATCTGAGTATGGCAAATGTGAAAACCAAGTCCCCGGAGTTCAGGATCGGCTGTCCGAGGTACCCTTTGATCCAGCCTTAGCTCAGCCTAGTCTTTGGTTAAACCGAGATCTTTTTGCATCTCGGGCCAAATTTAGCTCTAAATTGTTTGAGAATTGGCTTGTTTGTCCCAGTACCAATAGCGATCGTGGACGGATAGATTTGGTCGTAAATGGTCAACTTTGGGGACTTTTAGATTATTTTGAACGCTACGAATTGTTGCAGCAGTTCGGAAATGGGAGTGACCAGCCTGATCAACGGTTTAAATCCGGCTACAACTTACGCGTTTTTACTCGCCAAGCCCAAATCCAAGGCCAAGGCCAAAAACCTCTTGCCACTTATACCTGTTTACCGACGGACCGATCGTCCCTCGTTCTATCCTCCCCAGCCCAACCATCTCGAAATTGTAGGATTCAAATTCAAGATGCCAACAATGGGTTAGGGGTGCGCGCTCCCTTGTAAAATCTATTTTGGATATCCTGCTTAATGCTTTACCTAAGAAATAGCTGTTGTACTGTATGAAAGATCAGATTTTAAGATTGATAAATTTACTGTTGATGGTGGATTTGTTTTTCGTACTGTTTTGTTTTTTTTTGGGTGTCGTCGCCCTAATCGGAAAACTTAACAATCTCACCTTGGGCTTTGACCTGTGGGTAAGTTTGTGGGCACCCGTCATGCAGCCAGCTTTAGGAATAATGATGGCAGGTGCACTGATTAGCGGAGCCTCAAGCTGGATCTCAAAACGATTTTCATCTGACGATTCAGCGGATGTTGGAGGTGGAACGGTACGATGAGATTTGGCGGTCAGATGGATTGCAAAAGGATTGGGTGTTGGAGATTGAACGGGATGGGAGAAGTCCGGAGGGATTGAAGGCTGCGATCGTCACTCCACGAGGGAAACAGGCGATCGGTAGACGCTTAAATGATGCTTATTGTGATGATTACGGCGGTGGAACTTGAGAAGATGCGATTGGGCAGTCAGAAAATTTCCCCAGTCAGGATAATCGAGCGTTAATTTTTGGGTGGGCGATCTCTAGACTGAAGGTCCGATATTCTGTCATGACTTTGCTGATGAAGGCAATTAGTATACGAAAGCCTGTGTGAGACGACTTTATCTACTGTGAATTGGACGATGGATCAGCAATGAAGTCTAGACCGGGTGGATAAGTACCTCTAAAAAGGTATTCTGTAATTTTAAGACCCATGGCTTCTTCTTCGGCGCTCGTTTTAGGCAGTGGGAAGCGTAAGGATTGATAGAGGGAGAATCGGTAAAGATCAAAAGCAGATTCAAGCAGGTCGCCGTAAAGCGTCGCACTATCGAGAATCCAACTGTAGGCAAAGCAAGCGGAAATGATCCCACAGGGAATCGCCCATAAACTCCAGAAGCTCCACACTAAAAATAGAATGCTCCAACTGAACAATCGCACACCGTTATTGAGTTCGGCGCGGGATTCGAGGAGATCTTTTTTAGCACCGTTGGGAAGCAATAACCAGAGCCGTGGCCAGCAGACGATCGTATCGAGTCCATAGCGATCGAAGGGGCGACGTTCGGCGGCACGGAGGATATTGCCGAAGTGAACCAATAATGCGTTGAATGCGATCAAGGATGTCTTGAACAAATTCGAGATCGTCACGATGTGGATTTCTCATAGGGTGATTGCCTCTGGAATAATCCGATCGTAAAAGCGCTTGCGCAGTCCCTTGGCAACGGCAACATCGACTTTGCAGTCTAGAAGGTCTTCTAGATCTTGCATCATGCCGACATGATCGAAAAGGCTCCAGCGGTTCTCTTGATCGATCAGGATGTCGATGTCGCTATCGGGCCGATCGTCTCCCCGTGCGACGGAACCGAAGACCCGAAGGTTGGTGGCTCCGTATTTGTCGGCGATCGCGAGGATGTCATCCTTTTTTTTGCGGAGTTGTTCGAGTCGCGTCATGGTGGGTTCCTCTCAACTGTTTTTAGTTTACACGGTGGGTTAAATACTGCGATCGCAAACGTGTCCGCTATTAAAGGATGGATGCGTCTTTCGTTAAATTGACCTACAATGACGGAAAAATATTCTGATTTTGAGCGGGTTTGGGATGTCGAAGCAGTCTTGGTTGCCGCTGGTGGTTGCGATTTTGCCGACGCCGATCGGGTATTTGATTAATCAGTTGCCGGGGATTCCTGATTTTCCGCATAAGGAATGGTTGATTGGGTCTGTGGTGGCGCTGTTGACGGCGATCGGGGCGGCAACAAGGACGATCGCAGACGGAACAGCCGATCGCAACTCTGGAGTCTGGGCGGCGGATGCAGTTGATTAAGAGTCAGCTTAAAGAGGTGGACGATCGCTTGAAGGATGCGTTGGAGCGATCGGCGATGATTCCGCTGAGGTTGGGGGATGCGTCGGAGCAGGTGGGGAAGTCGCCGTTGGAGGACTTGAAAAATGTGGCTCCGATCATGGCTCCAGTGACTCTGGTGCAGAAAATTTTCGGTCGGGCGAAGAAGTTTTGGCCTTTTGGGAAAGGGGTGGAGGCTGAGTTGCCGCCGCAGATAAAGATAATCGAGGTGTTTCGGTGGCCGGATGTGAGTGGGCGGTTGTTGATTTTGGGGCATCCGGGAGCAGGAAAAACGACGACGTTGTTGGAGTTGGCGCAGGAGCTTTTAGTGGAGGCAAAGGAACTGGAGTCTAAACGAATTCCCCATGTTTTTGAGCTATCTCGGTGGGAAGAATCGATGTCGATTGTGGAGTATCTGGCGATTGAGTTGGAGCGTAAACCATATTATTTAGATCTAGCGGTGGGACGCGGAATAGCAGGTTCAGGTCAGCTCTTACCGTTGTTCGATGGTCTTGATGAGCTGCGAAATCCGAAGACGATTTCGACAGCAATGGTTGCGATTAATGAATATTTGAAAGGAGGTGAGGAGCGAGATGCGGTGGTCTGTTGTCGGATGTTGGATTATGGGTTGGCGAGTGAGAAGTTGCGGGAGTTAAATGGGGCGATCGAATTGCAGCCGTTGTCGGAGGAGGCGATTCAAGAGTATTTGAAGGCGGTGAATAAAAGTAATTTGTGGGCTTTGGTTGAGCAGAACCCAGCGCTACTAAAGGAGGACCCATCTGGTATGCCGCCGTTATTGAAGATACCGTTGTTTTTATCGGTGTTCGCGAGAGCAAATCCCACGGTTGCAGTGAAGAGTGAAGGAGAGTTGTGGGATGCCTACATCGTGAAGCAATTAGGGCTTTCAACAGATCAGCTCTCTGGGAAAGGATATAAGCCTTATAAGAAAGTGGAGGAGCCAACTCAGAAGCAATCGAAGCACTATTTGATCTTTTTGGCGCAGCAGCTACAGCGGACGGAGCCAGAGTTTCTTGTTCAAGACATGGATCCAGATTGGCTGACTACTTTGTCTCAAAGGTGGAAAAACAGCTTGATACAATTACTCCTGATCAGTATATTTCTTAGTGTACTTCTTGCTGCATATTTGGACATCCACCAGGGTGGGTATTCCTCATTTCAAAATTTAAATATCCCTTTATTGATTTTTTCTAGTTCGACAATTTTATTCCAAATTAAAATGACCATAGATTTTAAAAATCATCTTAAATCAAAGAGATTCAAAGACTGGTTGGAGCTATTCGATCTTCAGAATATTGGGGATATTTTTTTTCTGATGTTTTTTGTGTTGTACGGTATGGGAGTATTGATTTTCTCTCCGTTTGTAGCTCCATTTATTTACTCCGCAATCCTTTCCCTCCGCATCACCCTCTACCTCAGCCACCAAAAGCCCAACGACACCCAAACCCGTTGCATCCCTTGGAACTACGCCCGCTTCCTCTCCTACGCCGCCGATCGAAAGCTCCTTCAGCAGACCGGAGGCTCGTATCGGTTTATTCATCGATCGCTTTTGGAACACTTTGCGGGGATGGAGAATTGAGAATATTGAATGCAGAATTGAGAAGGGGTATTGGGGAGTGTTCGATCGTCCTTCACGAGCCTTTTATACTCAGGTGTGAGACTTCGATCGTCCCTCACCACACCCGAAACACCGATTGGCCTGCCATTGGAGAAATGCGATCGTCTGTCCACGGGCGAACTGCGATCGGACTTTGAATTGGCGCGATCGCTAGAGACCTTCATCATCGCCTGTGAGCTAAAATTGTAGAACCTCACACTCCCATTAGCGATGACACTCACCTTAACCATCAGTCCAGAGATTCTGGAAAGACTGACTCAAGCCGCAAACGATCGTGGTATTTCGATCGAAGACTATACCCTTCAGATGATTGATCGGAGCGTTCCTCAGCCCTCCACTTTTCCAGCCGCCCCGCCGCTCGATCGTCAAACCCTCCTGCAACAGATGCAGACCTTTCGAGGTTCGATCGAAGTTCAATGGGAGTCCCTGAGCCAGACTGTGATTGAAGCACGCGCAGGAGAACGCTATTGATTTATCTTGACACCAGTGTATTGGCTACGTTCCATAAACTTCTGCACAGTCCCATACAACTGACCAGTCAACCCCTCCAACTCATGCTCAATATCCTCTAAACGTCCCAACTTACTCGTCCAAAATCCATTCGGTAATTGTCGCGCCACATGTTGAGGTCTCCCATCCGACGTGACATAAATTGCCAACTTCTCCACATTCGGCACCCAATCCCCATTCTCACAAACCTCAAAGCCCACTGTCTCATAAGCCCTGACGAAAGCCGCTATAGAAACCTCCCGAGGAACCCCTTCCGGCCAGTAATAATCAATCGTCCTCTGGCAACGGAGACCACCAACGATCGTCCTCACAGGTCGCCCAAGCAAGACAGTTGTAATCCCCCGTATGAGAACTTGTAATCCGATAATGAGTTAGAGCCAGATTCGGCCAATCCTGCTCTAACTCAGCATTGATATCCATTCTGACGACCCCACTCTAACCAAGCCGTCGCCATCTCGCCCACTCGTCCCCGATCGATCGGCTCCACTGGATTTTCTCCTGTAATCGATCGCAACGCCCAAAACCAATGATCTGGCTGTCGCTTCAGATCCTGCAAAATCAACCCCACCACCGGAGTCCCCCATCCCAATAATTTTCTGATAAGCCGTATTTATCACAATGTCACTCATCAGCGACAAATGCCTTGTCTCATGTCGCCACTGAGCCGCCAAATCCACAAACTTCTGATCCAACGGCACAGCATTGATCGAAGTCGATAACCCTACAAGACGCGCTTGGAAAAATTCATTTGGATTGTAGCCATTTTGGTTAAGCCGTTCGAGAAGTTCATCAGAAACCTCTAAGCAAATTTGAGCCATTGCTTTGTAGATATTAAAGATGTAACCATTTTAATCCAACCGGACAACGTATGGCTAAGGATTTGCTGCAACACCCTAAACCAATCGCCGATCGTCCCTCACCACACCCGAAACACCGATCGGCTTGCCATTGGGGAATGCGATCGGCTCACCGTTTAAGTTGGGCGATCCTCTCGTCCATAATAGACCTGTTGGGTAATAAGCTCAAAAAACCTCGAAAGTCAATCTGGGTAAAGGTTTCAAGGCTTTTGACCCTGAGTCCTTGGAACCTTTACTGGGTAACGGTTTCAGCGATTTTAATTGTTATTACCCAACAGGTCTAATAAATTCAACAGTCCGGACAGTTTTTAACGTAGGTAGTGGCGAAGAAAGCTATCCAAAGCTTAAAGTACAGTCATACAAAAAACAGAGACTGTGCAATGGATAGCCTACAGAATATTCTAACGGACGCACTGACCACAGTGGGTC
>JAPLHZ010000154.1 GCA_026389365.1 Cyanobacteriota bacterium
GCGGACATCCGGTAAATCGAGTGGAATGTGAATCTGATTCTCCATGAGGCCCCTCGCTTGCTGGCTAACATCTTGATTTTACAGCCAATCGATGAACGCTATATCTGGATGCCGACCACGGCAATTCTAGGAGAACCATAATTTGCGCCTTTTAACTGATGAAAATTTCAATGGAAGCATATTGCGTGGTCTGATAAGACGCTTACCTGAATTGGATTTAATCCGTGTCCAAGATGTAGGGCTGATGAACACTGACGATCGCCAAATCTTAGAATGGGCAGCTAGTGATGGACGTATCTTGCTTACCCATGATGTAGCCAACTATTACGATGTATGCCTATGAGCGCGTTAATCAGGGATTAGCTATGACTGGAGTTGTTGAGGTGATGGCAGAAGCCCCCATAGGTAAGATCATTGATGATCTAGAATTATTTATCTGCTGTAGTAATCCTGAAGAATACGAAGGTCAAGTTCTTTTCATTCCTTTCTCTTGATATATTATCAGTGTAATCAGAAATAAAAAAGGCGATCGGATAATTCGATCGCCTTTAATTTTAAGTATTCAAACTCTAGATATCACCGCGAATTTCTTCGACAATACCATCGCGCAACAAGATTTCAACATTCATTTTAGAAATGAGATTGTCGCCCACCTGAATCGCAAAATTGCTGACCACTTGACCTTGATCGACCTGTTGCTCAATGCTCAAGGTCTGCACCTGTTGCAACTGTTGAAGCACTTGGTTCTTTTGCTCCAGCAATTCGCTTTTGCCTTGGTTGAACTGCATCTTCACCCCTTCCATTTGTTGAAGAGTATCCGGTCCCGGTGGCTGAATCGATTGCTTTTGGATGTCCGTCAGCACCTGTTGCAATTGCATATCCAAACCTTGCAACTGGCCATCCACTTGATTGAGTTGTGCTTGCAGCGCTTGCTGTGCCTCTTCTTTCCAACGCGGAGTCACGATCGCTTTGATATTCACTTGGCGCTGAATTATCAAGTTAGAAGTTTCCATAGACCCAAAAATTCCCATATTAGACAAAGATCTCGTTTATGATAGCCGCATATTGCTCCATGACCACATTTCGCCGAACCTTCAACGTCTGAGTCAGGAGACCGTTTTCTATCGTAAATGGCTCACTCAGGAGTCGGAATCCGGCAATCCGATCGTCTGGGCGGTAGCCTGCGCGGTCTTTCACCCGTTGAAGCAGTTCTGTTTTAAACAAATCCTGAACGGGTTTGCTAGACAAATCAACATCCCCGCTGTATCCCTGTTTTTCTGACCATTGCTGAAGTTCATCAAGGTTGGGGACAATCAAAGCTCCAACGGTTTTTTGATCTTGACCGACCAACATAATCTGATCGATATACGGACTACGAAGACAAGCATTTTCGATCGGCAGCGGTTCAATATTCTCGCCATTACTCAGAACAATTGTATCCTTAGCGCGCCCAGTCAAAACTAAGTCTCCCCATTCCGTGACATAGCCCAAATCCCCCGAATCAAACCAGCCGTCGGGGTCGATCGCTTTGCGAGTTGCTTCAGGATTATTAAAATAACCCTTCATAATTTGGGGACCGCGCAAAAGAACAATCCCTTTTTTCCCAGTTTTAACAGGTTGGCGAGAATCAAAATCAACAATCTTCGTTTCGGTATACATCAAAGGTTGACCGTCCGCCCCGCGCAGGTTTCGCCAAGGCCGACGAACGTGGGTAATCGGCGAGGTTTCGGTTAAGCCATAGCCACCTAGAACTTCGACCCCAATAATTTCAAAGAAGTCTTCCAAATGATCGGCAATAGATCCGCCGCCGCTTACCACATATTGAATATTGCCAATGCCCGATCGGATTTTAGAATACACTAATTTATCGCCGACCTGATGAAATGCCCAAAAGAACGGAAATTTGACCGCTGAAATGAGCTTATCTGTAAAACTTGGATGTAAATTATCTAGATGTAAATTTTGTAGTGTCCGTTTACTATTGATGTAAATTTGACTAGCCGAGAGGAACCGATTGACCAGTTTTTGCTTATCTGCGGGTTGATCTCGAAATTGCTTCTGAATACCTTCGTAAATAGATTCCCAAAGACGGGGAACTCCGACCATATATTTGGGTTTATGGTCCTTCAGGTCTTTTTTAACATAGCGAATATTGGTATAAAACTGAGTGCAACCTCGCGAAAAAATGAAGTATTCAAAGGTTCGTTCATAGGTATGCCAGATGGGCAAAATACTCATCACCCGATCGCCTTCATTCAATAGCAATACACAAGATGCTGTATTCAGTTGATGAATCAAATTTCCATGGGTAAGCATCACACCCTTTGGCATTCCTGAGGTGCCAGATGTATACATTAATGTGGCCAATTGCTCCCGATCGAACCCATGGGGAATGAGTTCAGCATTGGGCGCTAGGGCCAAAATTTGGGAGAAGTTATAAATGGTCCGATCGGAGTCATTTGGTGGCGTTTCATCTGATAGTAAAATAATGAACTTAAGGGCAAAATCATCCAAGCCCGATCGGAGTTTTTTCAGTAGTGCTAAATCTTCAACGATTAGGGCAACGGCTTCACTATTTTTTAAAATGAATAGCAATTCCTGAACATCTGCTTGGGCACTCCTCACCACATTTGCGGCCCCCGCCAACATAATGCCTTGGTCTGCAACCAGCCACCTCGGTTGATTGTCGGAAATCAGTGCAACACGCGTTGGATAGGCTTCGCCACTTGGAACAATGCCAAGTGACTGTAACCCCGCTGCAAACTGTCGCATTTGTTGGTGCAGTTGCCCGTAGGTCATGCGGACTTCGGGATCTCGGTGGGTGTCACAAACGGCGATCGTATTGGTAAATTTGTGGGCTGCGATCGCCCAAACCTCTGGCAGGCTCGTACATTGAAGATAGTCTTGCGATGCCGCTAGATTTTCGCGTTCTTGGGGTGCTAGGGTTGGAGATGGGCCTGCCATGGGGTCGAGTCCTCGCAAAGGGAATTTATTCCTATTATTCCTGAAAATTGATCAGCTAGTCTATTTATTTATGTCACTAGAAGTACTGTCCCAATTACAATCTGGTCAGCTTAAAGAATCACAGAAAATTACGATCGCAGCTGATTTAACCGAATTTCCACTTGAAATTTTAGAATTAGCCCCGACCTTAGAAGTGCTAGATTTGTCGAACAATCGACTGCGATCGTTACCGAATGATTTCGATCGGCTTCAGAACTTAAAGATTTTGTTTCTTTCTCAAAATGAGTTTGACCATTTACCTGAAGTATTAGGGCGCTGTTCACAATTGTCGATGGTTGGGTTTAAAGCTAATCGGATTCGGGTTGTTTCAGGTGCAGCATTTCCGCCCTTGTTGCGCTGGTTGATTTTGACGGATAACGCTATTGAAGAATTGCCACTAGAAATTGGACAACTTAAGTTTTTACAAAAACTAATGTTAGCTGGAAATCAATTGAAGACATTGCCCGAGGAGATGATCAATTGTACAAATTTAGAATTGATCCGGTTAGCGGCCAATCAGTTAGAGGCATTACCAGAGTGGTTACTGACGTTGCCGAAGTTGAGTTGGTTAGCATTTGGCGGAAATTTAGGACAATCCTTTAAATTACAGAATCCAATCGATATTCAATGGCAAGATTTGACATTAGGCGATCGATTGGGTGAAGGAGCATCCGGGATAATTCATGGTGCTGGTTGGCAAAATGAGGGTGGCCGATTAGATGTAGCGGTGAAAATTTTTAAGGGCGCAGTCACGAGCGATGGTTTGCCCGAAGCTGAAATGCAGGCATGTTTAGCGGCAGGTTCCCATGAAAATCTAGTGGGAGTATTAGGGCAAATTGTAAATCCTCCGTCAGGTCAGTGCGGATTAATATTGCCATTGTTAGATAGGGAATTTGAAATTTTGGGTGGACCGCCAAATTTTGAATCCTGTACAAGGGATACCTTTGAGAGTCATCGGACCTTTACACCATCACTCATCCTAAAAATTGCTCAAGGTATCGCATCCGCCGCCGCTCACTTGCACGATCGGGGTATTTCCCACGGTGATCTTTATGCCCATAATATTTTGGTTAATCGATCGGGCAAACCAGTATTGAGTGATTTCGGGGCGGCTTCGCTTTATGAACCCGGATCAGAGCTTGGGCTTAAATTAGAACAATTAGAAGTGCGGGCGTTTGGATGTTTGTTGGAAGATTTACTCGATCGATGCCTAGAGAATGAACTAACGTTGATGTTGCGGCAATTACAACAATCATGTCTACAATCAAATTCATTCCTACGACCTACATTTAGATCAATTGTACGACAGTTAACTGATTGCTAAGGCATTAAAGAATTATCATCGAACCGTGGCTGCATATCCATATCAATCCTAATTCTTCCGGCCACCGCGTCGGCGTTGCAAAAATTCAGGCAAATCACTACGACGCGGCAAGGCTCGGCGAAGACTTTGCATTTGTTCAGAAACGGTTGGTTGCGGCAGTGAATCGAGGAGATTGGCGATCGCGTCAGGAATCGGTTCACTAAGTTGATCGTACAGTTCCAGAATACTCAGCATTTGATTTTGAAGTTGATAAAATCGATCTTTCCAATGTTGAATGGCGGCCTCGTATTCGCTATATTGCTGAGCTTGACGCAGGATTTGTTCTTGCATTTCAGCCGATTGATTTCCCAGTTCCAAAATGCGGCGTTGATCTAAATCTCGATCGTGTTCCATTTCAGTACAAGCTTGTTGAAGAAAGGCCTGAGTTTGCAAATGCTTGGCCAATTCAGCTTCCAAGGTTACTAATTGTTCACGCCACCATGCTTCTTCGCGTTCTGCATCCGTCATTTCTGGCAAGGTCGTCGATTGAATTGAGTCTTCTCGTAATTTTTGGGAAAGTGCCTGAATTTGTTGTTGGGCCTGAACATAACGCACTTCTAATCGAGCGGATGGTGTAGCGCTAATATCAGCTCGATTTTTGACTATTGGATTTTCCACACTATTTTCAACCGATGATGTCCGATCGTTAATCCGACCTTTCAAATGCAAAATAGCTTGCTGTTGAACATTAGCAAACTCTTCCGTGGCCGCGAGTTGTTCTTCGATCCATTCTTGGCGCACAAGTTGCGATCGGACATCATGAACCTGCACCAAGGTTTGATCCAAGGCTCGTTCTAGTTGGGCAATCCGATCGGCCTGATGCTGAATCAGTTCCATAGAAGCCGTCAGATCTTCTAGAAGCTGTTCTGGTAGCAATTCACAATCTAATAAGGACGATGATTGCTGAATATCATCGTCCTTATTAGATTGTAAGAGCTGTTCTGATGGCATGGATTCAGGGAGTTCCGCCATAGTTGGGAGCGATCGAGTCGCTAGGTAAGGGAGCATCTTGATTAATGGACCAACGATACTCCACGGGAATATGGAGGCGTTCGAGATCTTCTTCTATTTGTTTTTGTTGGGTCAGCGCTTTTCGCAACATAATAATCAATTGCTGAACCTGTGCTCGTTGACGAGGATGCTCGTTGGTCGCAAATAAAGACTGGCGCTCCAACATTTGTAGCAAAATCTCGTAATGAATATGAGACGGTAATGGGACTGACATAGTAGAACACACTCGTACAACAGGGAAATGAAATAAACGTTATACCCACAGCCTTGAATCCAAAGCCTTAAAGCCGATCGCACATTGAAAGGACTTTAAGTTTAATAATCCCCAATGCCATAAACTTTCCCCATCAGCTTGCCAAAAGGTGGGCTAAGGCTTGCCCCGGATCGGGTTGTCGCATGAATGATTCCCCAATCAGAACAGCAGATGCCCCAGCATTAGCAATGGTTCTCAGGTCGCTAGCGGTATGAATCCCAGATTCTCCAACAAGGATAATATTCTTGGCCTTAATCGCTTCTTGCCTTGCCACCACGAGTTCACCCGTCAGATGAATATTGACAGAGAAGTCCTTCAGATCCCGGTTATTAACGCCAATTAGCTCCACACCCTCTAAGGCTAAGGCCCGATCGAACTCGGCGAGATCATGCACTTCGACTAATGCGGCCATACCTAATTTTTTAGCAATCTTCAAAAACGACTGCAAATCTTCATCGGGCAAAATCGCTGCAATCAACAACACCGCATCCGCCCCTTGAACTCTAGCCCAACAGATTTGGTAGGCGTACAAAATGAAATCTTTGCATAACAACGGCAAGTCTACGGCGCTACGAATCCGACTCAGGTTTTCAAAACTTCCCTGAAAAAACTTGGCATCTGTTAAGACCGATAAACAAGATGCACCACCAAGTTCATAGGATTTTGCGATCGCAACGGGATCAAAATCTGCTCGAATCACGCCTTGACTGGGCGATGCTTTTTTGACTTCGGCAATGACAGCGGGGGATGTTTTTTCCGATCGTAGCGCCGCTACAAAATCACGGGTTGCTGGCACATGAGCTAGTTTCTTCTGCATTTCAGCCAGAGAAAGCTTCTCTCGCATCTGATCAACTTCGTTTTCTTTATTCCAAACAATTTCTTCGAGAATGTGATTAGGCTTCGACTCTGGAGTGTCAATCCGATATTCCAAATCTAAAACAGAAATAGATGGCGTGGGCGGACGACGGCGAATTTGCAGCATGGGATGGTCCTAAAAGAGAATTTTGAAATACAGAGATTTAAGGAAAGACTCGATCCCCCCAATCCCCTACGACCTACGGGCAGGCTGCGCCAAAGGTAAGGGGGACTAGGAGTTGAGTGAGACTAGGAGTTGAGCGGAACTATGAATCGGGGCAGTGTTTCTAGTGTCCTGCGCCTGCGCCTGCTGCTCGTTTGAAGGCTTCATCTAAAACCTCCGATAGCGTCGGATGAGTGTGAACGGTGAAGGCCAAATCGTGAACCGAATGATTCATTGCCATCGCATTTGCGGCTTCTTGGATTAAATCTGCCGCATGTAAGCCAAAAATATGGACCCCCAGGATTTCGCCGTTGTCAGGCCGGAAAATCACCTTAGCGAGTCCATCAGTTTCGCCTTCCGCCAACGCTTTTGCATTGCCCTTGAAGTAGCTTTTCACGGACTGAACTTCAAAACCCTCCGCCTTGCCTTTTTCCTTGGCTGCTGGCTCCGTCATCCCCACAAAACTTACTTCAGGATGAGTGAAGGCGGCGGCTGGAATCACGTTGTAATTAACAGTGCGAGGACGGCCACATAAGGTCTCCACTACTGCCATGCCCTGAGCTGAGGCGGTATGAGCCAACATCAATTTGCCCGTTGCATCTCCGATCGCCCACAAATGCGGTACGGTTTCGCCGTTTTCATTTACCACTGCCAAATGATCATTCACCGGAATAAATCCAGGCCGATTGAGCACCACGCCCATCGATTCTAACCCCATATTTTGGGTAGCAGGCACGCGCCCGGTCGCAATCAAGCAAGCATCAACTTCCAAAATCTCAGTAATTTCTTTCGTTTTTGCATCCATCAACTCAATGCGCACCGGCGATCCCGGAGTCACGGTTTTGGCAAACACGCCTGTTTTCGCTTCAATGTCGCGGTTCTGGATTAGGGTACGCTGAGCCACTTTCGCAATATCAGGATCAAAGGTCGGCATCAACTGATCCACGCCTTCAATCACGGTAATTTCACAGCCCAACGCTGAATACACGTCCGCAAATTCCAGCCCAATGTAACCGCTGCCCACGATCGCAATCCAAGGTGGCAAACTTTCAAGATTGACCGCATGATCGCTCGTGAAGACGGTTATTCCATCGATCGTGGCTCCCGGTGGCACAAAGGGCACTGATCCCGGTGCCAATAAAATATCGTTAGCCGTAAAAAACTTATCGCCATCAGCGGTAGCAACTTTTATCTTTTGGACATCCACCATACTGGCATGGCCCTGAATCACATCGACCTTGAGGCGCTTCAGACTATTGGTTAGCCCATCGCGTTGCTTGGTGACAACCCCTTGAGCATGGGCTGCGATTGCCGCACGATCGAAGGTGACCGGACCGACCTGAATTCCGAACGCATCTAAATGGGCCGCATCCTGGAGTTCACGGACTTTTCCCGAGGCGGCGAGAAGCGCTTTTGAAGGAATACAACCGCGATTTACACAGGTGCCGCCCATGATGCCCGCTTCGATCACGGCCACCTTTAAGCCACAGGCCACCGCATGTAAGGCTGCGCCGTGTCCGCCCACGCCTGCACCGACAATCACCAAATCATAGTCAAATGCTTGAGCCACGCCTCGTTCCTCCGAACTACCGTATACCATTACTAGATTTGTCTAGTTCCAGCCCTTTATTCTCGGTGAAAAGGGCGCACGGGAGCAACCCCTAAGGGGCAAGATCCTGCATGAGAATTTGGCTTGCAGTGTAAGAAGGATCATTTTTGGGGGAACACTTTATACAAATACTAGTTCCTGAAGGGTAGTTGAATACCCGACTGATTTCAACGAATTTTCAATCGATACTGTGGCGGGTCATCCACCGGGAGAAACACTATATGAATCAACACAAACCTATTGCAGAACGGTATCCAGCCCTTCTACGATTACTAGAAGATTCCCAATCTGACGTGCAACGTTCTGAATCAACGGTGCGACGTTTAGCCAATAAAGAGTTCATCCGATCGCTCTCATTGCTGGAACATACTTTGTCAGGAGAAGAGGAACTTACAGCGGTCAAACCTACCGCAGACCCAGTGTTGACTGAATTGGATGAACTAGCAGATGCTGTGGCCGATATCGAAGCCTACATGAAAGAACATCAGCAGGTTCCTACCGTTGATAATTCTGATAAACGCTAAGTCCAAGGCCTATCGAAGGACCGATCGTTGCCGTTGAACTTCATACATCACCACGGCGGCAGCGATCGCAACATTTAACGATTCCACACCTCGCGCCAAGGGAATGCTAACTGGTGCGTCGGCCAACGCCTGAATCTCTGGCGACAATCCTGCACCCTCATTGCCCAAAACCAGAAGTGTTGGCTTAGTTAGGTCCACATCCCATAGCGTCATGGTTGCCGTCATGGTTGTTGTCACGATTTGCATTCCTGCATTTTGTGCCTCGCGGAGCCGATCGGGTAAATGATTCACCGTCATCATGGGCAAGCGAAACCACTGCCCCGCTGACGATCGCATCACCTTGGGATTATCCAAATCTGCACTATCCGAACTGGCCCACAAGCCATCAACGCCCACTCCCGCTGCTGTCCGAATCATCGTCCCAACATTGCCTGGATCCTGAACTCGATCGAGTACTAATCCAAATGAATCTATTGCAATGTCACTCATCGCCCGTTTCAAACAGCTAGCCACCACGCCTTCTGGACTCACCGTCAGCGTCATGGCTTTGAGAACTTCATCACTTACCAGTTCTACCCGATCGCTTCGATCGACTCCCCAACCATACAAATCAGGGTTTCGATCCCGCCAACTCTCTGTAAAACAAAAAACTTCAAAGGTCCGATCCGCCTGAACCGCTTCATCAATCAGATTATTCCCCTCAAGGAACAGAGTGTCTAATTCCCGACGATGCTTAGCTGTATGAAGCTTCTTGAACAGCTTGACTAACGGATTCTGAATGCTAGTAATCATAAAACCTAAATCATAATGCGGAATCCGGGACTCGAACCCGGATGCCCAAACGGGCACTAGGACCTGAACCTAGCGCGTCTACCAATTCCGCCAATTCCGCTTATTCAAAGTGCTTCAAAAAAGTGCTTCAAATTTCTTTGCTGCAACGTATGTTACTATTTCAGATTCCCTCACGACTGTCAAGCATTGGGCGCTAAGTAGAATTCCGGAACACCCCGTTACTCACAAAATTGACATAAACTCAATGCCATGGGAAAGACGGGTTTAGGAACCTGACGAACGATCGTAGACATCGACCGACTTTCCTGTAAGATCAAACCCAATTCAATGATCTTGCGTTATTTAGTCATCGAGGGTATCGCTATTTCTTCTGTTCTTGGTTCTGTACCCCCTGGTTCGGCGATCTCCTCAGGTCTAGCCGAAGACATTCTCAAAATTCAAGGTGGCAAAATCCTGAGCGGGCAAGTCACGATTAGTGGCGCAAAGAATTCTGCCCTTGCACTGATGGCGGGCACACTTCTTTGTTCAGAGACCTGTCAGCTTCAGAATGTGCCGTCCTTAGTAGACATTCGTCTGATGACAAAAATTCTGACGGCCCTCGGGGTTAGGGTGACAACTAATGATGATGTTGTTCAATTTGATGCCTCCCATTTGACAAGTACTGAAGCGCCCTACGAATTAGTGAGCAAAATGCGTGGCAGTTTCTTCATTCTTGGGCCACTCTTGGCCAGAATGGGAGAAGCGTGGGTGCCAATGCCCGGTGGTTGTTCAATTGGCAGCCGCCCGGTTGATCTGCATGTGCGAGGTCTACAGTCCCTCGGGGCCGATGTGACGATCGAACATGGTGTGGTTCATGCAAGGGCAAAAAACGGCAAACGGCTCGTTGGCGCGTCTATCTATCTCGACTCGCCTAGTGTTGGTGCAACCGAAAATATTATGATGGCGGCAACGCTGGCGGATGGGGAAACCATCATTGAGAATGCCGCACAAGAACCCGAAATTGTCGATTTGGCGGGATTTTGTAACGCCATGGGTGCGAAAATTCAGGGGGCGGGAACCCATCGTATTGTGATTCAGGGGGTCGAGAAACTTCATACGACTGACTATCGAGTGATTCCCGATCGGGTTGAAGCCGCAACATTTATCCTCGCTGGGGCCATCACCCGATCGACCATCCTCATTAATCAGATTAACCTGTCCCACATTGCACCAATTCTGGCCAAGCTCAAAGAAATTGGAATTGGTTACGAACTAGAATCTCCCACATCTCTTCGGGTGATGCCCGCTACGTTCTATCGTGGGACTGACATCGAAACGCTTCCCCATCCTGGGTTCCCCACGGATGTCCAGTCGCCCTTCATGTCGCTATTGGCCTTGGCCGATGGTAATAGTATGGTCACGGAAACCCTATTTGAAAATCGCTTTATGCACGTCGCAGAATTAACTCGCATGGGGGCCGACATTAAGGTCAAAGGAAATGTTGCCATGATCAAAGGCGTAGCTTCGTTGTCTGGCGCACCTGTCATTGCTACAGATTTGAGAGCTTCCGCAGCATTGGTGATTGCAGGGCTGGCAGCGGAGGGGGAAACCATTGTCAGCGGGTTACACCACATGGATAGAGGTTACGATCGGCTCGAAGCGAAGATGCAGGGACTCGGTGCAAATCTAATCCGTACTACTATCGCTAAATCCGAGGCATAGGTTCACTATTTGGTCTGTTCGACGTATTGATCTACTATTGACAGACTTGGAATTGCTGCATGTATCCTGCGGTAATTGCCGAACACAGATGTTTGAATCGAGGTTTCGCTATGTCTCTGGACTGGATTTCTACAGCCGATCGTCTAAAATCCCTACCGCCCTATGTTTTTGCTCGGCTAGATGAACTCAAGGCCAACGCACGAGCCGAAGGAGTCGATCTGATCGATTTGGGAATGGGAAATCCAGATGGTGCTACCCCAGATCCTGTGATCGACGCGGCAATTCGAGCCTTACAAGATGTCAAAAATCATGGCTATCCCCCCTTTGAAGGCACCCCCAATTTCCGAGCCTCCATCACTAACTGGTACGAGCGTCAATACAACGTTGTTTTGGATCCTAATGGAGAAGCTTTACCGCTGCTTGGATCCAAAGAAGGCTTAACCCATTTGGCGTTGGCTTATATTAATCCAGGCGATCTGATTTTGGTCCCTAGTCCCGCCTATCCCCCCCATTTCCGAGGGCCATTAATTGCTGGCGCAGAAATTTATCCCATGATGCTGTCGGCCCAAAATGACTGGCTGATTGATTTGGGGGCGATTCCTGATGAGGTGGCCGATCGGGCCAAAATCATGTACTTCAACTATCCCAGCAATCCCACTACGGCCACGGCTCCTCGGGAATTTTTTGAGGATGTGGTTAAATTTGCGAAGAAACATGAGATTTTGCTAGTCCATGATCAAGCCTACGCAGAGTTAGCCTTTGACGGCTATAAACCTACGAGTCTGCTAGAAATTCCTGGTGCAAAGGATATTGGAGTTGAATTCCATACGTTATCAAAAACCTACAATATGGCGGGCTGGCGAGTTGGATTTGTCGTCGGTAATCGCCATGTCATTCAGGGATTACGGACCCTGAAAACCAATCTAGATTACGGTCTATTTTCAGCAATACAATGTGCGGCTGAGACGGCTCTTCAACTTCCCGATCGGTATGTCGAAGAGGTTCGCGAACGCTATCGTAGTCGTCGAGACTTTTTGATTCAAGGTCTCGGTGAACTGGGCTGGACCATTCCCCAACCAAAAGCCACGATGTATCTGTGGATTCCTTGTTCAGTTGGAATGGATTCCACCACCTTTGCATTATCTGTTTTGCAGAAGACTGGCATTGTCGTCACGCCTGGAAATGCGTTTGGCGCAGGCGGTGAAGGGTATGTCCGAATTAGTTTAATTGCAGATCATAATCGTATGAGTGAAGCACTTAATCGGTTAAAAAACGCAGGTATTCGATATGATTCACCGATCGTTTGCTAAAGCAGCCTAAATGAAAAGCTAACTCATCCGATTGGATGAGTTAGCTTTTCAACTACTATTAAACAATGTCAGAAAGAAATGTCGGAAAGACTAAGATGCTTTCATCAAACCATCAAACCAAGGCTTAAATTGATCGCGACGGAAGACCTGCGCTCGTTGACGTTGATCAAATCGAACTAAACTGGGTGCACCGTGCAAACTTATACATTTGCGTAACCAAGTCGCAACACCTTCACCAGAATCAGAAGGCATTTCAGCCTGAAATGGACCATACATCAAAACCAAATGGCTGTTACTGTACAAGGGCGCATCTTCTTCAATTAAACGAGTGAGATAGGTGTGAGGCGTATAGCTCTCATCATAGGAGCGACGACCTCCACTCCAACTTTTACTGGAACGCATTTCGGACGACACATCACCTTCTACTTGATTACGACTATATCGACGACTACGCTGCTGCTGAGAATGTCTCTGGGACATATAGCTCCTTAAATTTACGGGTAAGACCCTTCATATCGATTCGCAAATATCCTTGCGTTCCCCGTTCTGTTTGGGCAATAGCAAATTACAAAATTGATATGGGTCAAAAATCAAAAAACAGTGCTAAATAACTTTAGAGCACTGAACCTACAGCTAAGAAAGCATATTACTGGGAAACAAAACTCATTCCCGTACGCTTGTGTCGAGGTAGGTTAGGTGAAGAGATAAATTAATCAACCTTTCGTATACCTACACTACTACCTTTCAAGAAAAACGGCAACATGTAATGTGGAGTAAATGTGGAGTAATGTGGAGTCTGGAACAGAATTTGTGATAAGGACCACATTCCCCCCCCCATTTTCCATGGGATTATGTCGAATAAGAGACAGGATTCGATACTATTGTCAAAATCAGTCTCCGCGTCAAATTAAGCATTCTTATTTAAGTTAGAAACACTATTTCCTATGGCAGTCTACGAATATCATGCAGGTCTTGAAGGCGTTCCAGCAACCCAATCCAGCATCAGCTTTGTGGATGGGCAAAAGGGGCTTTTAGAATATCGAGGCATCGCTATTGAGCATCTCGCGAGTAAAAGTACTTTTCTGGAGACTGCCTATCTTTTGATTTGGGGAGAACTACCGAATCGTCAGGAACTCCAAGACTTTCAGCAGGAAATTCAAGGTCATCGCCGTCTAAAATATCGAGTGCGAGACATGATGAAGTGCTTTCCTGAGAGCGGCCATCCGATGGATGCGTTACAAGCCTGTGCCGCTGCTTTAGGTCTATTCTACTCTCGACGAGAGATTAGTGATCCAGCCTATGTCCATGAGGCTGTAGTTCGTCTTTTAGCAAAGGTCCCAACTATGGTTGCAGCCTTTCAGCTCATGCGGAATGGCAACGATCCAGTGCAGCCTCGGGATGATCTTAGCTATGCAGCAAATTTTTTATACATGCTTAATGAGCGTGAACCCGATCCGTTCTTGGCTAATATTTTTGATGTGTGTCTGACGCTTCATGCCGAGCATACGATCAATGCATCTACGTTTTCGGCCATGGTAACAGCCTCAACGCTGACCGATCCTTATGCGGTGATTGCCTCAGCCGTGGGAACTTTGGCCGGACCGCTGCATGGTGGAGCTGCGGAAGAAGTGGTGGGGATGCTAGAAACAATAGGAACAGTCGAAAATGTGCGGCCCTTTGTGGAGAATTGCGTTGCCAATAAAAAGAAAATTATGGGCTTCGGCCATCGGGTCTACAAAGTTAAGGATCCGCGTGCCACCATCTTGCAAAATTTAGCCGAACAGCTCTTCGATCGGCTGGGACAAGACCGTTATTACGATATAGCTGTCGAACTAGAAAAGGTCGTGAGTGAAAAGATGAGCTACAAGGGCATTTATCCCAATGTGGATTTTTATTCTGGCTTGGTCTATCGAAAGCTTGGCATCCCGACGGATCTCTATACTCCCGTCTTTGCCATTTCACGAACTGCTGGCTGGCTGGCTCATTGGAAAGAGCAATTGGGCGAAAATCGTATCTTCAGGCCAACGCAAATCTATACAGGACTCCATGGAATCGATTATGTTCCAATGGACGATCGCTAGCTATAGCAGCAATCTTCTCTCTTTCTGAAGAACTATCATTGGAGGAAGAGCGACATTAGTGGGTGTCACCCCTCTTCACGAGAGAAAGATAGTTTGCGATAATAGTAGAGTGACGATTTTCAGGAACTCCAGCCCTCAGAAGAAATTCCGAGGGTTTATTTTATGCGTGGATTTATTTCTGTGCTGTCCATATCCTTTATAGGAGATATAGGAGAGCGGGCGATCGTAGACTAACCATTGAGGTTAAGTAATTCTTATGTAAGGTGAAAATCTTTGCATCTACCTCCATGGAAATGATTCCAGGCTCCAAGAGAAAGATATACTAGTAACGTTGAGGCGGGTTATTCGAGTCATGGATTCGAGTCGCAAGAGTAGGAAGCCGCGAGTGAGTCACGATGAATCCAGGAATTGATTTACAAGGAACCTTTATTGAATCTTTGCAGGGTTTTGGCATTCCAGCCGGGGCCGCTAAGGCAATTTGGATGCCTCTGCCCATGCTGATTGTGCTGGTGGGTTCGACGGTTGCCGTTCTGATTGCGGTGTGGATGGAGCGAAAGGTTTCGGCTGCCGCCCAGCAGCGTATTGGTCCTGAGTATATTGGGCCACTCGGAATCTTAGCCCCGTTGGCGGATGGATTAAAGCTGGTTTTTAAGGAAGATATTATTCCGGCAAAGGCCGATAAATGGCTATTCACCTTCGGTCCGATGATTGTGGTGATTCCCGTTTTCCTATCCTTTCTGATTGTGCCCTTCGGCGAGAACTTGCTGATTAGCGATGTGGGAATGGGCGTTTTTCTATGGATTGCACTTTCCAGTGTGGTGCCCATCGGACTCTTGATGTCGGGTTATGCCTCGAATAATAAGTATTCTCTTCTGGGCGGACTTCGGGCCACCGCGCAATCCTTGGCCTACGAAATTCCGCTGGCCTTGGCCGTAATGGCGATCGCCATGATGTCGAATTCCCTCAGCACTGTTGACATTGTTCAGCACCAATCGGGTTATGGGTTGCTCGGATGGAACGTTTGGCGGCAACCGGTTGGATTCATAATTTTCTTCATTGCGGCGTTGGCTGAATGTGAGCGGACTCCATTTGACTTGCCTGAAGCCGAAGAAGAACTAGTGGCTGGGTATCAGACTGAGTACTCCGGAATGAAGTTTGCGCTTTTTTATCTGGGGTCTTATGTGAACCTAACCCTGTCAGCCCTGTTGGTTTCGATTCTTTATCTGGGCGGATGGGAAGCCCCGATTCCGGTGGGGTTGATTTCAAGTACATTCAATATCAGTGACGCAACTCCTTGGTTGCAGGTGGTTACGGGCGCTATCGGCATTGTGATGACCCTGTTGAAAACCTATGCGTTGGTATTTTTCATTGTGTTGATTCGATGGACAATTCCTCGGGTCCGCATTGATCAACTACTAAATCTCGGCTGGAAGTTTCTGCTTCCCGTGGCGCTGGCCAACTTATTGGCGACAGCGGGATTGAAGTTGACGTTTCCAGCATTCTTTGGTGGATAGGTTTACCCGTTTGAACGGTCTACTCGTTTGAATGGGGATGCCAGTTTGGATATTATCCAGTGCGATCGTAAATTTTAGAGAGCCACGCATCATGTTGAAATTTCTGAAGCAAGTTGGAGACTATACCAAAGAGGTTGTTCAGTCCGCCAAGTACATTGGTCAAGGACTATCCGTCACCTTTGACCACATGCGCCGCCGCCCCGTGACGGTTCAGTACCCTTATGAAAAGCTGATTCCATCGGAACGATTTCGGGGGCGAATTCACTATGAATTTGACAAATGTATTTCCTGTGAAGTTTGTGTTCGGGTTTGCCCGATTAACTTGCCCGTTGTGGACTGGGAGTTTAATAAGACGACGAAGAAGAAAGATTTAAAACATTACAGCATTGATTTTGGAGTCTGTATTTTCTGTGGAAACTGCGTTGAGTATTGCCCCACCAACTGTTTATCCATGACCGAAGAATATGAGTTAGCGGTCTATGAACGTCACGAACTCAACTACGACAGCGTGGCTTTGGGTCGATTGCCTTATAAGGTGACGGATGATCCAATGGTGACTCCAATGCGTGAGTTTGCATATTTGCCCCAGGGTGTGATGCATCCCCATGACCTTCCAGCCGGATCGCGGCGGGCTGGCAAAACTCCACAGGAAATTGTGGCGGAGACTCAGGCGGCTCAAGCAAAGGTTTCGGCTATTTCTGAAGGCTCGTCTAAAGGCTAATTGAGATTCGGTTTAAAGTTAAGTTTGTAAGAAATGGAGGGCGATCGGTGAATCTCGCAGAAGGCGTACAAATAGTTTCGTTTGGCATATTGGCGGCGGCGGTGCTGATCTCAGCATTGGGTGTGGTGTTGCTAAAAAATGTAGTTTATTCTGCTTTTTTGTTGGGCGGGTCGTTTATTAGCATGGCAGGATTATATTTTCTGCTGAATGCTGATTTTGTGGCAGCAGCTCAGGTTTTGGTCTACGTCGGGGCGATTAATGTTCTAATTCTGTTCGCCATCATGTTGGTGAATAAGCAGGAAGAATATGTGGTTGTGAAGGGCGCTGGTGTTCGTCAAGTGGCAACGGCCCTAGTGTGTTTGGGACTGTTTGCCCTATTGGGGACGATGGTAGTTTCGACTCCTTGGGCAATTTCGTCTGTGGCTCCGGCGGGTGATGGCAGTATTGTCACGATCGGGATTCACTTTTTTACGGACTTCCTGCTGCCCTTTGAACTAGTGTCTGTATTGCTGTTAATTGCGTTGGTGGGTGCGATTGTCTTGGCGCGGCGCGAGTTTGTTCCCGAGAATCTGTCGCCATCAGGTGAAGATGAAGCCTTAATGCTGCCTGAGAGACCGAGAGAAATGGTATCGAGTCGCGACGATAAGTAGAGATTAACCAGGATTTAAGGATTTATATGCAACTTCAGTATTTTCTTCTCGTTGCCGCCGCACTATTTTGTATTGGGGTGTTTGGGCTAGTTACAAGCCGAAATGCAGTGCGAGTGTTGATGTCCATTGAGTTGATGCTTAATGCCGTCAATCTGAATTTGATGGCATTTTCAAATTATGTCGATCCTAAAGAGATTAAGGGGCAGGTTTTTACTACTTTTATTATTGCGATCGCGGCGGCGGAAGCTGCTGTGGGGTTGGCAATTGTTCTGGCGATTTATCGGAACCGCGACACGGTGGATATGGAGCAGTTCAATTTGCTCAAATGGTAGAGGATCAAAAATTTAGAATTTAGACCCGATCTTGGGACCCAGGGTCGGTCTTTGTTGTAATTTTTAATTTTTGCCCTAAGAATTATGCCGATCGCTTCACAATCCATTGCTTTATAAGTATTTTGTATACTATTGTCTTCCCTAATGCAATTTCATCAGGAACTTCCCCAGTAGTCTATGTACATATAGCTAGATGATATGGTGTCAGAGTTATGGAAAAGGTTGTTGCGCCCCCGATCGATACAGTCAGAGCTTATTTGAGAGAAATTGGCCGTGTGCCCTTACTAACTCAGGAAGAGGAAATAATCTATGGCAAGCAAGTCGTTAGATTGACGGAGCTACGCCAAGTCCGATCGGGTCTCGAAGCTGATCTTGGGCGGCCCGTGAGTCGAGTGGAATGGGCCAGTGCCGCTAATCTGTCTGAGGCCCAACTTAAACATCTGATTCAGCACGGCGAACGCGCCACCAAGCGGATGATCGAGGCCAACTTAAGGCTAGTCGTTTCTGTGGCTAAAAAATATCAAAAACGCAATGTCGATCTGATGGACCTGATTCAAGAAGGCACTATTGGAATGCAACGGGGGGTCGAAAAATTTGATCCTAGCAAGGGCTATCGATTTAGTACCTATGCCTACTGGTGGATTCGCCAAGCAATCACACGGGCAATAGCGACCCAAAGCCGATCGATTCGGTTGCCGATTCATGTCACCGAAAAACTCAACAAGCTCAAAAAAGCCCAACGGGAACTCAGCCAAAAGCTTGGACGAGCCGCCACTACCATGGAACTCTCCATTGCTCTAGATCTATCTACCGATCAGGTCCGTGAATATCTACAACACAACCGTTTGCCCATTTCGCTGGATATGAAACTGGGTGAAAATTCAGATACTCATTTAGGCGATCTGTTAGAAGACCCAGGACTATCACCCGAAGATTTCACTAGCGCTAATTCCCTTAGACAAGATATTCAAGGGCTGATGGTTCACCTGACGGATCAACAAAGACACATTCTCAGTCTCCGATTTGGCCTTACGTCTGGGCAGAGTATGACATTAGCGGCGATCGGTGAAGAACTTGGACTTAGCCGAGAACGCGTCCGACAAGTGGAACGTGAAGCCCTCAATCGCCTACGTAAGCAAAAACTCTGTATCACAGGCTATCTCGTCAGCTAGCTCACTTTTAACTCACACCTTGAGGCATGGTACGAAGGGTACGAAGAGAGTTGATGCACAGCGGACAATCACAGCCAAACAAGGCGATCGAAGCATTGCTCTCTTCTTCCGAAAAATTAAATTCAGCCGGAGAGGTGAGATGGTCTGTGGCGTAGTCAACAGGCTTCACTTTTGGGGCATTTTTCAATGTGCTAACTTTTTCACACACCAAGTTGAATCGGCTATGGCGTGACATCACACAGACTTGAGCTTCAGTAGCGTTTCTGTCGGGAACTGCGACATTTTGTTGGTCAATACTGGTCTGCTCGACACTTTGGGCAGGCATAGCGGTCAGCCAGCAGAGTGAAGAGCCAACTAAGGTTGGAAGGGCCAATAGATTGAGAAGTAAACGATTCATAGACTGAATAGAATTTATTGCATATAGCGTAACGCGTTATATGGAAATACAACAAATTTACCGCTCAAACTAGTAGAGTGTCAAGGAATTATTGACGGATAAAGGCGATGGAATTTAATGCGCGCATCAGCAGTAGTAAATTGCCAGTTGACTTTACAAGAGAGAGAATTCCTGCGATTTTCCCAAGCCGAGATTTCCTGAATCAAAAGATTGGCGATTTAAAACACTCAACTCAATTTCAGCCATATTGAGCCAACTTCCATGTTTAGGGGGTGTAATAAAACTCGATTTTGTCGAGAATTCTTCTGGCTTCAGCAGGCAAAAAAGCTTTGTAAAGAGATGCTTTAACGTGAGTATTGAGATTATCTTGAGCGAGACGGATTTTGATGGCATGGGGATAACGTTGGTCAACCAAATATTTGATTTGGTGAGCATAATCAATTTGGGTGGGATGGTCAGTCACTTCTACATGTCGCCATCCAA
>JAPLHZ010000370.1 GCA_026389365.1 Cyanobacteriota bacterium
CCCACTGTGGTCAGTGCGTCCGTTAGAATATTCTGTAGGCTATCCATTGCACAGTCTCTGTTTTTTGTATGACTGTACTTTAAGCTTTGGATAGCTTTCTTCGCCACTACCTACGTTAAAAACTGTCCGGACTGTTGTTCACTGGGAGTATCTTCAAATGCATCCGCCTCTGATATCAAAACCGCATTTCGTCAACGTGCTAAACAACTTCATCCTGATCAAAATAATTCTCCTAATGCGGTACGCGAATTCCAACGGCTCAATGAAGCTTATGAGATTCTAATCACCCCGGAAACTCGCGCTGATTATGATATTTCAGGGGTTGAAATCCCACAATATGAAGCGCAGAGAGTGCAAACGCAGAGAGAAGAACCACTAGAGCCGTTGGTCTGCTCCATGTGTCAGAAAGTCACAGCCCAGCCGCGATATGTCATTTTTTACAATGTGAAAAGCTTCTTTGTAGTGACAATTCGCACTCCTGTTCAGGGTGTCTTTTGCCGTAGCTGCGCTGATGAAAAGGCGCTTCGTAGCACTGTTATCACTTGGCTACTAGGATGGTGGGGATTCCCTTGGGGTATTGTTTACTCAACTCATGCAATCATTAACAATCTTTTAGGTGGCAGCAAGCCCAAAGATGTGAACGCTCGTCTCTTGAGCTATCAAGCCTATGTTTTTGCAACTCAAGGCAAATACGATCTTGCTCGTGCGGTTGGGGCAGATGCGCTTGATTTGTCGCGCAGTAGCAAATCAACAAGCTTACAGATTCTTCTTGTCAGCCTCTTACAAGCTTTAGATAATGGAAAACCAATTAATCGTCTTCAAGATACTTGGGCATTGTTGAGCTGTGGCTTCTATTTACAGATTGCTCTCATTGTGGGTGCGATCGTAACGACATTAAATTTTTTGCCGCCAAACTTGGAAAGTTCCACACAAAGCTCATCGGCTACGACAACACAGCCTAAATCAACCGCTTCGGTGAAACCTGCTTATGTGCGTCCGGGGCTTGCGGATAACGGTACACCTTTTCCGGCAAATTCTGGTTACGTCGATGGATATCCGTATACTTTGACGGATGGCTATTCCAACATCACTATTGATAACACTCAAAACGACTTTGACGTGTTCATTAAGTTGTTTTCCCTTGACGTTGAGAAGCCGAAACCCGTGCGAGTCATCTTTATTCGGGCTAAGGAGCAGTTCGTGATAGAGAAGATTAGAGCCGGAAATTACGATGTTAGGTATCGGAACCTGTATACTGGCGCTCTATTTCGCTCAGAACCTCTTCAACTTCAAGAATTTAGAACTGCTACAGGCGTTCGTTTTAGCGATGTAACACTGACCTTATACAAGTTGAGAAATGGTAATGCACAAACTTACACAATTTCGGAGGGCGAGTTTTGAGCGGTGGCTTGGTTCTAGTACCTACCCCTGTTAAGGTGACCATTTGTACTAAGATTTTGCCGACTTCCTCAACGTAAAACGTACGTTTCAGGCTTCGACAAAATTATTCATCAATCGAAAAAATAAGCTGATGCCAATTCTGAATCGTCTAATTTGGAGGACGATCGCTCAAACCCTTGTACATCAGCAGTAGTACATGTGGTCACCTTAACAGGGGTAGTATCCTGATTGAACTAGATGTCTAGATCAGCCATGTTCATGCGAGATCCGTAGGTTTCAATAAACTCACGACGCGGCGCAACCCGATCGCCCATCAACATGGTAAACACCCGATCGGCTTCAGCAGCATCTTCAATCTCAACGCGCTTCAAGGTCCGGGTTTCAGGATTCATAGTGGTATCCCAAAGCTGGACTGGCATCATTTCCCCCAAGCCTTTAAAGCGTTGAATGTTGTAATTTGCATTGGCGGGGAATTCGGCAATCCGTTGCTTCAAATCCCGATCGCTGTAGCAATATTGATGCTGTTTTCCCCGCTCTAATTTGTACAACGGTGGACAAGCGATATAGACAAATCCACGATCGACCATTTCACGCTTGTAGCGATAGAAGAAGGTAAGCAACAGGGTTCTAATGTGCGCTCCATCTACATCCGCATCGGTCATGATGATGATTCGGTGATAACGAAGGTTCGCAACATCAAATTCCTCGCCTTTGATTCCCAATCCCAAAGCCGTGATCAGCGCTTGAATTTCAGTGTTTTTGTAGATTTTGGAATCGTCGGTTTTTTCAATATTGACGATTTTTCCGCGCAAAGGAAGAATTGCTTGGAACTTACGATCGCGCCCTTGTTTTGCTGAACCGCCAGCCGAATCCCCTTCCACGATGTAAATTTCGGATTCAGATGGATCGCGGGACGCACAATCGGCGAGTTTACCCGGCAATGTTGACGATTCTAGAACTGATTTACGACGGACGAGATCGCGGGCACGTCTAGCAGCTTCAGCGGCGTTAAACGATTGAACCGCTTTTTCTAGAATGGTATCGGCAATTTGCGGACGGAATTCTAAATACTCGGTTAGAACTTCGCTAACGATCGAATCTACAATTCCCCGAACTTCACTATTCCCCAACTTAGTTTTGGTTTGGCCTTCAAATTCCGGATCCGGAACCTTGACCGAAATTACCGCTGTCAGACCTTCCCGGATGTTTTCCCCGGCCAGATTTGACATGTTTTCCTTAAGCTTGCCGCGCTTACGGGCAATGGAATTCAAGGTCCGAGTTAGAACCGTTTTTAGCCCTTCTAGATGGGTTCCGCCATCGATCGTACGAATGTTGTTCGCAAACCCAAGAATGTTATCGCTGTAGGAATCCACACACCATTGCAACGCAACTTCAACTTGCACATTATTTTTTTCAGAATTAATGAAAATAACTTCTTCATGCAAGTGTTGTTTGTCACGGTTCATGTAGGCGACGTATTCTTGAATCCCACCTTCATAAAAATATTCTTCAATGCGGAATTCACCGTCTTTGGTCGCACTCGATCGTTTGTCCGTAAAGATAATCCGAACGCCCGCATTCAGATAGGCTAGCTCTTTCAACCGTCCAGACAATGTACCGTAATCAAACTCGACAGTCTCCGTGAAAATTGTATTGTCTGGCATAAAATGCACTTGAGTTCCGGTTTGGCTGCCCGCCCCATCTTTCGCCGACAAATCACCCATGGACAGCCCACGTTCAAACCGTTGGGTATGGATCTTCTGATTCCGCCACACCGTGACATCAACCCACTCAGAAAGCGCATTCACCACCGAAATCCCGACTCCATGCAATCCGCCGGAAACCTTGTAACCACCATCCCCGAACTTCCCGCCCGCATGGAGAATGGTCATCACTGTTTCCAGCGCAGACTTTCCCGTCTTACTGTGGATATCCGTTGGGATGCCGCGTCCATCATCTCGAACGCTGACGGACCCATCTTCGTGAATAATCACGTCAATATTTTTACAGTAACCCGCCAATGCTTCATCGACGGAGTTGTCCACAACCTCATACACTAGATGATGCAATCCCCGTGGCCCCGTTGTACCAATGTACATTCCTGGGCGTTTGCGGACTGGCTCAAGTCCTTCGAGAACTTGAATCTGTTGAGCGCCGTAATCTTGAGTCATGAGGTGTGGTACTCCGTCTGGACGATGTTGAGATCAAAGAAACAATCCGAGAACAGCTCTTTTACGAAAATGCCCGTGAGGACGTTTGTGACGCTTTAATATAGCAAGTATCTCAATAATTCTAACATGAAAGGGTTGTAGAGGGTTTTGAGCGGCTCTGAGAAGCATTTTGTATAGGTATGGGAATGAGGCTATGACAGATGAAGTGACAGATGGAGTAATAGTGAATCAAGATTTGGGGCCGATCGTCCAAGCCGCTACACCAAAACACAATCAACTTAATAATTCAAATGTACTAAATGAGATTGTACCAGAATTTCCCCGTGGACTAGTAACGATTTGTGGGGCGACGGCAACGGGGAAGTCCGGGCTGGGGATAGCGGTTGCCCGCGAGCTAGGATCCATTGTCATTAGTGCAGACTCTCGGCAAATTTATCGTGAGTTTGACATTGGTAGCGCCAAGGTGACCCAGGCGGAGATGGCGGAGATTCCCCATTATTTGGTGGATGCTTACGATCCGACAGAGACGGTTTCGGCGGCAATGTTTCAAGATCAAGCGAATCAGATTTTGTCGAAGATTACTCTGCCATCAGCTTTGCCGTTACTAGTCGGTGGAACAGGATTATATTTACGAGCCATTACCCACGGAATGCAGATTCCTCGCGTCCCACAGCATCGGGAATTACGATCGCAATTAGAAGCCTTGGGCCAAGGTTTGTGTTATCAATTACTTCAGCATTTGGATCCAAAAGCCTGTCTTAAGATTCACGGTAACGATCGGATTCGGACCGTGCGAGCTTTGGAAGTTTTTTATGTGACGGGGATTCCCATGAGCGCTCAGCAGGGCGAAATACCCCCGAACTATCCAATTTTACAGATTGGGCTACGGTCGGAATGTTTGAACGATCGAATCGTCCGGCGCACGAGGCAAATGTTTGAATTGGGATTTGTAGATGAAGTCCAAAATTTGGTCGCAAAATATGGTGATAATTTACCGCTTTTGAATACCTTGGGTTATCAGGAAGTGAGGCAGTACTTACGCGGTGAAATAACGTTAGAAGAATCGGAATTATTAACCGTCATGCACACGAGACAATTTGCAAAACGACAACGCACTTGGTTCAATGGCATTAAAGAAATTGAATGGTTTGATGCCGATGATCACAATTTGTTCGATCGGGTCCTAAGACGTGTGATGGAGTTTCACAACGTATAGCAATCATCCGGGTATAGCAATCATCCGGCTTCCACTATTATGGAGCTGTATATTCGAGTAATCTGAGTTTTCTGTATGCGTTTGCTCTGTCTTAGCAATGGCCACGGTGAAGATACCATTGCCCTCCAAATTCTCAAAGCGCTTCGGCAACTCCCAAATGCGCCGACGATCGAAGTATTACCGATCGTCGGTGAAGGTCATGCCTATCAAAAACAGGGCTTTTCTATCATCGGCACGGTCAAATCCATGCCGTCCGGTGGGTTTATTTATATGGATCGTAAACAGTTGGCCAATGACCTTCAAGGCGGACTATTAACCCTGACATTAGATCAACTAAAGACGGTTCGGCAATGGTCCAAAGATTGTAAATACAATGCAGAACCTGCCATGGTTTTGGCCGTTGGGGACATTGTGCCGCTGTTGTTTGCATGGCAAAGCGGATTGAACTACAGCTTCATTGGCACCGCAAAATCTGAGTATTATCTTCGAGATGAAACCGGATGGCACCCGCGTCAATCTTGGTGGGACGATCGGTTGGCACGTCTTACGGGCGGCGTTTATCTTCCCTGGGAGCGTTGGTTAATGAACCGCCCCAACTGCAAAGCTATTTTTCCACGCGATCGGATCACCACTCAAACCCTGACGACCTTTGGACTATCGGCTTACGATTTCGGTAATCCCATGATGGATTTGGATCCTCAACCTATCGCCTCTGACTCTAGCAAATCCTTAAGCGAATCCTTAACTATTTTGCTGCTTCCTGGCTCCCGTGCCCCAGAAGCCTATCGGAACTGGGACGTGATTCTATCGGGCTTGCAAAATTTGGCTGAACACTTTGACCCTAGGCCCATAAAATTTCTTACTGCGCTATCGGGTGATCTCGATCGGAGCATTATTCACAACGCTCTGATTCAAAATAACTGGAAACAAACCGACAACACTGATCACTATTCCAGACCCGATCGGCCTCATGGGTTGACCCTAGGCATGGCAAAATTCTCAGAGTATGCCTATGCCTCAGACCTCGCGATCGCCATGGCCGGAACCGCGACAGAACAATTCATCGGCTTGGGAAAACCTGCGATAACATTGCCCGGTCAAGGACCACAATTTACGCCCACCTTTGCCGAAGCTCAGACCCGTCTCTTGGGCCGATCGATTATTTATGTAAAGGAAATGAATCAATTAGCCTCAACCTTACGTCAACTCCTACAAGATTCTGAACAGTTGACCGCGATCGCCCACAACGGTCCACAACGGATGGGAAAATGTGGAGCCGCCGATCGGATTGCCCACAAACTCATCCAAATCCTCAGCAATCCATAACAATATCTAATCATCCTTATCAAGCTGTTTCCCCATGGCCTCGATCGCCCGTAAAAATCTCTTTGAAGACATTCCCCGTTTTCTCGTCGCCCAAGCCGGAATCATGTTCGCCGTGAGCCTCGTCACCATTCAACTCGGGATTTTAAAAGGATTTTCCCGATCGACCGCCATCGTAATTGACTATGCCCGTGCAGATTTATGGGTCGCATCGAAGGAAATGGTGGCCTTCGAGCTAACGTCACCTCTACCTGCGGATTACATCAATAAATCCATGACTGTCACGGGAGTCGATCGGGCTGAAATTCTATTAGTCCGAGCAGGGCGATGGCACGGACACGATGGCAAACTCTCCCCCGCTCGCATTTTTGGGTTCAATCCCGATGGAGAACTATTTGCTGGATGGAGATTATCCGATGGCAATCTAAACGACCTCAAACAACCCTATACCGCGATCGTCGCCAGTGGCGTTCAAAAATCCCTGGGGTTAGACGAGACTCGGATAGGCTCAATTGCAGGACTTCCGGTCACTATTGTAGGCACCGCCGAAGATGTCCAATCTAACGCCTCTAGCCCCTTTTTATTTTCCTCACTAGAGACCGCCAATACCTACGGCGACGCTGAAATCAACAGCTCCATTAACTGCATCCGTCAAGCTAGTGGGGACCTAGACTGCACCAACAGCTTTAAAAATCGTCCCCTCGGGCAAAAAAATGGAGACCTCGCCCCTCCGAAACCCTTGAGCCTCAGCGACCCGATTAGCTACGTCCTCATCCGCGCCAAACCCGGCCAAGACCTTCCTCAACTCAAGCAGCGTCTCCTGAGCGCCCTACCCGAAACCCAAATCCTAACTCAAGCCGAAATCGCTGCCATCACCCGGAACTATTGGGAAGTGCGGACAGGCGTTGGCTTTATTTTGGGCCTAGGGGCAACGGTCGGCTTTATTGTCGGGATGGTGGTGGTGGGCCAAATCTTGTACGCCTCTGTCGCCGACCATCTTCGAGAATTTGGCACGCTGAAGGCCATGGGAGCTGCAAATAGTGTGATTTACCGAATAATTATTGAACAAAGTCTCTGGATGGCGATTCTTGGATATGTCCCTAGTATGGGCATTTGTCTAACGTTAGGGCAATGGACGCAGATGACACGAGGGATTATGATTCTCATCGAACCCTCAACAGCCGCAGCAGTACTACTTTTGACCGTGGTGATGTGTATGGGTTCGGCCATTTTTGCGGTCCAAAAGGTGACACGGCTAGATCCGGCGATTGTCTTTAAAGCCTAAAGGTTAGGGAACAATTATTCTGAAACATTTGCCTGATTCAATACGTCTTGATGAAGGAGGATAATTAAAGAATTAAACGTTTAAAATACAGAACTAACGTTCAGAGGGTTGAAGGATTTAAGGTGAGACTATCGGTAACGTTGTGATTAGTAATGTTGATTTATGTGCGTGTGTGATGATCTGCTTACTTGGGGGGCGGTGCTAATATGACCGCGATCGACTTCAAGCGATTTTTTGGAAAAATGGCCCCATCGCCATCAAGTCCAGTGCGGGTGATGGCTAAAGAAACAGCGATCGTCGCCAGCCACATTAATCTGGTATATCGCAATGGAGGGGAAGAATTTAATGCCCTTCAGGATGTCAGCTTGACGGTGAAATCTGGCGAAGTCCATCTTTTAATGGGTCCGTCGGGTTCTGGAAAAACAACACTGCTGTCAATTTTGGCCGGACTATTGACCCCAACCAGTGGGCAAGTTCATCTTTTAGGTGAAGAAATTACTCAATTTTCACGCCCTCGTTTAGCGGCATTCCGACTTCAACATTTAGGATTTATTTTTCAAGGCTTTAATTTATTTCCGGCCTTAACCGCCTGTGAAAATGTGGAAGTGGCGTTTCATCTAAAAGGCACCCACCAAGCCCGTAGACAAGCGATCGAACTCTTGGATCAAGTCGGACTGGCCGATCGCTGTAACCATCGTCCCCAAGCCTTATCCGGTGGCCAAAAACAACGGGTCGCTATTGCCCGTGCCCTAGCCGGAAATCCGCAACTCATCATGGCCGACGAACCCACCGCCGCCCTCGACTCCCAGAACGGTCATGCCATTATTGAACTTCTGAGAAGTCTAGCAAAAACCAGTGGTCGAACCGTATTAATTGTCACCCATGATCCACGTATTTTAGATGTGGCGGATCGGGTCACAGATCTAGAAGATGGCAAAATTGTGACGAAGCTGACTAAGGCGAAACCGGGACAACAGTAGGCGAAACGATCGTCGGAGTCATCGGAGCTGAAGTACCCCTAAGGATCAGGGCAGTTCCCGATGATGGGGCTGCGGTTGGGAGCGGAGCAATCCCGCTAGGAACAAGAATAGAACCAGGAAGAGCCGCAGATTTTGGCTTTAGAAGTTGATTGCGTTTGGCAAAGAAGTCCGAAGTAGCATCATTAATATTTTCCCGTCGGGATTCAGCTTCAGCGGCCCGATCTATATTTCCATCACCCCGCATCACCCGGTGAATCAAACCCATAATCGCACTACTATTGTCGCCCCGCGTCGAAAACGGATCAGTAGTGGCTTCAGGGCGCAGATCCCCGACGGGCAAAATGGGAGCTTGGGCTGGCTCATCAGCGATCGCAGGAGCTTGTATGAGGGGAAGTAAAACAAGACCCAACAACGCCGTAGAGAAGTATTTTGAGAGAGAGAATATAGACATGAGAAACACTCATCAAAGTAATAATCGTGGAAAAGAATTCAGCGAGACCAGTTATTCCTCAGGTAAACTGCTCTGAACCCGCACAATTTTAATTTTAGTCTAACATCCTTCTAATTATCAGAATTTAGTCATGAGTGAGATTTATGAGTGAGATTTATGGCACTGGTCAAACGATTACCCATTGCTTGAGGGTGAGTTAAATAAATACCTGAATAATTTAACCGAGCGATCGTTTTAGGAGCGGTTGAATCGAGTACAAACTAACGGCAGCAAATCCACTGAGCAATCCCAAGCACCCAATCAATGACACCGAACCCCAAGGAGCCACAATAGCGATCGCATTCAAACTCCAATCGGGATGTTGGTAAATATAACGGATGGGTTCGATGGCGTAGCTCAACGGGTTCAGTAGCGCAATCCATTGGAGCCAAGTGGGCATAAAACTAATCGGTGCGAGGGCCGTGCTGGCAAAGAGTAAGGGTAGATTTGTCACTAAAATAACTGCAATTAATTCCACATGTCCTTTTAAACTAAATGCCAATGCTAAGGATAACGACGTGACGGCGAGTACCAGTACCATCACAATGGCGATGATCACCAAAATCCCCAACACATTGGGCAATCCAGCCCCTAAGGTTGCAATGGTCCCCATAATGACGATGGTTTGAAGCAAACTCAGGGCCATAATGAAAATAGCGGAAGCAACGACGATCGACGATCGGGAGACTAATGGAGCCATTAAAAGCCGATTCAAAAACCCAAATTCCCGATCGAACATGACAGGCAACCCCGCATTCAACGCGCCGCCGAATGCCGTGAATACAATTACTCCAGCGCCTAAAAAATTTTGATATTGGCCAGATGTGCCCATAAAGCCATCGGGTGCATTCTGAAACAACGCTCCAAACAACACCAACCACATTAAAGGCTGCACCAATCCGGCTATTAAGGTGGAAGGGCGACGAATGAGCTGAATGAATAAACGTTTCGTTAGGGCAAGCGTTTCTTGGATGAAATGAGAGATTTTGATAGATATATTTAGATCTGGATAATCAAATTGGGCTGACTCGGCTAATGGGGAAGTGCGAGTAGATTGAGTCATAATTGGTTTGAACTCCTTAAAGGTCTAGTTTGGTGATATCGCATTTCTCAGCACCGGGATAGTCCTACTAGTTTAAAGATTCGCTGACACATTTTCCCGTTACAGCTAAATAAACATCTTCTAAGCTAGGCTGCGATCGGGAAATTCCAAAAAGCGGTAAATTTAGGGAATTCAATTTAGATTCTATTTGGGTCAACACATCTGCCTCCGCCTCAACCACAAGATTCAGCGAATTCCCTTGAAATTCATTAAGGGTGACAGATTTAACCACATCAAGATTCAGCAACTGTTCCCGGACTTGAGTTGCTTCAGATAACGGTGTAAATTCCCGAATCCGCAGTGTCACCCGATCGCCACCAATGGATTTTTTAAGATCCTGCGGACTGCCCGATGCAATCACCGTACCGCCATCGAGAATAGCGACCCGATCGGCTAATGCATCAATTTCTTCGAGATAATGACTGGTAATTAAAATCGTGGTGCCCGATTGTTGCAATTGTCGAATTAAGGTCCACATGATTTGACGACTTTCAATATCAAGTCCGGCAGTGGGTTCATCCAGAACTAGGATTTGTGGATTATGGAGCAATCCAGCCGCGAGATCCAGACGTTTTTTTAATCCACCAGAATACGTGCCAATCAATCGATCGGCGTATTCCATAAGATCTAAAGTAGTCAGTACAGCTTGAATCCGATCGGTCCGTTGGCCTTTAGACAGATGATATAAATCACCGTGCATTTCCAGCAATTCGCGACCCGTCATCATTTTATCCAGCGCCACTTCTTGAGCGACATATCCCAGACGTTGACGAACGGCGGCAGGATTTTGAGTTACGGAAATCCCACAGACTTCTAACAATCCTTCATCGGGTTGAACCAAGGTACAAAGGCATCGTAGGGTCGTGGTTTTTCCCGTACCATTGGGTCCAAGCAATCCAAAGATTTCGCCAGACCTCACCTCCAGCGACACATTTTTTACGGCATCAACAGTACCGTATCGCTTTTTTAGATTTTGGATAACGATCGCTATTTCATTTGAATTCAGGCCAGTATTACTGGGTTTGGCCTGAATTTCGTTGTCAATTGCAATACCCATGACTAACTCACAAATGATTTCACAGATGACTCTTTCAATATTGATGAATCTTTCAATATTTAGGCTTAAATGACTAGGCTGAAGGTGCAGACATAAGCCAAGCTAAAAACTGCGTATTCATTTGATTGAAGAGTGGCAGGCTGTCTACCATCATAGCCGCACATAACAGCATCATGTAAACAATTGAGTATTTAAACAACGATCTGGCCGTTTGGTAGTCATCCGGTTGTTGGATTAATTCCCAGGATTTTTTCACAAATACAATACCCAAAATAAGGGCTATTGTTCCATACAGCGCACCCATCACACCCAATGGATAGACCAGAACTAACGTCGCCGGAATCAACACTAAGGTGTAATAGAGAATCTCTTGACTAGTGACTTTATTTCCAAAGACAACGGGCAACATGGGAACCTTGACCGATTCATAATCATCGCGAATCATGATGGCTAAAGCCCAAAAATGGGGTGGAGTCCACAAAAAGATAATCGCAAACAGAATCCAAGCCGGAAGACTCAGACTTCCTGTAACGGCAGCCCAACCGACCAAGGGAGGAATGGCACCCGCTGCACCACCAATAATAATGTTCTGAGTACTATGACGTTTGAGCCAGTGGGTGTATACCAATACGTAAAACACAATGCCCGACATCGCCAGCATCGCGCTTAAAAGATTGGCAAAGTAGGTCAGAAGTGTGAATGAAAGAATCGTTAACGTAGCCGCAAAAATCATGGCATCCCGAGGACTGACTCGACCAGACGGTAAAGGCCGTTTACTAGTGCGAACCATCACGGCATCAATGTCACGATCGTACAAACAATTCATCGTATTGGCTGCGCCCGATGCACAAGCGCCGCTGAACAAAGTCACGAAGGCCAACTGGGGATCAACCTGACCGTCAGCAGCAATCCACATTCCGCCCGCTGTCGTAATTAACAGAAGCAATATTATTCGCGGTTTGATGAGTTGATAGTAGCTGGTGACAATATCTTTCACGCTTTTATTAAGCCGATCGTCAGAAAAAGTAATCGCTTCAGAAAGATTCATCATGGTATTTTCGAGTGTGATTTTTAGTAAAAGAATACTTGTCTTGAATCACACATGAGTTGTGTGTGAGATAGTCACAGGGGTGGTCATAACAGTGGTGCGCGTGACGGATGTGGGCATGGGAGAGGTGGTCATGCGATAGGTTAATGCGGTAAAAGAGACTACTGTTCCCAGCAACATCGCGCCTACAAATTGATGCATAATCGTTAGCATTTCAACTTGTAAGTGAAGTCGGAATGTAGCATATCCGAGTAAAAGCTGAAGCACTAAACATAATCCTGTCCCATAAACAACGTAACGCAAAATACGGGGTAATGGTTTGGTTCGTAGCGCAACAGTAATCACCACGATCGCGGACAATGTTGCGGGGATCACGCCCAAAAGATGACTATTCATCACCGTACAAAGTTGCTGCTGGCCAAAGCATTGGTGCAATGCCCACCGCGATGCTACAACTCCGCCCATTAAGCTCTGACCATAAATGCAAACAACAGAGACTAATCCCAGCTTCCATAGATAGGTAGGAAGATCATAATTGCTAAAAGTCGTAGTGCTAGGAGTTGTAGGATTAGAATTATTAAATGGGAAAAAGGAGATAGCAATCGTCAAAAGCGTCATAAAAAAGAACAATCCTGTCCCCAAATGTGCTGTCACAATGTCAAATCGTAAAAGCTCAGTGACAGTCAAACCCCCTAAAACCCCCTGCATTAACACCACCAAAACAGCAAACCCGATCGCTTGGGGAAACCCAGGTGAAAGCTGTCGTCTTTGCCAAAGACTGGTAACAAAAAAGCCCAGGGTCGTCAGACCTATAGTTGTCGCGACAAGCCGATGAAACCACTCCAGAAACACCTGAAGGTTCATTTGCTGACTGGGCAAGACCTGTCCATAACATAGGGGCCAGTCTGGGCAGGACAATCCCGCGTTCATCACCCGAGTTGCACTGCCTAGGGCCATTAGCCCGAGGACTGCGATCGCTAAGCCAAAGATTCCCTGGGTCATGCGTCGCTGCAAGACTAAAGCGTGACCAAAAGCTGTATTCGCACTCGTCGAAGTCATAGTTGCCATGTTAGATGTCATTTCTGCCATCCAGTTTGTTAATAAAGGGGTTGTGTTGTTAAACGTGTCGAGGTCAATAACTCTCCAATAACAATTCGAGTTATGAAGATTGATCTCACAGTTTAATGTTCTGTCTTGAACTCTTATGTACTTTGAAGGATGAATGGGCGAAACACGGTAGATATTTAGATAATCTTCAAGTTTTGTCCTAAAGTTCGTTACAAATTGCAATGACGGTCCAGTGATCCTGAAGAAAATCCTAAGTTTCGATCGTTTTGAGGCTCAACCCGATCGAACTGAACTAGGGTTTAGAGGTGTGGTTCTTAGCAAAATCTTGTATGACTGTTGAGCTGCGCTGAGAATTCTCTCAATCTGTTAAGGAGTATGTGCGGTGAATGTTCCAAGTCAAATTATTACGTTGTTATTTGGGATTGGATTAACTCTAGTTAGTTTGTGGTATGGCTACAACCATCACCTACTCCCGCTCGCAGCGTCAAAAGAAGCAGTTCTGATTGACGATTTATTCAATGTGATGATGGTGATTAGTACTGGGATTTTCATTCTAGTACAGGGTGCTATTTTGTTTATAGCCTTTCGCTATCAGCGCCAAGAGGGTGATGAAACCGATGCGAAGTATGTCCATGGGAATATTCCCCTCGAAATTGTCTGGACGGCGATTCCCTCGGTGATTGTTTTGGCGTTGTCGCTCTATAGTTTTGATATCTATGAGCAAATTGGTGGACTAAATCCGATGGACCATAGCTCTCATCAAGGCGTTCATCAAGAGATTTCTAACAAAAAGCAGAAGACACCATCCAATGGCATTCAAGAAGTGGCCGTGATGGATGCTGAAATGCCCGGAATGGCAAAGCCTCTAGCCGCTGATGACAGTGCTGTAACGATTAACGTGTCTGGTATGCAGTTTGCTTGGTTGTTTAATTATGCTGGGACAGAGGTTACGACTGGGGAGCTTCATCTGCCCGTTGGACGCGATATTATTCTGAACCTTACGGCTATGGATGTACTCCATGCATTTTGGGTTCCAGAGTTTCGGATTAAACAAGATGCCGTTCCCGGACGGACGATTCCGATTCGGATTAGTCCAACTGTTGAGGGTACGTATCCGTTAATTTGTGCGGAACTCTGTGGGGCCTATCATGGGGTCATGCGATCGGAAGTGGTTGTGCAATCCGAGCGTGACTACAATATATGGCTCGCGGAACAAGCAGTGGCGATGAAAGAACAAAACCACAATGCAGATTCCAAAAATCCTGTCTCGACGGTGGCGCTTTATCCTGAGCTTTTGAGTGATACTGAATATCTCGCCCCCTATGCCAAAAAATTGGGAGTGACGGTGGAACACATACAAGCAATTCAGGCACAGCAACAGAGCTAGGAACTGAGAATTACTCAATTAGTCTGATTGTTTTATTTATTGATGGTTTTAGTATGACGACCTTAACTCAGATTTCAAATGATACGACTCCTAGTGGGGGCGATCGGCCTAAACCCGAATGGCGAAAGTACTTTGGATTTAGTCACGATCATAAAGTGATTGGGATTCAGTATTTAGTCACATCATTCTTCTTTTATTTGATTGGTGGTGCATTGGCGGCGGCGGTGCGAACTGAACTGGCGACTCCGGCATCAGACTTTGTGAGTCCTGAGCTATATAACAGTTTGTTTACGCTGCATGGCACGGTGATGATCTTTTTATGGATTGTCCCTTCGACAGCAGGGTTTATTAATTATCTAGTGCCCTTGATGATCGGGGCGCGGGATATGGCGTTTCCTCGGTTGAATGCAATTGCATTTTGGATGTTGCCGCCCTCTGGATTGCTGTTGATGAGTAGCTTTTTTGTAGGTCCGGCTTCGGCGGGTTGGACATCCTATCCACCGCTATCCACTATGGGTCCGGTAGCGGGGGAGCTGATTTGGATTCTGAGTGTATTGCTGTTGGGTACGTCGTCGATTTTGGGTGCAATTAATTTCATTGTCACGATTTGGAAAATGCGAGTCCCGCAGATGGGCTGGAATGATATGCCGCTCTTTTGTTGGGCATCACTGGCAACTGGGATTTTGGCTTTGGTTTCGACTCCAGTATTAGCTGGGGCGTTGATTTTACTATCCTTTGATTTAGTAGTGGGAACATCGTTTTTCAATCCCACGGGGGGCGGCGATCCAATCGTTTACCAACATATGTTTTGGTTCTATTCGCATCCCGCCGTTTACATTATGATTTTGCCTGTGTTTGGGATGATTTCAGACATCATTCCAGTCCATTCGCGTAAAGCAATTTTTGGCTACCGGGCGATCGCATATTCCAGTATTGCCATTTGCTTTTTAGGCTTAATTGTCTGGGCACACCATATGTTCACCAGTGGCACCCCTCCTTGGCTGCGAATGTTCTTTATGTTTGCCACCATGGTGATTGCAGTTCCGACTGGGATCAAAGTCTTTAGCTGGGTCGCGACCATGTGGGGCGGCAAGATTCAGCTCAATAGTGCGATGCTATTTGCGATGGGTTTTGTCTCAATGTTTGTGATTGGGGGAATTAGCGGTGTGATGTTGGCGGCGGTTCCGTTTGATATCCATGTTCATGACACGTATTTTGTTGTGGCTCATTTTCACTATGTATTGTTCGGTGGTAGTGTGTTTGGGTTGTATTCCGGAATGTATCATTGGTTCCCCAAAATTACCGGGCGAATGTTGAATGAGAAGCTAGGTAAAATTCACTTTGCTTTGAACTTCATTGGTTTTAACCTGACGTTCTTGCCAATGCACAAGCTGGGATTGGATGGAATGAATCGTCGGATTGCTGAATATGATCCGAAGTACGCGACGATCAATATAATTTGTTCGATCGGAACTTTATTACTTGCCGTTTCTACTGTTCCATTTTTAATTAATGCAGTTCGCAGTTGGTTCTGGGGCGATCGTGCTCCGGCTAATCCTTGGAATGGATTGACGTTGGAATGGAGTGTGAGTTCTCCGCCACCTGTGGAAAATTTTGCTGTTGACCCAATCCCAGCCTGTCATCCTTATGCGTATGGCAAACCTCCGGTCTCAATATCCGCCCCGCAGCCGGAGCCTGTTAGTACCTAATCCATCCATTACTTAAATACTCATCCCTTAAATGCCATTATGACGACTACAACCTCGACGCACCTCACAACCACAACAATAGCCACAACAGAACACCAGCATCCACATCCCGATCATCGAATTTTGGGATTGTATATGTTTCTGATTGCAGAAGGGATGATTTTTGTCGGTCTTTTTGTGGCTTATTTTACCTTCCGTGCCGTGGCTCCAGGAATGCAAGGAGACTTACCAAAGCTGGAACTAATGCTGCCAGGAATCAATACGATTATTTTGGTGAGCAGTAGTTTTGTTATGAATCGTGGACAATCGGCGATTAAGAAGAATGACACTAAGGGCTTGCAGTTTTGGTTTGGACTCACTGCATTAATGGGCGCGACATTCCTGGTAGGGCAGATGTATGAGTATTTCCATTTGGAATTTGGATTGAAATCCAGTTTGTTCGCCAGTACTTTTTATGTGCTGACTGGGTTTCATGGATTACATGTGTGCTTTGGGTTGATCCTGACTTTAGGGGTGTTGTGGCGATCGCGCACTCCTGAACATTACAGCGAACACTCACATTTTGGGGTAGAAGCCGCTGAAATTTATTGGCATTTTGTGGATGTGATTTGGATTTTGCTGTTTGTTATCCTATATCTCCTCTAGAGACGCAGCATAACTAAACTTAAAAAAAACTCCTGCATGATAAGTGGGAGGTTTTTTTAACGTTCAAGGCACCCGATTTAAATCCGATGCCACACTCGATCGTTCAATTCATATCCCTACGCCTCAATTACAACCCGTAAATTTCCTCGTTTACGGAGGACTCGACAGGATGTTGTCGTGCCGCTGCGTTCTTTAGCTGATGCACCTTGACGAATGAACTCTAAATCCACCAACGTCGATCCCACATGTAAATTGGTAATCGTCAAATGTTGAATATTAGATGGCAATGCAGGATCAATAATTCGTAAACAATTTGCAGGTGCATCTGGAACCAAATTGGTCATCATTTGCAACAACTGAAACACTGTTCCCGTCGCCCATGCCTGAGGAGAACAGGCTACAGGATAGCGCACGGGTTCACTATCGCCCTGACGCTCATACCCACAAAATAACTCAGGTGGACGCTGATACGGTTGGCGCAAAGTCATATCCAGCAACGCTTGACCCAACTCCAATGCATGATCCACATGACCGAGCGATCGTAATCCTAAGGCAATCATGCCATTGTCATGGGGCCATACTGAACCCAAATGATACCCCATAGGATTGTAAGCTGGCGAGAAACTACTGAGAGTGCGAATGCCCCAACCATTGAACATATCGGGAGCTTGAAGCCGTTCAGCGACACTTTTGGATTTGTCGTCGTCTAAAATTCCAAGATTTAAACAATGGCCGGGATTTGACGTGATGCTATCTACCATTTTGCCATCGCCATCAAGTGCTAAAGCAATAAATCCTTCATCCTCCATCCAGAAATCTTTATTAAACCGTTCCTTCAATTGCTCCGCTTCTTCTTTCCACCGATCGCCCAAATCAGGACGTTTGCGACTATGGGCTAGTTCACTCATGCGCATTTTTGCGGCATAGACATAGCCTTGAACTTCGCACAATGCAATAGGTCCTGTGGCCATTTTGCCATTGCGATCAACAATACAATCTCCAGAGTCTTTCCAACCTTGATTAACTAAGCCGCGCTTCGATCGTTTGTTGTAGCTGAGATAGCCTGTTTCCACCATTTCTCGATCGATCCAAGACATCGCCGCCAGCGCATTTTCCCACAACCGTTCAGTGGTTTCCCGATCGCTTGTCCAGGCATAGTATTCCGCATAGAGCATCAACCACAGCGGCGTTGCATCAACCGTTCCGTAGTAGGGCGTATGGGGGATTTTTTCACAGCGAGCCAGTTCCCCAAGGCGAATTTCGTGGAGGATTTTTCCCGGTTCTTCTTCACGCCAATCATCGTCGTCTTTTCCTTGGTAATAGGCCAGAACGGTTAAAGTGTCTCGGGCGATCGATGGATTGAGAATTAAACATTGGGACGCAGCAATAATGGAATCTCGACCAAACAAAGTACAAAACCAGGGAACTCCTGCCGATAGAACTTTCCCTTGTTCAAAGGTCTGGCGCAGTAAGTAAATATCTTGTTCTGCTCGTTCAATCACTTGATTAATAGCTTTATTGTCGGTGCGAATTTGGGTGGCTGAAGCGCGCCAATCCTGTTCTTCCATCATTTCTGCGGCTTTGGCCTGCACTAAGGTCATGGGCACAGGAACGCGGGAAACGGGTTGGCTGTTGGCGAGTAAACTAATTCGGTAACTGAGGCGTTCGGTGGCATGGGATTCTAGTTCAATACGCCAGAGGGCCGTGTAACCTTTGAAGGCTTGGGGTTGGTTATGGGAAAACTGGATATGAGATTCCATAATGCTGCCATCGAGACCTTGGTAGGCCATGCTCATTTCACTTGGGTCTTCGTACAGCGCATACCCTTCAATGGGAGGAATTGCTAGGTCGTTGGTTGCGGGTCGCATGACTCGCCGTAGCAGTTGCCCATGTTCTTTACGATCGAAGCCCCGAATTTCAAATAAATCAGTAAAATCTGCATCAAAGCTTAAACTCAAATCAAAAGCTACGGGGTCCGATCCGTAATTTGTTAAGGTGATTTCTTCAAACAATCCGCCATTTAATACTAATTCCCGCTGAATTCCAATGGTCTCGGCGGGGATCTCGTCTAGACGAGGATTTGCGCAGAGGACGGACAAGGAAAACCCTCGTTGGGCGGTGCTGCTGAGCAGAATGGGCGATCGGTGGTTGAGTTGTAATTCCAGCCGACTCAGGAAGCGCGAGTCACGGCAAAATAGGCCCATGCTGGTGACAATGCCATCATCTAGACAGCCTGAAATATTTCCTAAGGTGTCTGTAATTAAAAACAGATCGTCATCTTTCACCGTCAAGGTCTGTTGCATCCGATCGCTGAAGCTACAGCCCCAACTAGGAATGGGAAATTCCTCTGCTGATGCATAGACCCTGCGATCGACTTCGACGACTTTTTCTATGACATTACACGTCATTGGCTCGTGAGGAGGGTTGTTGACGGCAATGGTGTTGACGGCAATGGTGTTAATCTCTGATGTGATGAGTTCTGAGGAATTCAGCGATACTGCTTGCTGTGCTTGATCTATGGTGTCAGATTTAGCTTGTAACTTATTAGTGGTGCTTTTCGATTGAGATGGCATGGTCACTCCAGCGAATCTAATGAAGTAGTTGCAGTCTTTAAAATTACGGCAGAGTCGTGTGAAAGCCTCGTTCCCTAGAAAGCTTTAAGACTTCTTATTATAAAGTAGGTTTTTATTGCTGTGGCACAACATAAACTAGCTGCACTTCTAAATTAGTTGAAATCGGGATGGGCTGCCAGGAAAAACGTTATCTAATTTACGGCAAATGCCTGAAAAATTGTCTATGATGTTTAGTTAAGGAATCCTGAATATATCAAGATTACGTGCTTGTGTTTGGGGTAATACCCTATGTTTTAGCTGTGTTTGATTAGTTTATTCTTCGATCCGATCGTTGAACGAACCGAGCGTCATTATATTCACATTAAGACTGGATTGTCGTTGAGATTACGAACAATCTGCATCGCGCTAACCTTAGGTGAAAATAGACTAATTTCAGACTAGGTATTCTGCCTGTATTAGTCAATCGATTTATCCCTGTTTAATCTATCTCCAAAGAGGTGTCCTGTGGCTTTGTATGCAGATCTTCATCGTCACTTAGGTGGCTCCGTCGTACCCAGAATTTTGTGGCGTTATTTAGAGCGCAGTCAGTCTAGTTTGACGGCTCAGTTTGAGACTTATGCTAATTTTGAAACGTTTTACACTCGTCCGCGAAATACTTTAGAAGAGTATCTTGAACTTCATAGTCTGGTGGAAAAAGTCCAAACCCCTGAAAGTCTACCGTACTTTATTTGTCGTCTTTTGCGGGGTGCCTATATTTTTGAAAATCTGGCTTATTTAGAACTCCGATCGACTCCTTATCTGCGGACGGACGAAACGCGTTCTCAAGGCGATCGAATTGAACAAATGAGTGAGATTGTTGAAATTATTGGCCAAGCATCTCGTCAGGTGGAATATCCGATTGTGATGAGCCAAATTGTTTGTATGCACAGTAAATTGCCCTATGACGTGAATAAGGCGATCGTAGATTTGGCGATTAATCATCCGCATTTTGTTTGTGGTATTGATTTGGCGGGGAGCGATCGGTTGTATGGTGAGCGGATGGATGAGTTTGTTAAGCTCTATGCCTATGCGCGAAATCATGGTGTGAAAACGACAGGGCATTTATATGAGACGGTGAATGGTTGTCATCCTGAATTATTGCCCTATTTGATGCGAATTGGTCACGGGATTCAAATTCCGATGAAGCATCCTGAATTGTTGAAAGAGATTGCGGCGAGGGGTCAATGTTTGGAAGTCTGCCCTTCAACGTATCCAAAAACAGGGACATTGAAAGATATTTCTGAGTTGAAAGTGGTGTTCGATCGGTGTTTTGATGCGGGGGTTGATATTGCGATTTGCACGGATAATGCTGGATTGCACAATGTTCGATTGACTCAGGAATACGAGAATCTTTTGACTCTTGATATTATTGGGTTTGAAGAACTCCAAGCCTGCCAAGAATCGGCATTTCGCCATGGTTTTGCTTGGGGGTATCAAGAGCGTCCGGCATCAATGCTCAGTCGGTTGATGCAATGGGAGGGAAGCGGGGCTGTAGTAAACTGAAACTAAAACGATCGAAATACTTAAAGGAGCAGCCCATATGCTAGAACTCCAGACGTTGAAAAACCAATTGTCAGAGACTTCATTATCTGATGTGAGTCTATACTATTCCGATTTTGTTGAATGGGTTGAGGTCACGATCGGGCAATTGGGCCAACAAGATTATTCTCAGGTGGATTGGGAAAATTTATTGGATGAAATCGAGGATATGTCTCGTCGAGAACGGCAAAGTTTGGAAAGCAATTTGGTGATTTTGCTGCTGCATTTATTGAAATGGCAATACCAAAGCGATCGTCGCACGGGTAGCTGGAAAGGCAGCATTGTGGAACATCGTCGCCGCATTCTCAAAACTATCAAACGATCGCCCAGTCTCAATGTCTATTTGCAGGAATGTTTTAAAGAAGCTTATGGGGATGCGATCGAGCAGGCGGCGGCTGAGACGGGTCTTAATTCAGATTGTTTTCCGGTGATTTGTGAGTATACGATCGATCGGTGTTTGGATACAACCTTTTTTCCTGAGTGACCTGCTTTTCAAAATATTTTGCTGAGTTAGAAAATCATTTAAAATAATGAGTGAAGCTATTACGAATAGGGACTTATCATGAATTGGCAAGATTATATTACGACTGATCCAGATATCTGTCATGGTCGCGCTTGTATTCAAGGCACTCGAATTATGGTGTCTGTGATTTTAGATAATCTTGCGGCTGGTTTGAGCCAAAGTGAGATTTTGACAAGTTATCCGTCATTGCAAGAACATCACATTCAGGCAACGATCGCTTATGCCGCAGATTTGGCCAGGGAACGAATTGTCCCTTTTCCACAACAAAGTGCGATCGCATGAAGTTCAAAATCGATGAAAATCTTCCGATCGATATTGCTCAATTCTTCCGGGAAAATGGTTATGATGCAATGACAATTTTGGAGCAACAAATGGGCGGTAATCCCGATGCGATCGTCTCTCAAGTTTGTCAGGAGGAAGATCGGACATTAATTACCCTTGACCTAGATTTTGCAGATATTCGGACTTATCCACCCACAGACTATCCCGGCATTATCGTTTTACGTTTTGCACGCCAAGATAAACTCTATCTTCTTGCTCAAATACCGAATCTCATAGATTTACGGTTCTCCCAGAATTCCCGTGGAGGACGCTAGATGTGGTTTGAAGGCAATTGACAATCCTAGGGAATTTAGGTTGCTGGAAATCGCGTATACCCATTAAGGTCGAGAGTGAGGCGTTGAAAGAGACGATTCACATC
>JAPLHZ010000242.1 GCA_026389365.1 Cyanobacteriota bacterium
CCCACTGTGGTCAGTGCGTCCGTTAGAATATTCTGTAGGCTATCCATTGCACAGTCTCTGTTTTTTGTATGACTGTACTTTAAGCTTTGGATAGCTTTCTTCGCCACTACCTACGTTAAAAACTGTCCGGACTGTTGAGCAGGAAAGAGACAATATTTAAGCCTTGGATTACCTGATTCCCCTTGTAATAGAACTATTGCAGATTTAAGAAAACAGCAACTAGAAATAGATACGAAGCTAGGTATAGCGGATCCAACTTTTCAACGTTACAAACCTCACGTTATTAATCTGCCACTAGCTTTACCTAGGGAACCAAAATTAAAAGAAGTGTGGATGAAATTCTATGATTATCGATCGGGAATAGTAAAAAGCTCCACATTTTGTTATTACAAGACGATCGGAAATCATCTCAAACGTTACGGAGCCGATAAACCGATAGATAGCAAAAACTTCTTTCTATGGCTAACCAAAGCTGATAATTTATCCCAAGGAACAGCCATTACACCCCATTTATAAGCTACTAAAGCAGCTTATAAATGGGGTGTAATGGCTGGTTTAGTCTATCAGAACCCAATTGCTCATTTAGCCATATCAAAGCCTAGACAGCGCAACATTTCCGATCCGTTCACTAAGCCTGAAACACTTTCAATCATCGCTCGAACATCAGACAGCCCCTACCATGGTTTTATTCAGTTTCTATTTTCTACAGGTTGCCGTACAGGTGAAGCTCTAGCAATCCAATGGGGTGATATATCAGATTCACAGATACGATTCAGTAGGAACCTAGCTAAAGGTGTTTACTTGACCACACCAAAAACAGGAATTAGATATTTTCCACTAAATGATGACTTGAAAACTTTGCTAGAGGTTCGAGGGTCAAATAACGATCGTATCCATGATTTTAAACTTCGGTCGTTTCAGAATTTTTGGACTCATACGATCAATGAACAGGGTCATTTCATTCTAGATTTAGGTGACGAGTTTATGTGGTTTCAGCCATCGAAGACGAAAATCTCTGATGCCTGGAACGGCGCGTTCTCGTAGATGCACAAAATGTCGAAATTTAGAATGAAACAGCCCTGGGTCGATCGTGGACCATTGTTATCCCGTCAGGTCAAGGCTGGAAGTAGAAGCGCTGAGTATTCGTTAATCAAATAGTGTTTCTAACTCTCGGTATCCACTTGACAATACGAGCAATATCAATGCCATCATCTTTGGGGTAGTAGAGAATGATGTAGTCATTGAGGATCGAACCTCTAAGATTTGAGGCAAGGCGATCGTAATGCTGATACGAGCGAATTAGAAAAGGCGATCGATGCTTTAGTTTATCAACTTTATGGATTGACAGAAGAAGAGATTAAAATAGTAGAAGGAGAGAGGTGACAAGGGAAAAGATAAGGTGTAGATTTTTGTAAAAATGTTTAGCTTTTATAAGGAGATAGATTATGAAAAAAAGCATTCTAACTGATGTAATTATCATTGACAACGAAATCCAACATGGTAAACCCATACTAAAAGGAACTCGTCTTCCGATCGCCATAATTATCGGCTCCCTCGCTGGTGGCATGACCTATGACGAAGTGATGCAAGAATATGCAGTTACCCGCGAACAGATTCTTGCATCACTTGCTTACGTCTCCGAGCTTCTAAACTATGAAACAGTCTATTCAATGGAGAAAGTAAGTTGAAATTACGTTTTCTAATCGATGAAGATTGTCCACTAAGTTTAGAAACTTCACTCAACGACAAAGGGCATGATGCCATTCACGTCAAAACATCTGGACTTAGCGGCACAAAAGATCCTGAGATATTTATATTTGCTCAAAAAGAACAGAGAATAATCGTCAGCCGTGATCTAGGATGGTCAAACATTAAAAACTATCCACCAAATACACATTGCGGTTTAATTATTTTAAGATTTCCCTTTGAACAACAGTCCGGACAGTTTTTAACGTAGGTAGTGGCGAAGAAAGCTATCCAAAGCTTAAAGTACAGTCATACAAAAAACAGAGACTGTGCAATGGATAGCCTACAGAATATTCTAACGGACGCACTGACCACAGTGGG
>JAPLHZ010000390.1 GCA_026389365.1 Cyanobacteriota bacterium
GATTCACCAAAATATAAATCCTTCCAACTCCCCGGCGCAAAGCCTCAGTACAATCCCGATCGTTATGGTCAAGTCACCCACATCGCCCTAGACCTGAAACTCGACATTCCTAATCAAATTTGTAGCGGAACCTGCACGACAACCCTAAATCCTATTCGTAATGGCATCACATCGATCGTAAGCTTGTTCCTGAATTGCTCAAGTCATTGTTTGGCAAGGTGTTTGGTGATCGGGGCTATGTTTCTCAACCTTTGGCAACACAATTGTTTGAAAACTTTGGCATTGAGTTTTTGGCGTTTCCCAAACGCAATATGAAAAACCGTTTGATGCGCTTAACTGACAAGTTGTTAAGTCGCAAGCGTTCAAGTATTGAGACTGTCATCGACCAACTCAAAAATATTTCGCAAATTCAACACTCCCGTCACCGTAGTCCGATCAATGCAGGGTCATTTCATTCTAGATTTAGGTGACGAGTTTAGGTGGTTTCAGCCATCGAAGACGAAAATCTCTGATGCCTGGAACGGCGCGTTCTCTTAGATGTACAAAATGTCGAAATTTAGAATGAAACAGCCCTGCCGATCAATGCCATGATCAATGTCATTTGTGGGCTAATTGCTTATTGTCATCAACCGAAAAAGCCTTCACTCCATATGGATTGGACTTTACCAGTTGTTGCTTAACCCGAACTGACGTTATATTAGACACCCTCTAAAAAACTTTAACTAATAATCCATTAGCGATCATTTTTACTTGACTGAAATAGCGGGGATCATGTAAGGTCAATACCTGTCAAGGAAATATGAAATCCTAAAACAATCTAAATTTAAGTAGATCTAGGGATGGCAATTGACTAATTTTTCAGATTTGATAATCATGAATAACCACCGCCTCCCCGCCAAATATACTATCTTTCTGACTCGCACTGGTAAATCTCCTCTAGTTTTACACATGAGTCCATGGCTTTTCTTGATGAGGATTGTTTGTAGTCTGGGTTTTCTATCAATCCCCTTTGTGTGGGCTGGTAGTATCTGGATGACAGAACAGCAAAGAAATGCTCAATACCTAGAAGAAAAAATAGCTTTCCAGCAACGCCAAGAACAATTGCAAGTAGAACAGGAGCAACTGCAACAGGAGATTGATCGCATTCGAGAACGAGCAGGACTGCCCAAAATCGGAACTACAACCACCCAACCGACTGAAAATAGTGAGATGGGAATCCCTAAATCTGCCGTTAATCTCCAGAATAATTCCAAAGAACAAAGCAACAGTCGCAAGGGGCAGGGGGGATCCACTAGCCCCGATCACCTAATGCGAACCAACCAACGCCGTCTTAATTCCCTTTGGAGTCAGATTCGGGATTTAAATCCTTCCCTACAGGCAACCCGAAACCGAGAAGAAGTAATTCCCCAAGGCATGCCCATGCAGGGAAAAAATCTAGTGATAACTTCCTTATTTGGTAATCGTCTTAATCCCTTTGGCTATGGTACAGAGTCACATAATGGGATAGACTTTGTGGATGCGTACGGTAGTCCAGTTTATGCCACTGCTCCCGGGTTAGTCACTTCTGCGGGAATAGAAGGTGGCTATGGTTTAGTCGTGGTAATTAATCATAATTATGGCTATAGCACTCTTTACGCCCATCTCTCTGGGGTGGCTGTAAAACCTGAGACCCGAGTGAGGCGGGGGCAGCTGATTGGCTATCTAGGCAACAGTGGCAGATCCACCGGTCCCCACCTCCACTACAGTATTTATCAGGGTGAGAAATTGATCGATCCCCGACAATACTTAAAATTAACCGATGTGGAATTCCAAAAATTAAGTAATCTGAAGGAACCTTAAGGAGTTGTGTATGTTCTTTAACCGCACCAAGTCTGGCAGCAATACCATGAACTACCTCGCCAAGGGGACAGAAGTTCGTGGTTCAATTAGGAGCGAAGGTAGCCTCCGCGTTGATGGCAGTGTTTACGGTAATGTAGATGTTTTAGGAGATCTAGAAATAGCCCCTACGGGCAGAATTGAAGGCGAAGAAGTGCGAGCAAATAACCTCATTAACCAAGGGATAATCAAGGCACAGATTCAGGCAACCTTAAAAGTCACCCTGACTGCCACTGCTAAAGTTGAAGGGGATGTAGTAGCGAGCGCGATCGATATTGCTGCAGGAGCTGCTTTTATCGGGCATTTAGTTACTAAAGACAACAAAGTCCTAACTGGTTTAAGCAAGCAACCCCAACTGGTGGGGATTCCCAAGCAATCTATCTAAATCAGAACTAAGAATTTTTGCAACTGGGAAGAATAAATGAAGGCATTGGTTAGCTAAGGGACTTACGAGAAAATAAGATACTAATCCAGATTTTCTAGAAATCAGTGGGGAGGTTTCGTTGCCCCACTGATTATTTGGTACTTTATTAAGTCGCAAGTCCCTAATCGGGAAGAGGTGATGAAGCGTCTGTTTCATGCTAATAAAAAATACATAAATACTGCGACTATGTTTTAAATTTCCATTGCTACATATCAGCAGATGCAGTTTTTAGGTTTTTAATTATGCCGAGTTACTTATTAAAATTGCTTCTAATATTTGGGCAATAACTGAACCTAAAATAGCAACCGTTAGATATTTGCCAATCATTGGATTTTTACCAAAGGAATTATCTTTTTTACAGCCTGTCAAGAAAAGAGACCATGATTGGGTCGCATTGATAGATTGAAACTTATTAAAATTAGATGTAAAAATTAAACGCATGGACGTTATCTGATCTACGCAGAGCGCTATAGTCCGTATATACTATGAAACTCGTAACAAAATTTAATATACAGTAAATTAGATGCATTGCGCTTCATTTACTTACAGACCTGCATACCATTCATAGCCCAAATCTTCCCAATAACCACATTTTTTACCTAGCTTGCTCGTAAGCTGAATTCTCGTAACCCATTTACTGAGCTTGTAGCCAAGCTTTACTGGTGAGGCAAGACGCAACGGTGAGACGTTTTCTGGTGCTAGGGGCTGTCCATTTTTTTGATATGCCATTAAGGTTTGAGGATGTAGTACCGAGTCAAGATCCCAGCTTTCATAATAGCCATCTGCCGAATAGAAATAGACATATTTAGATTGGGGTGCTGGCTTAGCGATCTCTAACAAATCTTGCCACCTCACGCCACCCCACTGCACGATCGCTGCATTGGGTTTGTTATGCGGCTGGTTCACTGCCATTATTTCTCGCTTCCAAGTTGACTCTGAAAGTGGGTGGTGCTACAAGTTCAACGGTTGTTGATGCGAATTGAACCCGTCGATCGGTAGTGCCAATCTCTTCAAGAATCCGCGTGAACAAGCTGTCCTTGGTAGCTCGATGTTTCTGATAATTTACGATATATCGAACTGTGAATTCTAACCAATTATCATTGGCGATCAATGTCACTAACGGTTCAATACGAGCATCTTCCACTAAGTATTTTTGAGTCATGCGATTCCACTCCTCTTTTGCAGAAGCAACATAATGTCCAGTAATTCCATTGACAACCTGTTGAAAGATCTCTCTTACCAGTCGATAGTCACTGACATGCCTGACAGGAACAATAATTTCATCCCAGACAAATGGAAAATCACCAGAATAGTTATAGAACCCATTTGATATCTTTTCCCGTGATACTTGGCTTTGAAGGAAGCCGTTACTCTGCGATCAGTGGTAGAGCCTGCCTACCTAGCAAAACCGCTTTCTGCCAGAAAATGAAGAAAACCAGCTAGCTGCAAGACTTCTGGTTTCAGGATTAGATCTCAAATGGGTTCTATAGAACCCATTTGAGATCTTTGCGGACGAAATATACTTTAGCAGGTAGTAGACTTTATTTTACAAAAGGGTGAAAATGGGAGGAAAGAATTTAGGTTTTCCCATAATGATCCAATTAACGTTCACAGATGAAGAAATAGAAAAACTACACTACGAAAGATTTCATCATCC
>JAPLHZ010000325.1 GCA_026389365.1 Cyanobacteriota bacterium
AGGCGGACATCCGGTAAATCGAGTGGAATGTGAATCTGATTCTCCATGAGGCCCCTCGCTTGCTGGCTAACATCTTGATTTTACAGCCAATCGATGAACGCTATATCTGGATGCCGACCACGGCAATTCTAGGAGAACCGAGTTATTCTTCCTCCTCTTCGTCTTCAGATTCCTCTTCGTCTTCAGATTCCTCTTCGTCTTCTTCGTCCTCTTCGTCCTCTTCGTCTTCTTCGTCCTCTTCGTCTTCTTCGTCCTCTTCTTCTTCGTCTTCAGATTCTAAATCTTCGTCGTCGTCGTCTTCCGACTCGTCTGACTCATATTCATAATCTGTTTCATCCTCTTCAAATTCCTCCTCCTCAGACGACTCAAAATAGGCTTCAAATGATTCTTCGGAATAGAGCGATTCTAAATCACCATATTGTTCAACGTAGTCTTCGATCGTCACGAATCCTTCTTCAGGGGTATAGATGAGTTGTTCTAAATACACCACTTCATAAGATTGATATTCCTCACCTACCATCACGTCTTGGTAAGCACCCGGTGTTTGAATCGCGCGAGCGACTTCGGCTTTCTGACTACTGAAGAGAGACGTGCCTTCACCTTGAGAACCTTCGGCCTTGATACCTTTGCTGAGATCTTTGGTTTTTTGATCGGCATGGGGAGAAACATCGCCTCGGCGCACTAAAGCCCAACAGTCAGCATTCAGTTCTGGATTGGCCATATAATCGTAGGGAATATAGCAATATCCGCCATCTCCCCAATCTTCACCCCAGGAATTCCGAACAATGAAAACCTGATCGGGGTCAGAATATCCCACACAAAGCATGGCATGACCCCCATCATGATTATCCTGTTCCACATCAGGCATGGGAACCAATCCCTCAGGACCTGCCTTTTCAAATGAACTAAAAAGTTGCAACCCAAAGATAAACGGGAAACCGCTAGCGAGGCAGTTTTTCATGGTCTGAAGATCGACCTGAACTGGACGAGCAACAGGATTGAGGGGAAACCCTTTGGCTTCGGTGTAAGCTTCTTGATGGGGCTGTTCTAGAATTTGTTCGGCATCGAAGGGCCATGTTACTTCTGAACAGACACCGAGTTTTTTCGCAACTTTAGTACAACTGCTGAGATAGGTGCCCTGATCCTTAGTCGTATCCCCATCCAACTCGCGAGCATTGTAATAAATAAACAAACGGCTCACATCTTCACTACTGTTTTTGAGCCGTTTTAATAGGTATTCGTAAGCCCCTGCCATGGCATTCGCAGCGCAACTGCTGGTGGCGCTTTGGTTCTCAACGGGACTCATGTAAGGCCGTAGGTCGATTTGGGATGGATTTTCAGCCCGATCGTCCTGAAAAAGATCAGATTTAGGTTGTTTACGATCGGCTTGGTATCCCCCTAAATTAAAAGTTTGGCCGGCTGCGTTTTGGATGACCGTCGATCGGCGAACTTGGCGAAAATGTTTAGGCACTGAAATATCCTCTAGATTGAGAGATAGAATTTATCTGGACCTCCTCAGGATTCCCTAAATATTATACGATCGATTGTCGCATACTGTTGTATTAAGTAAATTCAGCGAGATTGATTTATTCCACTGCTTCTAATGCATCAAATCCTATAATCTCGACCATTGATTAAACCTGAGTTAGAATAAATACATATCTTGAAACCCATGCGCCGATGTCACTTCACCACCAGCAAACTTTTCTAAAAATCATCCTCATTACAACCCTTGCCCTTAGCGGTTGTAGCCCTGAAAAAGCCCGATCGCTTCAAGCCTCTGCCCTTCAATTCCGTAATGAATCGTTAACCGCAATCACCGCGATCGACACCCTGCGAAAACGCGAACTCGAAGCACCACCGCGCACTGAAAGTGATATTCGACAAACATTTATTTCAAATATTCTCAATTCCAGCATCGATCTCAATAGCCGGAATATTGACCTTGCAATTGATCCCTACCGCGCCCCAGATAGCACCGAATGGGACGACTTTGTACAGGATTTAAAACTTCAATATGAACAATTTGCAGATATTTTTGACAATCTCGATCGTAAACCAGCCGTGAGTCGAGATGAAATGAAAAAAGCCGCAGAACACGCTCGTAAACTTACGATTCAAATGGCACTGATTGCCAAAGCTTTGAGTGATAATCCACCCATATTGACCCAATATCGCACCCGAACCATTGTTAAATTACGCAAAGTTCGCCGAGACTACCAAACACTTCAACTCAATTCAGATAACAATGTAACTCAACGTAAAGCAGATCTCGAAAATCAAACCGGCGAACTGCTAAATGAGTGGCGATCGATTCAACAAGAGGAACGAGTATTACTCGAAACAACCGTCACACAATGTATGCGCGCTGCCACAATGGGCAAACAAGTCATTGAAGCCGCCGACCACTACGATGATCTCGATATTGCACAGCTCAATGGACTAATCCCAACCCTATTCACTACTGCCAGCAGCTTCACAGGCAAAGACTACAAAACCCTTCAACTTAAAGCCACACGGATCGTTAACGATCTCCAAACCGATCCCCTTTGGAGCAATGTCGCGCTACCATTGATCGATCGCATCAATACCGCTGCCGATCGTCGCACTCCCTCATCTCGTCCCACGAATCCTTAATTCACCATGCCTAACACAACCACCGATACCTTTCTACGACAAACTGCTGATGTTTTGAGCAATCTTGAAGTGCGCTATCAAGAAGCGAGTTTTGATGAACAAGTACAATTGCGAGACCTCCTCGATCAAGCTATGAACAGCTACTCAAGCGCTCGCCTGACGCTATTGAAAAACAAAGTAACATCCACTCCCGCCGACATTGCTAAAATGAATCAAATCAAACGAGATCTCGATCGAGCCATAGATTTTGGCAAGTTAATGGCCGTCAGCACCAAACTCGTCAGCTTCCTCACCAGCCGATTCTTTTAGCTCGATCGTGGTTAGGAATGAGGATTAAATAAGATCGACAATTTATAGATTCAATTCTCTAGGCCACATAGACCACCCGCAATTTATTCGCGCGGTCTGTCAAGAAATCTCGGCCTTATTAAATCCTCATTCCTTAGTATCCCCATTTCAGGTATTTCAGCTAGCGAATTCCTAAGAATCAATAAATCACACCTATCTTCAGAGTTCCTAGATAAAATATAAAAGCCAAGCATAAAACTCATTCTCGGCCTTGTCTCTAACCCCTTAGCCCCAACTCCACCATGGTTCAAGCCCTTTCCAACCTTCTCTACGTCAATCCCAGTACCGGAAACGACAGTGCATCCGGATCGCAGGTAACACCCCTTAAAACCATCACCAAAGCAACTCAGCAAGCCACCGCAGGTAGTTCCATTCGCTTAATGCCCGGAACCTACAATGCAGCGACGGGCGAAGTATTTCCCTTAGTGGTGCCGAGTAACGTAACAGTTGTGGGGGACGAGAGCCAGAAAGGAAAGGGGATTCAAATTACGGGTAGTGGTCGCTACTTAAGCGCTAGTTTTGGCGGACAAAATGTCACATTCAAACTTGAAAGCCTATCCACCTTAAAAGGCGTGACCATTACCACCAATGAAAGCCGAGGTACAGGAATTTGGATTGAAAGCACTAACCCAACCGTCGTAAATTGTACCTTTGTGAATTGTCAGCGTGAAGGCATCTTTGTAACCGGAACTGCCAAGCCGATCGTGACAGATTGTGTATTCTTCCAAAATGCTGCCGCAGGGATTTCCATTGTTCGCGAGGCCAAAGGTGAATATCGCAATAATGTTTGTCAAAATACAGGATATGGCATTGCTGTGGGTGATAGTGCTGCGCCATTGTTAGTGGGAAATCGTATATTTGAAAATCGATCGGGCATTGTATTATCCCGTGCAGCACGTCCGGTTTTACGAAACAATATTATTGAACGAAATACTGAAACTGGACTCGTCATTCTTGAAACCTGTGTACCTGACCTAGGCAACCCTCAGGAACCGGGCGGCAACGCAATACGAGACAATGGCGAAGTTGATTTACAAAATGCGACCAATCCACAAATCACAATAGTTTCTGTGGGCAATCAACTCAATCCCACTCGACTGCAAGGTGCAATAGAACTCCTCGCCAATGAAATCCCCCCCATCAGCACTAATCCACCGATCGTTACTCCACCCGTTACTCCACCAAAAGTAAATCCACCAAAAGTAGATCCACCATTCAATCCAGTAGATCCAGAAATCATTGTTGAGCCGCCGATCGATCCGATAATTGGAAAACCCACGATCGCACCTTCCGACATCCAAGGTCATTGGGCAGAACCATTCATTCAATCCTTAGTAAACAAACAATTTGTTAGCGGGTTTCCCGATGGCACATTCAAACCCGAAACCGTCCTTACTCGTGCCCAATTTGCAGCCGTTTTAGCAAAGACATTTGATTTACCCACCAAACGACAACCTTCTACCTTTGCTGATGTACCTTCTAGTTTCTGGGGTGCCGCCGCGATCGCAAAAGCAAATAGCATGGGCTTTATAGCAGGCTTCCCCGATGGCACCTTCCGTCCTGGCCAAAATCTCACCCGTGTACAAGCGATCGTCGCCTTAGTGAATGGTTTAGGTCTAACTGGTGGCGCATTAAACGTATTATCAACCTACAGCGATCGGACAGGCATTCCCAGCTATGCAATTGAATCTGTTTCAACAGCAACACAACGCGGAATAGTCGTAAATTATCCAAATCTTAAACAACTAAACCCGAATCGGGATATGACCCGCGCTGAATTTGCTGGAGTAATGTATCAAGCATTAGTCGCCATCAATCGAAGCCTTGCGATCGCCTCTAACTATATTGTAAAACCTGATATTGGACTAATTCAATTCACAGATTTAGATTCCCACTGGGCCAAAGACTTTGTATTATCAATGGCAATGCAAGACTATATTCGAGGATATGCCGACGGAACATTTCAACCCGATGTACCCATCACCCGATCGCAATTCGCAACCATTGCCGCCCGTGCCATCAATCCCCCACCAAGACGCACCACTCAAAGCTTTAATGATGTCCCGAATACCCATTGGGCCAAAGATTCAATTGATCAAATAGTATCAGGCGGGTTTCTCGTGGGTGATGCCAGTGGGAAATTTTATCCAGATCAAAAGATGACTCGATTGCAATTAGTGCAAGCATTAGTCTCTGGGCTGTCACTTTCGGGTGGTAACACCGCAACATTGGACAAACTCACCGATCGGGCCAGCATTCCAGCAGATGCACAAACAATAGTTGCAACGGCCATTCAAAATCGTATTGTTGTCAACTATCCCGATGTCAACCAGTTCACCCCAAAGCGTGAAGCAACCCGTGCAGAAGTGGTCGCAATGATTAACCAAGCACTCAGCCGATCGGGCCGAGCATTAGCCGTGAATTCGAGCTATATTCTTGTGTAATACCAGATTTATTAGCCAGTACCAAAGATCCCGATCCCCCTAAATCCTTGTGAAGGGGGACTATGATAAGAGATAGACTATGTCAATTGTTTTTGATATAGTCTCGTTTACAGATATCAATTGTTTTTCTCTAGTCTCCCTTTCACAAGGGGGTTAGAGGGATCGGGAGTGAATGCATAACCAATTAATTTCAACTTAGAACTAATCATGACGATCGATCGCTTCTCCGCATTTACAACCATTTCGACAGGTGGCAATCCCGCTGGAGTTTGGATCGGTGACAACTTGCCTGACTCCAAAACGATGCAACAAATTGCAGCAGATATCGGGTTCTCTGAGACAGCATTTGTAGTCCCGAAATCAGGTTTAAATCGCACAATTCGTTACTATAGCCCAGAAGGCGAAGTCCCGTTTTGTGGTCATGCCACGATCGCGACAGGGGTATGTCTTGGCGAAAATCAAGGCGCTGGAACATACCAATTGTCTACTATTGTTGGCATTATTTCAGTTGTTGTAAATCAATTAGAAAATGGCTATTGGGAAGCGGCATTAACGTCCGTTGAACCTCAGCAACGATCGATCGAAAATACAAGTCTCCTAGAAGCATTAGAAGCATTGAATTGGCGACTAGATGAATTAGATTTAGCATTACCTCCGAGTTTCGCCTATGCTGGATCATGGCATTTAGTTTTGGCGGTCAAAGACTACAATAGACTTGAACAATTAGACTATAATTTCAATCGGCTCAAAACATTCATGATCTTGCATCAATTAACGACATTACAATTGATTTGGCAAGAAGGCCCCACCCTATTTCATGTCCGCAATCCTTTCCCCGTCGGCGGCGTGATTGAAGATCCGGCAACAGGTTCAGCCGCTGCTGCACTCGGCGGATATCTGAGAGCCATTGAATACCTGCCTGTCCCCACAAAAGTTCTAATTCGTCAAGGCGAAACTCTAGGCCGCCCCAGTCAATTAACCGTAGAGATTCCAAACGCAGGAGGGATTGTCGTACGTGGCACCGCTGTTCGACTATGATGGCATTATCCATAAAATGTCTATCGACGCTCTAGTGATTCCCTTGAGAAGCTGGGGCACTCTAGCCCGTAGGTTGGTACCCGATCGTCCCCCTCTTTTATGCTTTTCCAGATCCCCACTCAAATATTTGCACCCTGCCTACCCGCCCTAGCTCTACTTGCCGCAGGTTTAGTGAGTGTCCCCTTGCCTTCCTACGGACAAACCAAACCAAATCCCACTCCTAGTGCGCCCCCTGCGGCTACAGTCAAAGCCCCAATCAAAAAGACCAAAGATTCAATCAAAAAGACCAAAGATTGGTGGGTTCCAGGTTTATTAGGCGGCAGCATTCTGATCGCAGGTATAGGAATTGTATTAGCGGTCAAACGATCGCCTCCTCCCATCACCGAGGCACCTGAACCTATCCTCTATAAACCGCCCGAGCTGCAACCGACCTCAACCATTACGGCTTCCAATGCTGAATCGCCCGCCAAAAAACCTTGGCAATTAAACTCCCCAACTACACCAGTTAATGAACCAGCATCAATTGAGCTAGAGGAACCTACATTAGAACTCGCAAATAAGCCTGATTTAGAGACGACCACGATCGCAACTACGGTCCGGATGCCAAAGGTCAGCGTCATGGATTCCCTAGTTCACGAATTGCGAAATCCGGATCCCGCCAAACGTCACAAAGCAATTTGGGAACTCGGTCGCAGTGGTGACTCACGGGCCGTACAGCCAATGGTTGACCTGTTGCTCGACTCTGATTCTCGTCAGCGAAGTTTGGTGCTATCGGCCCTGTCTGAAATCAGTAGCCGCACCCTTAAACCCATGAGCCGTGCCCTTGCGATTTCAATGCAAGATGAAAATCCTGATGTTCGCAAAAACGCCATTCGAGATCTAACCCACATTTACGATAGCCTGACCCGCATTAGCGAACTGCTTCAAAATGCCTGCGAAGACCCAGATCAAGAGGTCCAGGATACCGCCAAGTGGGCGATCGGGCAAATTAACCGCATCAAATCTCCGCTCATTCAAGGCGCAGGAAGAAGCGTGAGTAAGCCCGAAAGCTTGAATTAATGTCCTCTAGGATCGCGATGAGTATTCAGGAAGAACGTAAGTGACGCAATGACTAGCCCGACGCTTGCGCCAAAGGGAAGTAGATTAGTTTCACCATCCCAACTCACTGCCTGTCCCAAAAAAACAACGCCTAATACAACCACAACCACACTAATCAATCGAGCTTTGAGATCATCGATCGTCCGAATTTCCAGCCATTTGGGGACTTCAATATGTTCATCAATGAAGAGTTCATATAATCCCAGGGACGTAATATAAAACACGGTTCCCAACAGGAATAGATCAATCACTTCTATCATGGACACCACTAACTTTTTTCCCATCTTGCTAGAGACTTCACCTTGAGTAATGATTTGAGTTATGGAATGAAACGTGAGAAACCCACCATAAATTAAAATCACGATCGCGGCCAGAAATGAGCAGAGAACCGCAATAATGATGAAAAAACGTCCTCCAGCAATGATTTTAGGGAATTTGTTTCTAGACATAAGTACTTTAGAACAAGATAAGAGCGCCTTCAAATCAAATCATACTTAGTTTTAATCCGATCGGAATCTATCTTAACAGAATTCGACTCTTGGGTCCGATGGGTGAGTCTTGACGATCTAAAAGTACCCGTACCCCCATTCCTCGCACTATAGCGCAGCCCTTGACCCCGTGCTGTTTCGGCGCATTAATAGAAATATACTTTTAGGACGTTTTCATCCCTATCCGTGAACCTAAAGCAATCCCTAATCCAGCAAACAGAAAGACGATCGTCGTTATCAAAATAGAACCCGAAGTAGAAAGCATCGTAGCTGATTGGGGTACCAGATAGCCGAGGAGTGCGATCGCCCCTGACATCCCACCAAAGAAAATACCAACAATCAACCCACTCAAAGACTTTGGCACCATCGTGAGAGCAAAAGGTACCATACCATTGTTTACCGCACTCAACCCCATCAAAATCAATGACAAAATGATTACTGATCCGATCGCCCCCATATTCAATGACCATAGTCCCAAACCTGCGGAAATAGTTCCCAAGCTGATGATCATCAAGATTCGATTGGAAATGAATTGCGATACTTTCCCAGTGCCGATCGCAAACAAGGCTTGAGTGATCAATATCAATCCCAGACAAGTTTCAAATGATAAACCTGTAAATCCGGTAATATTACCCCTGAGAATACGCGGAACTAAATCGCTCATCAGTAATTTTGTTCCTACTCCCAGCATCGCACCCACCCATAAAACTAGTGAAATGGGTTTTAAAAAGGCAATAATAGACCAAGATTCCATGGGTTCCAAATCAGTTTTCACCTCTTTGGGAAGCTGCCTCATCGTCGATCGTAAACTCGCGAGACAAATTAGAAATGTGATTGAAGAAATAGCAAAGGTTAAAGGTGCGCCCAAACTCACAATGAAGTCGGTCGCCAAAGGTTTGATCGCCGCAACCAATCCACCCACAACAGTCAGAGCTGCCGCAGCTAACGGTAATTTATTGGCTGTTGATAAGTTTCCCAGCAAACTGAGGACCGGACTACGAAAAGTCGCCATGACGATCGACCATAATACGGCTAATCCCAAGAGCAAAATTTGAGTTACCGCATTTGATCCACCGAAGATGACAATACACGGCAAACCCATCAATAAAATGGTTGAACCGATCGCACTCACGAGAATGAAGGGAATTTTTGAACCATATAACCGTTGTAACCGATCGGAAAAGCTCCCGAAAAACGGTTCTACCAAGAGGCCGATCGCGCTTTCAATGACTAGAATTAATGCGGTTAATTTCTGAGCATCATCGCTAGAATAGGCAAATACTTGTTCAATGAATTTCGGCAAATAAATATTGTAACTAATCCAGGCCAAGGATATAGAACCCTGGACCGCAGCCAAACTAAAGACTTGTCGCCAACAGATTTGATTCGAGGATAAAGGCTTTAACATAATGCTTAGCAATGAGAATTTAATAAACTCAGATTTCCCTAAAAGCCTGTTTGAAAAGTCCTCTAAGCCTTCACTTGCTCTGGAAGAACGATCGCACTATCAGCATTCACAACATTCTTCTTCTCAGCATCCAAACGCCGCTTGCGGGCATAGAGTTGAATACTTGCCGCAAATGCGATCGCCATCCCAAAGACAACATAACTTGTGGCATTGGTTGGAATATCATTTTTGAAAATAGCCAACATCACAATCACCACTAAAAAGAACGTCGGAAATTCATTCATCCAACGAAACTGTTTAGACGTAAGCGGTATTTCCCCCGCCTCCATTTGGCGAATAATCTTACGACAATAAAAATGGAAGCCCACCAACACCAACACCAAGCCCATCTTCACCTGCAACCAAGTCTGCTGCACCAAATCAGGAGCGATCGTCAACATTGCCACTGCCATCACAAGGGTCACCACCATGGCCGGAGTCATAATGATGCCGTAGAGCCGCTTTTCCATCAAGGTGAACTGCGTCTTCAAAATACTGCGGGCGGGTTCCACCTGTTGCTCGTGGGCCTCTGCATGGTAAACAAACAACCGTGGTAGATAAAAAAGCCCCGCAAACCACGAGACAAATCCCACAATATGAAACGCTTTAAACCAAAAGTACGGCATGGTGGTGATGTGAAAGAATTGCTACAGATCTAAAAAAAACCAAGATACAAATGCATCCTGAGTTCTATTAAACGGGAAAACGGGTGTTCTCTGGAGCGTTTCTCCGCCCACATTTACGTTTCGTTACATGAGACAATTTTCTCGGACCACTGTAGTCACGAGTTCTTCTGATGGACCTTGATTTAAAAAGAGCGAAATCGCTACGGAAATTGCACGATTTTGGTCCCAATCGGGATTTTTCTCGATGTATTGAGCCAATTCACTATGAAGGGTTTCGGGAAGCTCGGCAAGCAGGGAAATGGTGGGAAACATCATAAAATAGAACCTTTACTCATGCACTAATGTGACAATTTTTAAAACAGAAACTAACACTCACTGATGCAATCAACACCAACACTAAAAATAACGACTTTCCCTATCCTTTCGCAGTAAGTCGCGTAAGTTGGTACTCGACTGGTAGACCGAAATTCTCGCACCGCTCTGAGGGTTTGTAGAGCGTATATTTACTAGTGCTATTTAATACATTAAGTCTCTACGAATACATTCATCATGAATTCATCCCTACGTACTGTGGAAAACGTTCTAAATGTGTTTTAGAGGCGTGTTATCTAGTAGAGTCTTGAGTAATTCAAATGTATTAAGATCGCCAAAAGTCGATTCTGGAAAGGATTCTGAGCTTTTTGATTCGAGACAGATGATTAGAGTAATAACGCTCTATGTTGTGGGAGTCGATCGGTTCGCATCATTGAATACAATCGTAGTCAGCGCTGTCCTGTGGAAAACCCTTCGTAGTCTGTGGAAAAGATAGAATGGCTGTGGAAAGATTTAAAAAATGTAGGGGAAGTCTCTGCCTAAATAAAGAAATCTTAAGTTGCCGATCGTTAACTTTGGGCACTAATTACGGTTCTCCTAGAATTGCCGTGGTCGGCATCCAGATATAGCGTTCATCGATTGGCTGTAAAATCAAGATGTTAGCCAGCAAGCGAGGGGCCTCATGGAGAATCAGATTCACATTCCACTCGATTTACCGGATGTCC
>JAPLHZ010000288.1 GCA_026389365.1 Cyanobacteriota bacterium
GAGGCGGACATCCGGTAAATCGAGTGGAATGTGAATCTGATTCTCCATGAGGCCCCTCGCTTGCTGGCTAACATCTTGATTTTACAGCCAATCGATGAACGCTATATCTGGATACCGACCACGGCAATTCTAGGAGAACCCAATTTTTTGCCATAGGTCCGCATGAAGCACCGCCATCGGTTGTCCATCGATCGTCATAAACTGAACGGCTTCAAGTGCATCTGCGACTGTCATAGGGATTTTGCGAGTCCATGAAAGTTACTCTATTCTAGCGGAAAAAGCCAATCGGAGGTGAATGCAGAATTGTGAATGTTGAATGGAGAAAGGGGAAGAAGAACGGAAGGCCGATCGCCCTGCCATTAGAGAAATGCGATCGGATTTTGAATTGGCGCGATCGGTTGAGACCGTTACCATTGGGCGTGAGCTACAATTTTAGAACCTCACATCTATTTTTGCTATGACGTTATTTGTCTTATTGCTCAATTTCTGTTGAAAAATGCCTCTTCCACATTGGCTCCACGAACTAGAAACCTGCCCCAGTACGAATCGTTGGGCTATGGAGCATCTGCATGTTTTAAATCATGGTGACGTTGCTTTCACGCGTCGTCAAACCGCTGGGCGCGGGCAGTATGGCCGATCGTGGCAATCCCCCCAAGGTGTACTGACGGCGACGTTTGTGTTGCAAGATTTTCCACTTGCCCGAATCCATTTGCTGAGTTTGGTCGCGGGATTAATGGTAATTGACAGCTTGGAGATGCTGATGCCAAATTTGGACGGGATCCCAAAGCTCAAGTGGACCAATGATATTTTGATTCAGGGTCGTAAGGTTGCGGGTATTTTGTGCGAAACCCGATCGCCCTCCTCTAACCATCCTCTTTTAACAACCGCGATCGTGGGGATTGGCCTGAACCGATCGGTTGATTTTGCACAGGCCGGGATTGAGACAGTGCAGATCGGTAATCCCATTAGTTTGCATCAGGTTTCGGAAGAAATCCCGACGGAGTTTCAACTGTTATCGGTGTTGCGCGATCGGTTGATACAGTCCCCCGCGATAAAGGCCATGATGCAGCTTGAATGTGATCTGAATTCTGTGAATTGGCTGGATCAGGTGCGATCGAGGGATGCACTACTGGGTAAAAAGATTCAATTTGAAACCCAAACTGGCTTGATTGTTGGGATTTCTGAGGGCATTAACGATCGAGGTGAGCTGTTAATTAAAGACAATAATGGTGTTTTAAAAGCCTTTAATTCTGGCCGAATCTTGACATTTTTTTAGTTTGATCAGGGTTTGCGTTGTACGATCGCCTTCAATTTGTGGCGTAGTGGTCCCATATCGTATACGGCCCAACGAATAATTTCAATTATCAAATTTTCAAGTGAATGTAGAATTTTGTAAAAAGGCGATCGGTAGCTGATTTTAAGTCCGGCACCACTAATTCTGAAGCTTTCAATCTGATTGCACCATTGAATTGGAAAGGGGCGGAAAAGACGTTTTTTACCGTCATAGAAATGATAGAAAAGATAGTCTTGATTATCTTCGAGGGCAGTGAGTTTTCCCGATCGCCATTCACCCGCACCAAATTCAAATTTCTTACCCAATGGCCGATCGCTTGGATATGCCTTTTGGACTTGAGAAATCCACCAACTCGAATCACTATCTTGAAGATAAAACTGACAATCGCGATAGACGGAAATCTTACCTTGAGACTCAGCTTGTCGGACCGTCGTCTCGAATCCCTGATGATCAAAATTAATCCCAATCTCGTCAAAATCTACATTATCTTCGCGCTGAAAGGCTTCGTTGTGGCGATCGTTTTTTTGATAGAGCCGATTGATTTCTAAGCGATTTCGATACAGACAAAATGGTCCACCGACATGATTGGGTTCACCACAAATAATATCTGGCTGGGTGATCAGCGCGGGCGCAAGAACCGTGGTCATATCGCCCCAAAAGGTATCAAGATCAATATGTCCCCAGTAATCATACCCCTTCAATTCAGATTCAAAAATACGTCCAAACGCTGGCCGAAAATCGCAGATTTTGTACCCACGTTTCACTTGAACTAAGAATCCTAATTGCTGTGATGCCAAGGTGCTGAATTCGGCCAATGAAGATTTGATGACTTGAATGTTGTCGCGTGAGTAGGTCCGATCGATGGGTTGATCCGTTACTAACAACAAATTAAATGCAGTATTGCGACAAAAAGTCTCAAGTGTCAGATTAATCCAACTCGGCAGCCCTCCGAAATGGACTGCAATTAGACAGATGCTAGAGCTAGCAGGCGAGGTTGAAGAAGGCATAAAGTCATCACAGCAGGGCGAAAATTTTGTAAATTAGAATCCTTAAAGTTCCCCATTAAATGCTTAAAACTACGATCGATCTGCACGATCGAACCCACGATCAAAATCTTAGTGTTTTCAGATGTTGAATTTCTGTAGGATCTGTCGATACTGACAAGGACGGAATATCGCCCAACCCTTAATCCTTGCTTTTGCTCCCGAACCTACGTCTTGATTTTATGAATCCTAACCAGCTTGTCATTAAATTTGCATCGCGCTACCCAAAGCTCATTGGGCTGACGGTGGTTCTTGGTTTTTCTGGAGCCGTGTTTAATGGAGTAAGTACGGCACTAATTATTCCGGTAATTTTTGGGTTTTTAGGTCAAGAGATTGGCATGAAAGGAATGCCACCCATTTTGCAACAAATCTTGTCTGGCTCGACAAATAGCCTTCCTCCTAATCATCGTTATTTAATAATGATGGGATGGGTATTGGGTGCGATCGTCCTGAAAAACCTGGCCAGCTATGCCAGCTCTATGGTTTCTAGCCGCCTCTCCCAGACTCTAACGCGTCAAATTCGTCAAGATGGAATGCGATTGTTGCTAGATGTTGATCTCGAGTTCTTTAGTAAAAATAAGCTCGGCGACTTAATGAGTCAGCTTGGCGGTGAGACTGCGCGGGCTGCCGAAGCCATTCGGATTACAACAAGTCTCTTTACAACTGGCATCACTATTTTTGTTTTTACTGCCTTTCTGTTAGCTATTTCTTGGCAATTAACAATAGCTACAACAATTCTATTAGGATTGGCATCATTAAGTAATCAGTTTTTGGTTAAACAAGCTAGACGAAATGGAGAAATACTTTCCGAACAATCCCGTGGCTATTCGGTAATGCAGCAGGAGATTCTTTCGGGAATTAGGCTGGTCAAGGCAACTGGAAATGAAGATATTGAATATAAGAATTTAAGTCAACTAATTGAAGCGAGAGAAAATGCTGAACTTCAATCTCAGGCGACCTTTGCAATGGTTCCACTGTTGAATGAGATTGCGGGAATTGTGACGGTGTTGACGATCGTTATTCTGGGTAAAGCTTGGTTTGAAACCCAACCCGGTTCTCTTTCAACAATTCTACTCACCTATTTATTAGTATTGTTTAGACTATTGCCCTTTGTTAGCCAATTAAATTCCCAACGCAGTAGCTTTGCCAATGCGGCACCTAGTGTTCAAGTGGTTGCAGACTTTTTGCGCCGAGACAACAAACCCTTCATGCCACGAGGACAAACTTACTATTCAGGTCTCAAAAACGCAATTCGGTTTACAAATCTCGGATTTCGGTATCCCGGCAATGAAAACTGGACCTTACAAAATATTAACCTAACCTTACCCAAAGGTACAACTCTGGCACTGGTTGGGTCTTCTGGCGCTGGGAAATCAACATTAGCAGATTTATTGCCTCGGTTTTACGATTGCGATATGGGGGGGATTTCCATTGACGATCGTGACATTCGAGAGTTTGATTTACAATCGTTACGGCAATCCATGGGAATTGTTAGCCAAGATACATTTCTGTTTAACGATACTGTTGCAAATAACATTGCCTATGGGGTTGAAAATTCCACAAGAGACAGCATCATTGAATCCGCAAAACGAGCCAATGCCTACCAATTTATTAGTGAACTTCCTCAAGGATTCGATACGACGATCGGCGATCGGGGCGTATTACTTTCTGGCGGTCAACGTCAACGTCTTGCGATCGCCCGTGCCTTGTTGAAGAATCCTGAGATTTTGATTTTAGACGAAGCAACGAGCGCCCTAGATACTGTATCTGAACGCATTGTGCAGCAGGCGATCGATGAATTGAGCCGCGATCGGACGGTTTTAGTAATTGCTCACCGTTTATCGACGATTCAAAATGCAGATCAAATTGCGGTCTTTGATAAAGGTCGGGTGGTTGAGGTTGGCAATCATCATGAATTGCTTTTAAAGCGTGGTGCCTATGCCAATCTATATCGAATTCAATTTGGTGAAAGTTTAGCGAAAACAGGGAGATAGGATTTCGATTCATTAGATTCACTTAATATTTGAGTATTTATATGCAAGTTAAATCTGCCATTCTCTCCAATTCATTGCCAACATCGCTTGATACAATTGAGCTTCCTAGAACGCTGCCGCCGATCGTCCTGATTGCATTTACCCGTCCAGAATTTGTCGTTCAAGTCCTAGATGCACTAGGGAATCAAAGCTTAAAACCCGATCGGATTATTGCCTATTTAGATGGTGCGCGTAGTGATCGAGATGAGCCAAAGATTCAGGCTTGTGTTGATTTATTGAATGACTTTTCAGAGCGGATTCCGGTAGAAATTCGGCGCAGAACACATAATCTTGGCTGCGATCGAAATACTATTGAAGCATTAACAGAGGTTTCAACCCAATATGAGTCATTCATTCATCTCGAAGATGATGTCATTCCAAATCGTAACTTTTACGATCGGATGGTTCGACTACTAACGGCCTATACCCCTTATCCACAGGTCTTTTCCATCTCTGCTTATGCCAACTTTCCCGATGAATTAGAAGCGCAGATTCCGTCGGACTTTATGGCTTCAAATCGAGTATTCTCTTTGGGGTTTGCCACTTGGTCCGATCGATGGCAGTCCCTAGATTTAATTCATGCAGCAGAAAACTATAATCCTTTTTTATCTTTTGTAACCATTCCGGCCAATCTCCAAACAAAATACACCATTGTCAATCAGTTCTTTATTGAAAAAAATTACAACACTGATTGGGTCATCAGCATGACTGTCGCGACACTGGCCCGCAACTATGTTCATATCATTCCCAAACGATCGTTCGTCAACAACATTGGCTGTGGTCATCCCGATGCCAAAACCTACCGTGATGGTGTTCCCCATTGGATCAATCAACGCTACTGCCCTCATACTCAACCCAACAGTCTTCCTACGACTCTTCAACCCTTATACGGGACACAACGATCGCTTAAAGGTACTGAACTAATCCAGCATTTTCGTAAATCTGGTGGCATGTGGCTGAATTGGCCAGAAGCAGTTGCACTATGGAAATATTATCGCAATTGGCGCGATCGAGTGGCGATCGGGGTATTTTTAGTTGAACGGTTGCCGACATTGTTGCGGCGCTGGCGATCGGGATTACTGATTTAATGCTTTTAGCAAACTAATTAGTTTTTAACCTTGGTTTTAACCTGGATTTTTAAAATTGATTTCTGAGTTGTTGATAGGGTTTTATGACTTATACCATTGGGATGATTAGTAGCTACGTGGGATTAAATCCCTGTCCAATAGATTGGCTATGGCAACAGGCAAAACAACCCTTTGGACATTGGGATAATATTTGCATTCAAGCCAATGCCAAAGATCCAGATTTTCTATTGATGTACAACTTCAATGATTTTCCAGAGTTACCGAAAAATCATTGGAACCCCATAAAAAACAAACGCCAGAGCGATCGTTATCTTCAACAACAAATCAATCTCAAAAATCGCTTACAAAATGTATCTCCCGATCGCACTATTTTCCTGTCGCGTGAACCCCCACTGCCTGAAGTAATTCAGAAAAATATCACTCATTACAATCAAGCAAAGCCTTATGCTGCCTACATCTCTGGTCCTGATGATGACGCACCGCAGCCAGAATATATGCCAGCGATTTGGTATTTAAGCAATTCATTTGAAGACCTCAACCAACTTCCACCGCCCACCAAACAAAAAAATTGTAGTTGGATTACCTCCGGGATCGATCGCACCGCCAACCACCGCGATCGGCTCAGCTTTCTTAAGTTAATTCACGAGAGTAAGGTTGAATGTGATTTTTACGGGCGTGGTCTTCCAGCTTGGGCACAGGCCGGATCTATTAATAATAAATGGTATGGCATGGCTCCCTATTATTACAATCTCGCGATCGAGAACTATGCAGATAATGATTGGTATGTGAGCGAAAAACTTTGGGATTCACTTTTAAGCTGGTGTTTACCCATTTACTATGGTGGCAGTGCAGCCGATAAATTATTACCGCCTGGAAGCTTTTTACGATTACCGAGTATGGACGAAAAGGGATTGCAATATATTCAAGAAATGACGGCCTCGCCTGATGCTTGGTATGCGGCTAAAGATGCGATCGCTGAAGCCAGACAGATCATTCTTCACAAGTTGAACTTGATGAATTGGATGTCTGAATATGTTCAAAAAGTAAGTTAAAGCCAACTCATTAATTTAGGAGAATTTCATGAGTGATATGAAGGTCGGAATTTGTACATTGGCGAACGATCGAGTTTTAGATCAGGCGATTGCTTTAATCAATAGTATCGGGGAGGTAATGGGACCAGAGTTTCCCATTTGCATTTTCCCCTATGACGATCAATGCACTAGGCTAGCAGCGGCAATTCAGGGTCGCCCCAATGTTCAAATCTTCCAGGACCAAAGCGTTTTGGACTATTGGGAAAATGAATCAAAACGCCTTTGGGATGCCTGTCCTAATGCAAAAAAACGGTGGTCAACGTTCACGTCTGAACCCTACTACCGCCTCGGAATGCATCGTCGATTTGGAGCATTCTCTGGCCCATTCGATCGCTTCTTGTATATGGATGCAGACACATTGTTGCTTCAGGACATCTCGCCAATTTTTAAACAGCTAGATTCCCATGATTGGATTACCTACGACTTTCAACATCGTGATGTGATTCATGTCTACAATTCTGCTAGTGAGAAGCTTTTAGAAGTCTTTACCGCTGAGAAAATCGATCGTGAAATTTTTTGTGCTGGGTTTTATGCAGCAAAACGGGGAACCTTTAGTCAAGCACAATTAGATACCTGTTTAAATGCGCTCCAAGCTGGAGAACATGATATTCTCGACGAAATGGCACCAGATCAAACGATTCTCAACTATTGGACAATGCGATCGAACTTGGCTATTTACAACTATGCGTTGGAGTTACCCAGTTCTGAAAGTACGGGTTGTTGTGTCACATCCGCTCATTTTGAACAGCGTGGCCATCAGCTTTTCGATCGGGGAAATCTGTTGACCTATCTCCATTACATTGGATTGTCATCGAGTTTATTTGCAGATCTTTGTGCAGGCGAAAATATTGATTTCCCCTATCGGGATCTATTCTTACATTATCGCTATTTGCATGATCCAAGCACTCAGCCATCTTTCTCCGGCAAACCTCGTCCGTACAATCGCCGATCGTTGACGGAGCGCATTTTGAGTAAGTTACGTCGTTAATCCTGTTTCTCAGATTTTATGGAGTTTTCTTATGAGTCGTGGAATTTACATTATTGCAAATGATAAAGTAGCTACAAATGCGATCGCTCTTCTCAATAGCATTCGTGCCTATGATACAGAAACGCCCGTAGTTTTGATTCCTTATGACGACAATTATCATCAAGTTGCAAGCATTCTAAAATCACGCTTCAATGTAACAATTTATGAGAACTTTGAGTTCATCGATAGACTCGCTAAACGTGTGCACAGCAGCTTTTCTGGCAAGTTTTTTCGCCCCAATCTACTCAGAAAACTGTCGTGTTGGTTTGGAGAATTCGATGAATTTCTGTACATTGATACAGACATTGTTGTATTTGAAAAAATAATCGACAATCTCGATCATTTCGACAAGTACGATTTCCTGTCCTGCGATTATCAGCATCGTGGTGGAATTAACGATGTGTTCCCTGAAACGGTCATCAACGAGAATGTCTTTGACCTAGTTGAACTACAAGACATCTTTAATAGCGGCTGGTGGGCTTCTAAGAAAGGTCTGATCAGCGAACAAGATATTTATGCCACCTTTGATGACTGTGTAGCTCATCCACAATATTTTACCTTCACTCAAAAGACTTCGGATCAGCCGATTATCAACTATTTGGTCTTGAAGCACATCAAGCAACGTTTTAATTTAGTTAACTTAGATAACAGTGTCCCCGGAAACTGGGCAGGCAGCGAACACTTCATTCGTAAAGGCAATGTCTTGTTTGATCCATCCTCCGATCGCCCTCTGCAATATCTTCACTGGGCAGGCATGAGGATTGAACCAGGTTCCGCCTATTGGGACATCTGGGCGTACTACCGTTATCTGGGCGAAACCATGCCTGTTTTTGAACCACCTGCACCGAAAAATAAGGAAGAGAGCAAAATAAAACAGTTGATGAAATTAATCAAGAATTAAGACTAAAGTGAATATTGAGTCGTGAATATTGAGTAAGTTATTTAGCCGTAACTTACTCTTTTAAGTAACTTACTCTTTTAAGTACAGAGGCCGATCGCGTTGTGTTTCCACCAACCGCGCCTCTAGAGCATTCCATTCACCCGACTCCACTTGATCAATAATCTGATCGAGTTGCGATCGGTATTGATGCAGCGAGGCCAACAGCGCATTTGTATTAAACTCCGCCATCAAACGCCCCAATTCAGGATTGCCGCCCCCCACACGAGAGGTATCCCGGAAGCCCGAACTAGCAAGTTGAATGGCTAACTCCCGCACCAATGGATCCCCTTCTGCCCGACAAACTTGAATCAAACTTGCACTGACCATCACCGGAAGATGAGAAATGAGCGCCACCGCCCGATCGTGGGTATCCGGATCGCACTGATACAAATTAGCCCCCAGCGATCGGACCAAATCTGCAACCACTTCCACCGCCTGATGAGGTGTAGCTGAGGTGGGAGTCAGAACATAGGGATTGCCACGAAAAAGATTAGGAATCGCCGCCTCAATCCCAGCATTCGCAGTACCTGCCATCGGATGTCCACCAACAAATGGATTTTCAGCATTCGCTTGGATCAGCAAGTCTTGCATTTGAGATACGATCGGTGCTTTTACAGAACCCACATCAGTCAAAATACTTGTTTTCGGTAGAAAAGGTAGAATTTTCTCAGTTGTCGCAAGAATATCCGACAACGGCGTACATAAAACCACTAGGTCCACAGTGCTCAAAATGCTCCCATCCACACTCGCATCATCCACCGCCCCACGTTCTACGGCCCGTTGGCAAGTACTCGGCTTGCGGCTCACCCCAACCACAACATGCCCCAGCGCCCGCGCATCTAGTCCCAGCGACCCACCAATCAACCCCAATCCCACAATTCCTAACTTCATTACCCGCCCCATCTAAACTGGTCTAAGTATGTCCCATAATCCCCCATCCTACGCTGAGCCGAAGATTGATTGATCGGTGCTAATTCTTTTATTGTACAGCGAATAATGGGCATCAAGTTAAAGAGGCTCTAAATTTAAGTTTTAGCTGACAGCTAGGGAAACAGGATTAGGCATAGGGGTTGAGTGAACTTGAATGTACTACTGAGCTACTGAGTTGAGCGATCGAATGGATGTCATAGAGATGAAGGGTGAGGATTTGATTGCCCAGTATAAGACAGGGATACGAAACTTTGTTGGAGTGAGTCTCTCCGAAGAAAATTTTCGCGGGGCAGGTCTGCGGGATATAAATCTCAAAGACTCCGTTTTCAAAATCGTTAACTTAAGTAATACTAATCTCTCAGGAGCAATTTTTTCTGGGGCAAGACTCAACGGGACAAAATTAACTAGCTCGCGCCTCAATCATGCCAATCTGACCCGAGCAAACCTCAATTTCACCGACTTCGTTCAGGCTGATTTAAGTCATGCAAATCTGAGTTACGCCACCATGACTAAGGCTGAATTCAAATTTGCCATTCTTTCTCATGCCAATCTCACTAGTGCTAATCTCACTCATGCGGACTTAAAAGATACTATTCTGCGGCAGGCCAATCTCAGCCGTGCCAATCTTAGTCGGGCGGACTTACGTCACGCGATTTTGACATCAGCCAACCTAGAACAAGCGAATCTGCACAGTAGTGATTTGACGGGCGCAGATCTAACGGGCGTGAATCTTAGTCGGGCCGAACTTCGTCAAGCTAATTGTAGCCGTGTAAACTTTCAGGGTGCAAACCTTCAGGGCGCGAATTTACGGTGGGCTGATTTGAGTGGGGCCGACTTACGGTGGGCCGATTTGAGTGGGGCGGTGCTGAGCGGGGCTAATCTAACGGGGGCAGATTTGAGTAATGCAACTCTTTTAGGCACCACGCTGGTCCATGTAAATCTTAGCAATGCCAATTTGTCTGGGGTGGACTGGACCAATGCCGATCTGACGGGCGCGACGATCGATGGCATTAAGCTCCATCAGACGAATCGGTATGGGGCAATTCTAGATGACGTGAGTTGCCGATGGATTGACTTGAGTATGAATGCCGATCGGGTCCAGACCTATCATTTTAGCTCGAATGATCCCTACGAATTCTTTTACCGATCGGCTCCGAAAGTAGAGGTGACATTGGATGCGAGTATTGCGATAGATGCGGCGAGTTTGATGGGTAGTCCTAAAAAGGAAAGGATGTAGGAAAATATCTAGATGGTTGTTAGAAAGTAAATCAATGTCAGAGTCAAGCCCATCCTGCCCATCCTGCCAGTCGGTATCAGTGGTTAAAAACGGTAGAACAAGGCATGGGAAA
>JAPLHZ010000376.1 GCA_026389365.1 Cyanobacteriota bacterium
ATGAGCATTTATTAGACTTATTTATCGCAATGTTTGGTTTGGACCCGACTTTGGTTAAATTAAATCCAAACTACCAGAGACTACTGGAATACGGCTCTCTCAGGGCTTGACCGACTGAAAATCTGTCCGGAGTGTTGATTCTAGAAGCGCTATTGTAATGTTGTCTTGTCCGCCACATCGGAGCGCAAATTCAACGCCCTGACGAACAATCACTACGGCTTCTGTTCCGGGTGGATGGTGTAAGGCTTGATAGAATTCTGGCACGCTGCTCGCATAATTCCAGAGTCCATCACTACACAAAACCAATCGTCCCGGCACGTCCAAATCGATCGTGACTACACTGGGAACAACATCCTCCGCATCAAACCCCAGCCACCGAGTAATTGCATGGGCCTGAGGCGATCGTTCAGCCTCTTGCCGAGACAGTTGACCCGCTGCCACCACATCTTCACACCATGAATGATCTTGGGTGAGTTGGCGCGATGTTTCTGGTGTTGAACCCAGCCAATACGCTCGACTATCGCCCAGCCATGCGATCGTGGCTTGTGCTGATAGGGCTGAATTGGCTGCGTCTGAATTACAAGCCGAAACAATTGCCGCCACAATGGTGGTCGATGGCGGTTCTCCTTTGCTAATTGCGGCCAATGCGGCAACTGCTATTTGGGCCTGATGAATGCCTTGAACTAATGCCGCTTCAGGATCGAGATTAGCCTTTAAGGATTCTTGAATAGATTCACAGGCAGATTGAGACGCACTTTGTGAGGCCATGCCGGGATTCATAGAACTCGATACACCATCACAGACTACAATGATCGACCGCCCATCGGCCAATTGTGCGACCGCAAAGCAATCTTCATTTTGAGAATGTCGAATGCCCCGATCGCTAATGGCCGCAAAACCAGGCTGTAAAATTTGTTCAAACCGATCGCGATGAACCGGATTTCTAGATCCACATTGATTACAAAATCCATCCGGTTCTAAATCAATGCTGTCACACTTTTGACAATTCGGAAAAATCGGTTCAGACAATGATTGAAATGTCACCGCTGCATTCAAATCCTTAATTAACGAAACTCCACAGCTCTCACAAAAGCGATCGCTAATCTCAACAGGTTCATCACAAGCCGAACAATTTTTCATAATAATTACACGAATAGAATTCCAAACATTCTCAATTTTTAATTCATCTCGAAGACATGGGTCTCACCCGATTAGCTTCATCCACCAACCGAATTTTCTCATCGCCTTCAGACAAATGGGCCATCGATCGGAGTACGGATTCAAGCCCCATTTGCATTTCTGATTTTGTTAAGGGGCGATTCATTACTTTCGTCGTGCTGGTCGCCAGTTGGGGATTTTTTTGCACTATCTGAAGGGCATTATTAAATAGGGTATACATCAATTGATAGCGCTCTAGTCCTTGTAATGATAATTGATCCATAATTTGTGAGGCGGCCACAAGATCTTGGATATTCGGTGATGTATGGTCATCATTAGCCCAGGTTTGTATGGCTTGGGCTTGCGATCGGACATATAAACTGGAGGTCGGTAGAATTTGTTTTAAGGCCGACACTGCCGCATCGCGTTGGCCCAATTCTTTGCTTTGAAGCGCCATATGACAGCGTGCCCGACCAAAGGCTGCCGTGGGGTAGTCTGGATTGGTTTGGAGAACGCGTTGGTAGTAAAAAATTGCTTCGGAATAGTCTTTATTTTGTTCTAATGCTAAGGCCAAAGCTAGTTGTGGCGCGAGTTCTCCGGGCAAGTCGGTGTAGACCCGATCGAAATGGGCAATCGCATCTTTTGATTTACCATTCAGGAGTGCAATGCGGCCCCGATTCCAGGTGACACGCCATTCCCAAGGATCAATTTTCTCCACTATTTGAAGCAAGGGTTCAATTTTTGAATTTGATTCTGGAGTGAACCAAAAATCAACTGATTGCAATTGTGCCCCAGTAGATTGGGGATATTGTTTTGTGATTTCTGCGAGACGTTCCGATCGTTGTTTGGGTTCTGTTATGCCCATAGCTCCAACAATCTCTTGTAAGGCCACATCATTCTTATCCATTAAGGCCAATGGAACTTGTTGCGCATCCACCAAAATTGGGTCGAGCGCGCCTGTAATTAAATAGGACAACCGATCGCCGCTGAACAAACTACTCGTCGATGGGCAGGGTGAATTACGATCGTTTGCCACCACTTCTCGGAGAATCCCTAAAAGCTGGTCGGCCATTTCCGCCGCCGATTGGAATCGAGCATTTGGATCGGTGGCGGTGGCGCGGAGGAGAAAACGATAGAGCGATTCTTGCTGGGCAAACAGTGGCTCGTCTTGAGGATTGGGCAATTTGTATTGAGATTCTTTGGTAAAGCCTTTCACGGCACAAACCAAAATCAATAAGGTGCGCGCCACTGTGTATAAGTCGGTTACAACAGTTGGCCCTTCTCCGGCTTCTGGTGCAGTGTAGCCAACGGTGCCATAAATATCACCCTCTGGATCGTCAATGCGACGAACACCGCCGAGATCAATTAATTTGATGTCATCCCCTTCAATTAGCATATTGTCGAGTTTGAAATCGCAATACACTAAGCCTTGAGCATGTAAGTAGGAAAATGCCCCTAAGACTCGGTGAATGTAAGCGATCGCTTCGGCAACGGGCAATATTCCGCGTTCTTTACGAATATCTTTAAGCGTTTTTCCGCCCACATATTCCATGACAATGAATCCTTCACCGCCGTGGTTTACAAAGTTATAAATCCCGACAATATTGGCATGTTTTACCGAGGCAAGGAATTGTTTTTCGGCGACGGCGACGGCTGCACTGGAGGTATCTTCACTATTGAGCAATCCTTTCAATACGACATAGCGTGAGAGAGTTAAGTCAAATCCTAAATACACCCATCCCAATCCACCAAATGCTATTGCACCTTTGACTTCATATTGTCCTGCAACCCGATCGCCCGGTTTGAGCGATGATACAAATGAAAACTTGACTCCACACTTTGGACAAAATCCGAATTCTCGTTTTAATGCCTGATTACAGTTAGAACAAAAACGTTTATTTTCAGGGACTACAGCTTCCGCCAACAGCATATCTTCCGGTGCGGTCGAAGGCAAATCGGGCAACGTAATCAATCCGGCCCCTAATTTTTTGCGGGTGCTATGGCTACTCACGCCCGATCGGCGGGTTCCTGTGCTGGTGCGGCCTGTTACGCTGCTAGAGATTCCAGTCCCTAAGCCCCCCAACGCTCCCAAACCACTGCGACGGCTTAATAATCCGCTGTTGGTATTACTCATATTCCGGCTCAAGTCATTCGCTAGAATCCCAGTCTTGTTTAAGCTCGAAGACTTTGCGGATGCTGCGCTTGACTTGGGGGCTGACTTGGGGGCTGACATGCCACAGATATTGCAATATCCATCCTCGATCGTTCCAGAACAGTTTGGTTGAGCACAATTGGAGAGTTGGGAATTGGAGTTACTCATAAATCCTGTTGAGTCTGTATGTAGGGTAAAAGCAACGGTAAAGGCGAGTAATCGGTGTTGGTCTTAATGGTATACGGGCTGGTCTATTTAAGTTAGCTCAAATTAAACTTGAATTGGCTCAGAATCGGACCAGAATCGGCTCAGTCGTTTCCATATATCTAACATACGGGTTCCCTAGGTTAATTACGACAGTTTAGTGTTTGTTCATACTCACGAATTAATCGTTCTGCGGCAGGTAGGTCTGTCGGACGAGTATACAAATATTGTTTTGCTTGAGCTTCGATCGCCCCTAAGGTCAGATCTTCCGATCGGCCCATTGCCCCGGCTTTGGCCTTCATTGCAGTCAGTTGGCCCCGCAATTCTATGCGAGATTGTAAGCCTCGTTTTGCGTGAGAGGTGGCGGTCTGAACCTGAGACATTGTTTGATCGAATTGGGCTTGCCATCGCGTTAATCCCACATGAACGGCAGAACTATTGTTAGTTTCATAGGCTATGGAAAGTCGGTGGAGCCATTGGGTTAGTTCCGTAATAATCTCAATAGATGGCATGGGTGTCATAGTGCTATTCAATACTTTATCCTGCCATTCCGCAAAAACGGCTAATCCTGTTTGATGGACCGATCGTAATTCCTCAATCCCCCTCAAGGCATCATCTAGACGACGTTTCATGTCCTGCCGTTGGGCAGCGAGATCCGCTAGATGCTGGGTCATCGCATCTAAACTGGGTTTTAGTTGCTGAATTAAGCTGTTTTTTGCGGTTAATGGATCGGCATCGATCGCCTGATGTATTGCCATGAACTCTGCCTGAAATCCCTCGACCTGTTGCTGAATCGCCATCGGGACTGTCGCCGGAGCGCGTTGAATTAAGGCTGTGAGTTCTTGAATGACGGGGAGCGCTTGTTGTTGAAACTCAATCAACGGAGTTTCTAATTGGTTCCAAGCCTCATCCACCTCTAGCACAATAGTCTTTGCATGGGAGAATAATGTCGCCATCATTCCCAACAGCGCACTAGCCGTCACTGAGCCGCCCTGAGTAGAGGAGCTAATTAAATCACGGAATTGAAGCGGAACAAGCTGTTGCGGCAGCAGGATGGATGGCTCCGTCAGTAAGGTCATTATTTCCATCACTGTTCCATCGCCGCCTCGTTTTGGCACTTGCGATCGGAGACTTTTTGCCCGATCGATGGTCTCCCGCAGGAGTTCAAATAACTGAAAAAGCTGGGTCAAGTCGGCAATGGCAAGCTTGACATGCTTTTGCGTTTCCCCTGTCAACACTGCCTTAGGCATACCGCCTTCGCCCATTAGTCGTTGATAGGTTGGCAACTCGTATAGCTCAAAGAGGTTTTGACCGACATACCCCATTTTTTGCTGCCAATCATTTAGAAGCGCATCTAGTTCCGGTAAAGAGGTTGTGGTCATAGGGCACCGCGCACCGTAAAAGGAGTAAAAAACCTACGGATCTCTAGGTTAGATTCTCGCAGAATAAGACCAATTCCGGAAAATGTCACGTTATTTATTTTTGGGCTGTTTCAGGCTAAATAAAGCACCAGATCTGAATTTAGATTGAGACAAATGATCGTATTTCTAGTGGAGTGGTTTATTGAAATTACAATAAGGGCCGAAATTATGTGGTTTCCTAGCTAAGTATTGAGAAGTTGATCCCGATCGGTTTATGCTCTTTGAATATTAAACATTATCGGAAATTATTTTTTAGAGATTCAAAGCCTTGCTAGGCAAGGGCTGTAAATTCGCAAAACCCTATTTCCGATTAAGTCTATTCTATATTTGCTTCATCGTGAGGTGTTTTCATGTTGCGTATGGGGTCTCCTTTTCTTTATTGGGTCATTGCGTTTTGTAGCATGACTTTTGCGCAGGTTGAACCAGCGATCGCTGGCGGTATTGTTAGTCCTCAAGTTCTCCCCTTACCTGCTGAAGATGTACCACCGATTTTTTAGGACATCGACCGTTTCGTCACTATGTTGTCATTATTCCAACCGCTAGCCTTGAGGAAGCCCGATCGCATTTAGGTTCAATTCAGTCTAAAGTTAGCCCTTATGGTCAGATGCCATTTATCACAGCAAATGTCCTTGGTCCTTACATCTATGCTGGAAGCTTCAATCAACGTCATACGGCTAATAATTTTCTGCGATTGTTTCAAGGTGAATCTAGAGCAAGAGTTGTTTATTTCCCGTAATTTTAATGGTCGGTATTCATAATTTTATTGTAGATTTTATTGTAAAGGTAACACCATGCAACTGTCCGGACCATTGACCATGACGATCGCTCCTATCAAAACACACCATCAAACAGAAAATCAATCCCAAAAATTCCGATCGGACCCATTACAATTCATTAAATAGACTTAATCGGAAATAGGGTTTTGCGAATTTACAGCCCTTGCCTAGCAAGGCTTTGAATCTCTAAAAAATAATTTCCGATAATGTTTAATATACTGCTTTTAAATCCATTGTTTTAAGCACTGTGATTCTTGCCATTAGTTTACTAAGTACGGCCGGCACCGTAAGCCTTCCAGGGGGTAACGAAGAATTAACGTTTCAGACCAGTTTTTGAGGTTAGATTTGAAATTATGATTCAAGCACCTCAGATCGACGGAATTGAAATAGACCCACCAGACTGGGCAAACACCCCAGCGAGTATTCA
>JAPLHZ010000213.1 GCA_026389365.1 Cyanobacteriota bacterium
GTCTTGTTTCTTGAAGCCATCGAGTTCAATTGACTCAATCACCTTCTGACGGAAATCGTAGCTGTAGGCTTTAGCCATGATTATCTCGGGGGAACGTTATTTCCTCTAGTCTATGTCCTAATCAAGATGGCCGCCGCTATATATACAAAAATCCCCCAAGTCCTAAAACCTGAGGGATTTTTATGAGTCTTAATTTTAAGACAATTTAGAAGTTCATTTCAACGGCTTGAACCCGCTCAACTTGCTTCTTCTTCAACACCAACATGATTTGAGCCAGGGTTGTGATTGCGAAAAACGCCATCAGACCTAAAACTCGGTTGGGGTTTTGCAGCACGATTTCAGCGTCAATTTGACCAAAACCACCAACGTTAGGGTTGTTCGTCAAAGGTTGACCTGCCGTAACTTCATCGCCCACAGCAACCAAAATTGTTGGTCCAGCAGGAATGGTTTCCGTAACGGTCTTATCGTTTGCACCTTGAATTGTCACAAGAGACGCACCCTCCTCTCCTGGGGCAATGGCGCTAATGCTTCCGGTCAAGGTTGCATTGTAAACCGCATTATTGCTCTTATCGCCTGTTGGGTAGATCTGACCACGACCGCGATTTCCGCCGACGTGAATCTGATATTTCCCAAAGTTAGCCTTGGAGTCAGTGCCGGGATCGGGAGACAGAATCGGGAAGGTGAGTTCCTCATAGTCATCACCTGACAACGGACCCACAACCAAAATATTTGGCTTGGCATCGCTGTAAGGCTGAATGTACATGTCGGCGACCGCTGCACGTTGCTCGTCCGTCAACCGATCGTCGGGAGCCAAGGTAAATCCTTCTGGCAACACGACAACGGCACCGACATTCAGACCAGCCTTGCTTCCATCACCAGCCAGTTGCTGAAGGGTGTGGTCGTAGGGCAGCTTGACGATCGCTTCAAACACTGTATCGGGCAAGACCGACTGAGGCACTTCGACTTCGGTGGTTTTTTTAGCCAAATGGCAGTTGGCACAGACAATGCGACCTGTTGCTTCGCGAGGGTTTTCGTAGGCACCCTGGGCAAAAATTGGATAGGCTTGGGCGGGCAGTGCGGAGAGGCTAGCGGTTAAAAATGTTGCGATAACGGCAACGGCTAGAACGACTCTCCGAAAAATGGCGGTTAGCCAAGTTGTGGAAATATTGACCATTTTCATGAGTTCTAGTTGGTTCAGCGTGATGACAACAAACGAGTTAAGCGAAACAAGTTAAGCGCGATCGCTATAGATTACGCCCACCAGGGATCTTCACCCGTGCGGAAATCTTCTTCAGTCCACTGAGTGAAGCTAATTCGATCGTCTGCAACAGTTGCATGGGCGATCGCTAGGGAGCGAGGTGCTGGACCACGCACAACCTTACCCGTGGCATCGTACTGAGACCCGTGACAAGGACACATGAACTTGTTTTCGTTGGCGTTCCAAGGAACCACACAACCCAAGTGAGTACAGACCGCATTTACTCCATAGTTTGAAATAGAGCCATCCTCTTGAACAACCACATAGGTGGGATCCCCTTTGAGACCCTGTGCCAAGGCTCTATCACCAGGCAAATGAGTAGTCAAATAGGTGCTAACTATGATGTCGTTACCGAGGGCATCTTTGGCTGTTACGCCGCCGCCACCACCACCCGCCGAGGGAGGAATGAAGTAGTCAACCAGTGGGTACAAGACCCCCAAGGCCACTCCAGTCACGGTACCGAATGTAAGCAGATTCATAAATTGGCGACGGCCCATGCTGGGAACGTCTGCGGAGCTAGAAACTTGAGTCATGACTACTTAATATGAATCGGGAGTGACTTCGAGACCAAAAGGCAATTAAAAGACAAATAAGTTTTATAAACAGATTGTCTTAACATCTCTTCATAAAATGTAGATATGTTTAATTCAAGTTCTAGATTCCCTCAGGTTCCTCAGAAAAGTCCCTGGGATACTAGAATTCGTGGCCTTTCTCATGGAGTATTATGACAGACTTTTACGCTGATTTTACTTGAGAGGGCGGGATGACGGGTACAGAGTTACGATCGTTGATTGTGAGCAAGTGGACGTTTTCCTATGATGTTCAGATCCGTAAAGTGAAGGGAAAGGTCTATTTTCAGGTGATGTGGAAGTATTTGGAGCAAGCCTCGTTCCCGCTTTCGGAGACGGAGTTTATGGCCCATTTCGATCAAATTGCGGGGTATTTGGTGGCGTGGAACGTGGTCGAGCAGGTGACAGGAGCGATCGAAAAAACCCGTGATAAGCCGCGTCTGGGGAAGGCCGTGAATGTTCAGTTGGATCTCCGGATAACACACTCAGAGATTTCCTAGTACTAGAGAAGCGTCTGGGGAAGGCCGTGAATGTTCAGTTGGATCTGGGCGATCGGGCATCTGAATGGATTTTGGATAAGTTTTAATGACGGAAAGCATCTCGATCTATAGTCTGAACCAACTCTGACCTTCAATCGCCCCAAAAGAGTTGGCATAATTGATAAAGTAAGACATCTTAACTGAATGACTTGTTGATCATCTGAACCTTAGGAGGTTTGCTCATGACTGGTCTTTTGTTCGTTTTAAGGATTGTGCTCCCGATCGCAATTGGTTGGGTGTATTTCAGTTATGGCTCGAAGTTTTGGTTAGGGTTTCAGCGCACTAACTTCACCTCGGGCCGAATTTTACTCACTTTGTTTTGGCCAGTATGTTTCGTATTGAATCCGTCCTATCGTCGCAATTTTCAAAAAGCGCTGCGAGGTCGATAACGGCGGTCGATCGTCTGGTCTTCGCGGCCATTAATCATTTAATTCATTCACCTGTATATTTTTGTGGAAATTCCCAAGCTCACGCCCCATACCGATGCTCTCGCTCAAGTGGCTGCTCGTTTCGATCGGGAATATCGCCGCGATCCGGTGAGTCTGCCGCCGGAAGTTGAATCGATGTCTATTTTTCAAGACTGGGCCTCGGGCAAATTGCAAAATCGTCTTGCGTCGCCTTTTTGGGACTATATGAAGCCGAAAAAGAACGATCGGTGTTTGGATTTGGGCTGTGGGCTAAGTTTTTTGGTTTTTCCTTGTTGGCGTGAGTGGGATGCGCATTTCTATGGTCAAGACATTAGTACGGTCGCAAAAGATATTATCAATTCTCGTGCGCCACAATTGAATTCAAAAACATTTAAAGGCGTAAAGCAAGCGAGTGCGGATCAGCTTGATAATTACGAGAATGATTTTTTTGATTGGGCGATCGCAACGGGAGTTAGTTGCTATGGTGATTTGAACTATTGGAAACAGGTTTTAACCAGCGTGAAGAAAGTACTAAAACCGGGCGGAAGTTTTGTATTTGATGTGTTGAATCCTGATGCGGAGGGTGCAGAGAATTGGGCGATTTTGGAAACCTATCTTGGGGCCGAAGTTGGGTTAGAGGCATTGAGTAATTGGGAGAATGCAATTAACTCTAGTGGAGCGAAGATCAAACAACATAAAGTCCATGAATGCTTTGAACTTTACCGCGTCACATTTGATTAATCAATTCCCTTGGATGATGCGATCGAAGATTTTGCCGTTTCCAGCGTTTGCAACAGAACTCACTGAATTTGGACAGAAGTACGAGGATTTGCCGAGGTTTGGGCTGAAGGCTGGCGATCGGGCGATGGTGATTGAGCATTATCCAATGCAAGCAGGGCGAGAGGATGGATATAGTTTGGAAGGGTTTGATACGGAAATTAAAGGTGTGACGGTAGAAGTGAGAGCGTCTCAAATTATTGCGGTGAAGGCACCGATCGCCATTCCGTCATAGTCAATCACCGTTTTAACCACCCAATTAACGCTACAAAACCCAGATAAATCCGAATGGCAACAAGGAGACTCAGTTTTAAATGATTGAACTTTATGATTAGGTGGTATTGGTTGAGGATTTGCCTAGGCTTGGTCATTCCGGGTTATGACTGGATGGATGGGCGATCGCTTTGGTGAGTTAAGATGGAATGAATTTCGTACACAAGGGTCTTAGGGTATGACTGTACGTGAAGCATTGCTCAGTGAAATCGATCGCGCACCAGATGAGGTTCTGAATCTCCTGCTTTCAATTTTGCGGATGACCCACGGAAAAACTGAGAATCAAGATATTGAGACGGTTAGAACCCCGCCGAACCATTATCCACTGCGGGGATTGCCGTTGGAGATGTCGGATGATTTTGATGCGCCGATGACAGATTTATGGGATGCGTTGGGATCATGATTTTGTTGGATACGCATACGTGGCTGTGGATGTTGCAGGAGCCGAGTCGGTTATCACCGGAGGCAAGTCGGTTGATTGCGATCGAAGAGCCTCAAAATGGGCTGCTGATTTCGACGATTTCGGTTTGGGAAATTGCGGTGAAGAATGGGACTGGAAAATTAAGGTTGCCACTCCCGATCGAGCTTTGGTATGGGCAAGCGCGAACTCACTCAGGAACGGTAATTGAGCCGTTAAATCCGGTAGATGCGATCGCCAGTAGTCTTCTCCCAGATCCGTTCCACAGGGATCCTGCCGATCGTATTTTGGTAGCGATTGCAAGGCGATATGATATCCCGTTGGTCAGTTGTGATGAGAAGATTTTGGCGTATCCCCATGTGAAGGCGGTTTGGTAGGGCGGATCGTTGTTTGAGCCAGCAAACTGAATGGCTTACGTCCGATTCTCACGTCCATGATGAACCCGCAGAATAAAGACCCGATCGTCTTCGATACGATAGTACAAGACATAACCATACTCGCCGAAGGGGACCGGAAGTTTTCGCTGCTGAGTGCCGTCGATCGATCGACCTCGGTAAGGGAAAACCGACAAACTGGCACCTGCTTTAAAAATTAATCGCGTGGCTTTACTCGCAGCGATCGGATTTTTGTCATTCAGCGCATCAAAATGTCGTTCTAGATCAGCTTCAGCTTTAGGGAGCCATTGCACAGAAAATGTCATGAGGCGATCGGACCCATGAATCGTTCAAACCGTTTCGCAACGTCTTCGTGGCTATGGGCTATCCCTGTTTCCTGGAATTCATTCCAGCGCTGTTCATTCTCCTGAATGATTTCAGTTTCCGTTAGATCAGGAAAGCCGATCGTATTGTCAATGTCTAATCCACGATGACCTAAGGTCGGTTGTAAACCATCGCAAAAGTATTGCAGTGCTTGTTCAATCAGGATTGCGGAATCATGTTCTTCGCCCGATCGGATTAATTGTTGGAGAAGCGCTTCGGCGGTGGGTGTAAGTGCGATGTTCAGCACAGGTGTCACCTTGGGAGAATTGACTCACTTTATTATAAATGTAAAACCGGAGAGGGCGATCGATGTTTGAGCCAGCAAACTGAATGGTGATTCCCGTTTGTGACTGGATGGAGGTGCGATCGGTTGCGAAATTTGAGGAAGGCAATAAATTCGGAAACTTGTTGAAGTTGTTCGTGGGTAAGACGATCGAGGTCTTCTTTGATCGATGCTGAGGTGATGAATGTAGGGCATGAGCGGTTGGTGTTGATTACTATTATACCGATCCTCGTCTAGGCTTCTGGTTTAAGGTCAGGCGATCGGCATAGGAGTGACTCATCATCGACTTAGCCCAAAATGACCGTCTGACTTCCCACTTCTCCCTAATCTCTGCCAAAATAGAAACACTACTCCGTCTTCAGCGTTCAGCCTTCCTACTCTTATGAAAGACCTACTCTCCCTAATAGCCCAGGCTCATGATGAAAACTGGGAAGAACTCGACCTCTCCGGTATGGGGCTGACGGAGTTACCGATCGAAATTGCGGTATTAACCGGGCTGAAGACGTTGATCTTGGGGAAGGAGGAGCCGGGGGAATGGAAGGATGGCAAGTATGTACCACCAATAACGATCGCAAATCAATTAACGACATTACCGGATGAGTTGCTTGCGCTGGTGAGTCTTCGATCGCTTGATTTAAGTGGTAATCCGTTGGGTGGTTTGCCTGAGGTGGTATGCAAGTTAGAACAATTGGAATGGTTGAATCTTGCGAATATTGGAATGCCGATCGTACCTGAATCGATCGCACAACTCACCAATCTCACATTGCTTTACCTCCATAGCAACCAAATCGCCATCATTCCAGAATCGATCGGACAACTCACCAATCTCACAGTGCTTAACCTCCATAGCAACCAAATCGCCATCATTCCAGAATCGATCGGACAACTCACCAATCTCAAAGGGCTTGACCTCCATAACAACCAAATCGCCATCATTCCAGAATCGATCGGACAACTCACCAATCTCACAGTGCTTAACCTCCATAGCAACCAAATCGCCATCATACCAGAATCCGGACAACTCACCCATCTCACAGTGCTTTTCCTCGATCGCAACCAAATCGCCATCATTCCAGACTCGATCGCAGCCCTAATCAATCTCACAAAGCTTGACCTCTCTAGCAACCAAATCGCCATCATTCCAGAATCGATCGCAGCCCTAATCAATCTCACAGAGCTTGACCTCTATGGCAACCAAATCGCCATCATTCCAGAATCGATCGCACAACTCACTAATCTCACAACACTTGATCTTTGGAACAATCAAATCATAGCCATTCCAAATTCAATTCAATTACTAACTAAACTTGAACAACTGGATCTGCGTAAAAATCCACTAAGCATTCCAAAAGATATTCTAGATTCCGATTTTTCAACCCGAGAGGAAGCGCAACGCCCCGCAGCCCAACCCATTCTCGACTACTACTTCACCACTCGCGATCCCGACGAAACCAACTACCTCCACGAAGCCAAACTCATCATCGTCGGCGAAGGCGGAGCTGGAAAAACTAGCCTCGCCCAAAAACTTCTAAAACCCGAATATCAACTCATCCCCGAAGCCGAAGACATCTCCACCCAAGGCATCGACATCCTCCGGTGGGACTTCAAAGGCACCAACAGCAACGACTACCGCATCCACCTCTGGGACTTCGGCGGCCAAGAAATCTACCACGCCACCCACCAATTCTTCCTCACCGAACGATCGCTCTACCTCCTCGTCGCCGACAGCCGCAAAGAAGACACCGACCATCCCTACTGGCTCAACATTATCCGCCTCCGCAGCAACAACAGCCCCGTCCTCCTCATCCAAAACGAAAAAAACGATCGCACCTGCAACCTCAACCTCCGCGAACTCCGCCACGAATTCACCAGCCTCGAAACCCCGCCCCCCATTAACCTCGCCACCGATCGAAACCTCCCCGAACTCCAAAAAGAAATCAAACACCAACTCGAAAAACTCCTCGGCCCAGGACTCCCCTTCCCGAATAAATGGCTCAACGTCCGCAACATCCTCGAAAACGACAGCCGCAACCACATTCCCCTCACCGACTACCAAACCCTCTGCACCCGCAACGGCATCACAAACGAAGACGAAATGCTCCACCTCAGCCAATTCCTCCACAACCTCGGCACCTGCTTCCACTTCCAAGCCGACCTAAACCTAAAACAACTCCTCATCCTCAAACCCAACTGGGGCACCGCCGCCGTCTATAAAGTATTGGACTGCGATCGGGTCAAACAAAACCTCGGCCAATTCACCACCCAAGACCTCACCACCATTTGGAACCACAAACAATACAACAACCTCCACTCCCAACTCCTTCAACTCATGAAAGAGTTCAAACTCTGCTACGAAATCCCAAAAAACCCCGGCAGATACATCGCCCCCCACCTCCTCGCCTCCACACCGCCCTGCTACGACTGGAACCCCGAAAACAACCGCATTGTCCGCTACGAATACAAAGGCTTCATGCCCAAAGGCATCCTCACCCGCATCATCGTCGAAATGCACAAACGCATCGAAAACGTCTCAATTCCCAACCAAGCCCTCGTCTGGAAAACAGGCGTAGTCCTCACCCACAACAACACCCGCGCCGAACTCACCGAAAACCAAACCTACCGCAAAATCGAAATCCGAGTCTCCGGACCCCGCCCCCGCGACCTCCTCACCCTCATCCACGACGAATTCCAAGACATCCACGACAGCTACGACAACCTAAACTACGACACCCTCATCCCCTGCAACTGCCCCACCTGCAAACCCAGCCCAACCCCACACACCTACACCCTAAAAAGCCTCCAAACCCGCCTCGAAAAAGCACAATACAAAGTCCAATGCGACATCAGTTACGACGACGTACAAGTGCGCGGCCTAATCGACGACGTATTCGCTGAACCCGACGACGATCTCGAACAACACCTTGACAGACTCGATCGCGAACCTGATCATTACAGAAATCCCTACCGCGATTCCCCGACTCCCGGCAAACGCGATCGGTCAAAATCAAGAAATGAACCTTATGCACCGATCGTTAACGTCACTGTCAATAACACCAATCAACAGGACCAAACCATGACCGACACCTCTAAAACCAATCAATTCAATGGTCCAATGTCCGGAATCATAGGCAGCGACAACACTCAAGTCAGTGCCCCGATCGCAAACTCGATCGCCACCGACAACGCACAAATCACCGTCAATCAAACCCACAACACCAGCACCGAAGACCTGATAAAACTCATCACCGCCCTTCGCCAAACTGCCCTACAATTTCCCACCGAAACCCAAGAAGAACTCGCTACCGACCTCGAAGACCTCGAAGCCGAAATCATCAAACCCGAAGCCGATCGTAATCCCACCCGCATCAAAAAACGTCTTGCCGCCCTTGTCACCACGATCGGAGTCCTCGCATCCGGTATCTCAGGCGTTGCCGACTTCACCAACACCACGATCGACCTCGGCGAAAAACTGAACATCGACGTTCCCGCACTCATGGCAAGATAAATTGAGAATGGTGATTTAGAATTACTGATAGTCCCGCATTCTGTGAGTAGCAGGAATAAGATGTTCCCTATTTTTTATAGCGATCGGTTTCTAGACCATGACACGGGCCATGGTCATCCCGAACGTGCCGCACGCCTAACCGCAATTAAGACCGCATTAGAACGATCGACCTTTGCAAATCAATTAGAATGGTTGCTACCGACTCCGATCGAAGTCCGTCCTGTAAATGATTTGTTGCTATTAGCGCATACCACCCAGCATATTGCGCGAGTGACAGAGTTTGCAGCTTCTGGAATTAGCGCGTTTGAATCAACGCCTGTCAGTGCCGCCAGTGACGATGTTGCGCGTTTGGCTTTGAATGCTTGGATAGATGGCGTTAATGAGGTTATGACGAAAAATCGTTCTGCTTTTGTATTGGCCCGCCCGCCCGGTCATCATGCATTGCCGGATGAAGGAATGGGATTTTGTTTGTTTGCTAATGCGGCGATCGCAGCCATTTATGCGGTTGAGTATTTGGGCTTGTCGAGAGTTTCGATTTTAGATTGGGATGTGCATCATGGGAATGGGACGCAGGCGATCGTTGAAAAGCATTCCAAAATTCGCTATTGTTCACTCCATCAATTCCCAGCTTATCCAATGACAGGTGCGGCGAGTGAGACTGGTGAATTTGGTAATATTTTGAATGTGCCATTAAAACCGGGAAGTGGTGCGGATGTCTATAATGCAGCATTTGAATTACAGGTTTTGCCTTGGTTACGATCGGGCGATCCACAATTGCTAATCATAAGTGCTGGATATGATGCGATGGCGGTCGATCCATTGGCCCGTATGCGATTGAATGCCGACGATTATGGTCGATTTACAAAATGGTGTTTAGAGATTACGCCTCGAATTTTGTTTGGATTGGAAGGCGGATATGATTTGGATGGATTGGCAATGGCGGTGGCAAAAACGATCGAAACTTGTTTAAATTAGTTCTAAATTAGTTCTAAATTAGTTTAATCCAGTCATTAAAGTAACTTCCCACACGAGTTGAGGCTGAACATAGGCGCGTAGATATTCTTTGGATTTTTCCAGTTGTTCTAATACCGAAATGCTGGCCGTGCCCGATCGCCAGTAAACCTGTTGCAAATAATCTAAGAGCCACACTTGAGATTCGGCATCTAATGTTTTTGTGATTTGTTTAGCGAGGCGAAGAGCATCGGGAATAGTAGTAGGGCGCTGGATGGCTTGGCTGAGCAATTCGGGTGGAATGTCTTGCAATCGTTGCCATTGCTCAATTGCCTCGCCGGGACTGCCTTGGGCGAGATCTATGATTTGTTGTTGTTCTAAAAGTTGAGGATACTCCGATCGTTGAACTACATCACAAAAATCAGTATGAGACAACCGATAAAAAGGAATCCGCTGAGATCTAGACACTAATGTTGGCAACAACGACTCGACGCTGGGCGCAAGCAAAATAATTGTGGCGCGACCGGGTTCTTCTAATGTTTTTAATAATGCATTAGCCGCAGATTCGGGCATCGTTTCGGCGCTATCAATCACGACGACTGCCCGATCGGACTCTAACGGTGGGCGGCTGAGAAATACTGATATTTCACGGATTTGGTCAAGACGAACGATCGGGGCAGACTTGCGCTTAACTCCGGCGGCTTCGGCTTCGGCGGGACTATACCGTTTGCCTTGGTGTAGGTAAGTTGGCTCGATCCAAAGTAAGTCGGGATGGTTTCCCCGCTGCGCCCGATTTTCCGTGTCGCCGAGTAGTTCCCGCAAAAATGCCTTCGCAGCCAATCGTTTGCCAATGCCATGTGCGCCTGCAAATAGGTAAGCGGGTGCCACGCGATTTTGGGCGATCGCTTGGCTGAGGAGTTCGACGGCGCTGGGTTGGCCGACCAGTGTTGGGAAGATTGTTGCAGTCGGCATGGTGGTGGTCGATGGGGTGCGATCGGCAGAAGATCTCAATGGGCTTCATAATCAATCTGATCAATAATCTCATGTTCTGTCGTGCCGAAATTTTAAATATGTGTCGATAAAACCATCCAAAAAACAGAAACGCCTTGTATTGTAGTGTTTGGCGGGTTTCAATTGAATTAGAGGTTTCTCCTATGTCAGACGTTTTGCTTTCTCCTGAAGCGGCGATTCATCAGTTGCAGTGGCGTTATGCCGTGAAAAAATTTGATTCTTCAAAAATCATTCCTGACGCCACTTGGACCGCTTTAGAACAAAGTCTAGTATTGGCTCCGTCGTCCTTTGGATTGCAGCCCTGGAAGTTTTTTGTGGTGAAGAATCCTGAAGTGCGATCGCAGCTTTTGGAGCATTCTTGGAATCAGGCACAGGTGGTTGATGCATCGCATTTGGTGGTGTTGGCCATTAAAAAAGATATGAATGATACCGATGTCGATCGGTACATTGCTCGCCAAGCAGAAGTTCATGGAACCACCGTTGATGCGCTTGCCGGATATACCGGAATGATTAAAGGATTCATGGGCCGTAATACCAATGTGGATAATTGGTCATCGCGTCAGGTTTATATTGCGTTGGGTCAATATATGACGACAGCCGCCATGATGGGCATTGATACTTGTCCGATCGAGGGCTTTATCGCTCCGAAGTATGATGAAATTCTGGGCTTGGCGGCGTTGGGTTATGCCGCCATAGTAGTGTGTCCGGCAGGGTACCGATCGGCGGAAGACAAGTATGCGACGATGCCTAAGGTTCGTTTTGCGACGGATGATGTGGTGGCTTATATCTAGTACATGTTTGAATAGCAAGTCCGATCGAATTGAGAATATAGAATTCATGTTCTCAATTCGATCGAATACTTTAAGGGATTGTCACCTATAATTAAAATTAGATGCGATCGGTTTACTCGTCATGATTCTCCAAGATAAATACATCAATCTTCTCACCGACTTTGGCTTCAAACGTGTCTTCGGCACCGAACCAAACAAACGGCTATTGATGGATTTTCTCAATACCCTTTTACCGCCTCATCACCAAATCCGAGATCTAACTTTTAGAAATACTGAGAACTTGGGTAACACAGCAATTGACCGAAAGGCAATCTTTGACATTTACTGTCAATCTGAAAGTGGTGAACGCTTCATCGTTGAAATCCAAAAAGCAAAGCATAATTTCTTTAAAGATCGTAGCGTCTACTACTCCAGCTTTCCCATTCAAGAACAAGCACTCAAAGGCAATTGGAATTATAAACTCAGTCCAGTCTACACAGTCGGTATTTTAGACTTTATTTTCGACGATCATAGACAGGATCCAACGTTTCTCCATATCGTCGAATTAAAAAATCAGCGCTGCGAGGTATTCTACGATAAGTTGAAATACATTTACATTGAATTACCTAAGTTCACAAAATCTCTAGAAGAATTAGAAACTCACTTTGATAAATGGCTATATCTTCTAAAACATTTACCTGATTTAACCGATCGTCCGATCGTACTCCAAGAAGACGTATTTAATGAACTATTTGAAACTGCTGAAATTGCGAACTTTACAACAAATGAACAACAAATCTATGAAAATAGCCTGAAGTACTATCGAGACTGGTATAGCATTTCAACAAGTTTGAAGGAAGAGGCAAGAGAAGAAGGAAGAGAACAAGGATTGGCTGAAGGATTAGAACAAGGATTGGCTGAAGGATTAGAACAAGGAATTACTCAAGGATTAGAACAAGGCCGTTTAGCTGAACGATCGCAAATCCTCGATCGTCAACGATCGCAAATCCTACGACTCTTGCCACGTACCGTCGGAGAGTTACCCGATCGTCTTAAAGTCCAGATCAATCAACTCTCTCTAGAAGAATTAGAATCATTGAATGAACAGTTGTGGGATTTTACGAAACTGAATGATTTAGTCGATTGGCTTAATACTATCCAGGATTAGCGATCGTTAGGGGGTCTCCAGTCAGAGTATCAGGCCACTTGTCGCACCCCAACATAGCGGGTAACGAACCTAACGAGATTTGGAAATCAATTGCTTTGGGTAGTTTGTCCGATCGCACTACCACCTGATCAACGCAATCCAAACTCGCTATCCATTCCGCGACAGAGGCATCACACTCCACCACGATTCGGGACGGATTTCGCAACTTTAACAAGGGCAAACAGCGAGCAAACATCACCGAAGCCGCCACATCATTCTCCGCCCAAGCCAAAATAGTTTTCCCTTTCAAATTCTCAGCACTCGTCCAAGCCACAATCTTACGGTGACGGGGCAATTGCTGCGCGAGATAGCTGGGAGCCAACCAACGCCATTCCGACTCCTTCCAGCCCCGCGCCCATTGCTCCAGCTTTAACAACGCCTGCGCCAACTCCCAATGGGCTTCCGCAAAATCAGGAGCGAAGGCGATCGCCTGCTCAAAACAAGCCACCCCGCCCTCCAAAGCTCCCGTCTCACACCACAGCATTCCCAGCGTGTGATAGGCCGTTGGGTCATTGGGTTCGTAGGAGAGCGACTGCTGAAGATGGCTGATGGCAAGCTGAGTATCGCCTAATTTCTGTAATACTGCCCCCAGGTTGTGATGGCTGATGGCCGATCGGGAATCCAGCCGCAGCGCCAAAAGATAATGCACCTTCGCCGTTTCCCAATCGCCCTGTTGCTCATATAGTAAGCCGAGATTATGGGCCAAAATTGGATCGTAAGGCGAAAGCTCTAGTGCCGTTTGGTAATGCAACAGCGCGGCCTCTGTATTGCCCTGCATTTGTAAAACATTGCCCAGATTCAAATGGGCCTTGCCAGAATTTGGCGAAAGATTCACTACTTTACGGAAAAGTTCGATCGCAGGGGTGAGTTGATCGGTTGCTTGCAGTAGACGCGCTAAATTTGTGCAAGCGCTGAGATAGTTAGGATTCAGTTCGATCGCCTTTTGATAGGCCGCGATCGCCACATCCGTTTCGCCTTGCCGACCTGCGAGATTTCCTAGATTAAAAAACGCCTGGGGAAAATCTGGTTGCAGGACGATCGCCCGATGCACCGCCAACCGCGCCTGTTCAAGGTCACCCAAGGACTGCCAAATTACTGCACTATTATTCCAAGCCTCGGCATCTTGCGGATCGAGTTCGATCGCCGCGAGGTAATACACTAGAGATTCGCGAAAGTCCGATCGCGTAGAATATACAGCACCAAGGAGTTTCGTCATTTCGATATTGTTTGGATCCTTTTCCAAAACCTGACGGGCCATCCATTCAGCCCGATCGACATTACCGCCTTTAAAGGCCGCGAAGGCTTCGATTATTGCATTCGATCGGGTCAACATAGAAATAACAGATAGAATTTGTATACACTTGCCCTTTAACTTGCCCCGATTTCCCATGTTGCGTTCTTTGAAAATCGAGAATTTTGCCCTCATCGATCGTCTAGAGCTAGACTTTAGCTCAGGACTCAACGTTCTCACGGGGGAAACAGGAGCCGGGAAGTCTATCATTCTAGACGCAATCGATGCATTGCTCGGCGGAAAAACCTCAGGCCGTGCCGTCCGTACTGGAGAGGCCAAAGCAATGCTCGAAGGCCATTTTAATCTGACGGAGCAGATCAGGGATTGGTGCGATCGGGAAAAAATTGAACTGCTCGAAGATGAAGCCTTTTTAATTTGTGTGCGTGAAATTTCAGCCAGCAGCGGCTCCCGTAACAAATCCCGGATCAACGGCACAAATGTTACAAAACAACAGCTCGAATCGCTGCGAGATTCCCTCGTCGAAATCACAGCCCAAGGCCAAACCGTACAAATCGGGCAACCCGGAGTCCAGCGCGATTGGCTCGATAGTTTTGGAGGTGGAAAACTTTTAAAACAACGAGAATCTGTAGCAGAACGATTTGCATTATATCAACAAGCCGATCGGAATCTTCAACAGCGACGACAATCGGAGGCTCAACGTTTACAGCAATTGGATCTATTTGAATTCCAACTCAAAGAGCTAAATATTTCTAACCTTACGGAAGCCGACGAATTAGAATCGTTAGAAAATGAACGAAATCGCCTCAGCCATAGTGTCGGACTTCAAAAACAGAGTTATGAAATCTATGAAATGTTATATCAGAGTGAAACAGGAGAATTTCGCGCCTGTGCTGATTTGCTCGGACATGCGGAAGGCATTTTGCTGGATATGGTAACCATCGATAATCAAGTTCAATCAATTTTAGATGTTGTTGCGGATGCTCTCGCCCAAATTGAACAAGCAGGCCGTGATATTAACGTCTACGGTGCCAACATTGAAGCCGATCCGGTTCGTTTGCAAGAAGTCCAAGAACGCATTACTCAACTCAAAGCCATCTGTCGTAAATATGGTCCGACGTTGGGCGATGCGATCGAATTGCGCGATAATTTGCAATCTGAACTCGAATCCCTGACCGGGGGTGGGCAATCCCTTGCGGATCTTGAAGCGACAACGTTAGCCCGCAAAACTGAATTAATTGAAGCTTGCAATACTTTGAGTAAACTTCGTCAACAGTCTGCTGAAACGTTAGAAACACAATTGGTGAAAGAACTGAAACCACTCGCTATGGAGAAAGTTCAATTCCAAGTTGGCATCACACATATTGCTCCAACCCCCGCCGGAAGCGATCGTATTACCTATTTAATTAGTCCAAACCCCGGTGAACCTTTGCAGCCGCTTACGGACATTGCATCGGGCGGGGAAATGAGTCGCTTTCTACTGGCGTTGCAATCTTGTTTTTCTCAAGTGGATTCGGCTGGAACATTGATCTTTGATGAAATTGATGCGGGAGTTTCGGGCCGTGTGGCAGGGGCGATCGCGCAAAAGCTATTTCAACTTAGCGAAGATCATCAAGTACTTTGTGTAACGCATCAACCGATCGTTGCAGCTATGGCAGACCAACATTACCGGGTGAGTAAAGAAGTAATTGATCCTAGTGGGAAGAAGTCTAAAATCGTTGATGAATCCACTCTTCGCACTGTTGTTAGAATTCATCCATTGAATGCAGAAGAACGCAAAGTTGAACTCGCCCAAATTGCCAGCGGTGAAGTTGTCACCAATGAAGTTGAATCTGCAAAAGCGGCCAAAGACTTTGCTGAATCCTTACTTCAACAAGCCGCTAATATACGATCGGGCCAAACGATCGAACTCCCCGAAGCTACCCCCACCAAACGCGCCAAAGCTACTTCAAAAGCCACCCGAAAACCTGCGAAAGTGAAGTGATTGAAATTGGATTATGAGTTTCATGTTCTAGAACAATTACTTCTACTGTTCTCCCAGCTCGAAATGGCAACCCCGTCAGTATCAATTTACCGTCTTCAGTCAAGATCGCTTCAGCTTTATAAGCATTCATATAGCTATTGTCGCCGCCAGAATTATGGAACGTGCATAGCAAGATTTTAACGTTATCTAGGGCTAATAGCGCGATCGGTGATGATCTTTCCAGAAGTAGGTGCTATAAAAGTGAGAGTATAAAAATATACTATTATTCTGGACGAGCAATTTTATGGACCGTATTACATTACTTGAATCAGCCTTGGAAATCAATCGATCGGAGTTAGGCGATCGGCATCCCGATACCGTAAGGAGTCTGAATAAGTTGGCAGGCTTGTATCGAACGATAGGTCAGTACGAACGAGCCTTGCCATTGTATGAATCAGCCTTGGAAATCAGGCGTTCGGAGTTAGGTGATCGTCATCCCGATACCGCAACGAGTCTGAATAATTTGGCAATGTTGTACTCTTCAATGGGTCAGTACAAACGAGCCTTGCCATTATTTGAATCAGCCTTGGAAATCAGGCGATCGGAGTTAGGCGATCGTCATCCCGATACCGCAACGAGTCTGAATAATTTGGCAGAATTGTATCGAACGATAGGTCAGTACGAACAAGCCTTGCCATTAGTTGAATCAGCCTTGGAAATCAGTCGATCGGAGTTAGGCGATCGTCATCCCGATACCGCAATGAGTCTGAATAATTTGGGATTCTTGTACGAATCAATAGGTCAGTACGAACAAGCCTTGCCATTGTATGAATCAGCCTTGGAAATCAATCGATCGGAGTTAGGCAATCGTCATCCCGATACCGCAAGTAGTCTGAGTAATTTGGCAAGCTTGTACACATCAATGGGTCAGTACGACCGAGCCTTGCCATTATTTGAATCAGCCTTGGAAATCAGTCGATCGGAGTTAGGCGATCGTCATCCCGATACCGCAACGAGTCTGAATAATTTGGGATTCTTGTACTATTCAATAGGTCAGTACGAACAAGCCTTGCCATTGTATGAATCAGCCTTGGAAATCTGTCGATCGGAGTTAGGCGATCGGCATCCCTCTACCGCAGGTAGTCTATTTAATCTTGCTGGTCTTTATTACAACACACAGCAATATCATCAAGCCCTATCATTCATTCAGCAAGCGCTCCAAATCTATATCTCAATATTAGGGTCAGATCATCCAACCACTCAAAGTGCGAAAAGCTTTCTCCAAGAAATTAAAAAACAACTTGGGAAAGATGAGACCTGTTGGGAAATAGCAACTAAAACCGCTAGAACCCTTATAAGGAAAGTGTTTCATGGCCTTTAATTAAAAATCCTTGAACCCTTCCCCAGACTACGATACAAGGCTTTTTGAGCTTATTACCCAACAGGTCTAGAGATCATAAGTTCAAAGTTAATTGTTCTTTGTGTTCCCGTTTCCGACAGCTTTTAATCTTTTTCTTGTTTGTA
>JAPLHZ010000018.1 GCA_026389365.1 Cyanobacteriota bacterium
CCCACTGTGGTCAGTGCGTCCGTTAGAATATTCTGTAGGCTATCCATTGCACAGTCTCTGTTTTTTGTATGACTGTACTTTAAGCTTTGGATAGCTTTCTTCGCCACTACCTACGTTAAAAACTGTCCGGACTGTTGATTAAGCGAAGCTTCCCTAATCAGATTCTCCATTTCAGAATCATCACAAGTCAAACTATCAATGATTTTAAGTGCATCACTAGTCTTAGCCATTATCTAAATCCTCTTCATAAGTATGGATACTTGGATTCTTCTCAAATAGACGCTTACGCCTAATCGCCTTATCAATATCAGCGATCGGCACTTGATCAGTATCTTTAGTAATGGCATGAGCAAGAATGGCGATATTTTGACCATCAAAAAAATACAGGATGCGATACTGAACATGAATGTGCTTAGCGCGAAGTTCATAGATTCCATCACGCAGATAATCTGCGGCGGGGCGGCGTAGTTCATAACCTGTACTCGCAAGCTGCTGCATCCCACAAGTTATATTTGCAGGCTCACCACCGGGAATAGGAAATCCAAGTCGTAACCTTTCCTAATCCCACGCCTGGTGGGTCTGAAATCAGGTCAAACAACATTTCGCCAATTCAAATCAGCATCGGGATCCTAAGAATTGGCGGTCAAATGATCAACCCGTATTGCGCATTCCCGCTGCAATCCCGTTAATGGTCAACAGCGCACCTCGCAACAGTTCGCCTTTGCTATAGCGCGATCGGACCATGCCACTGGCGGTACTGCTCTTGTGTTGCCGGAGTCGTTTCAACAACGATACTTGCAAGAATCCCAGCGGAACAATAGTCCCATTGCGCAACCTCACCGATCGTTGCAATTCTTTGTCGCCGTCCAGCAGTTTTTGATGGCCTGTAATGATCAACACAACCGTGCGAGTGGTGTGATATTCGGCGGCAATCGTCTCAAACAACCGATCGAAACGTTCGCGATCGACCTCTGGGGCAAGCTGCTCCACATAATGCTGTGCGATTTGCAAATCAACTTTTGCCAGCGTCATTTCAACTTTGGAAATCACCATTTTAAAGAACGGCCATTTCGCATAGAAATATCGCATCAGCCGGAGATTTTCAGGCCGCTCATCAAGAAAGTCTTGTAGCGCCGTTCCCACGCCATACCAAGCGGGCAACAGAAAACGACTCTGAGTCCAGCTAAAGACCCAAGGGATCGCTCGCAAACTTTCCAAGTCCTTTTTGCCGCCGCGCCGTGCCGGACGAGAACTGATTTGGAGTTGACTGATTTCCTCGATCGGGGTGACCTGATGGAAAAAGTCAATAAAATCTGGTTGTTCGTAAACCAGTTGGCGATAGTGAGTGCGCGATCGGGCCGCTAATTCCTCCATCAACGTATGCCAAGCCTGAATATCATCAAACTTGGTTCCCAACAAACTGCCTTGAATTACGGCTGTTGTTGCTGTTTCCAGGTTATAAAGCGCTAGCTCGGGCAGTGAATATTTGGACGCTAGCACTTCGCCTTGTTCCGTTATTTTTATTCGCCCGCGCATACTCTCGCCCGGTTGCGCCAAAATTGCTTCATAGGCCGGACCACCGCCTCGTCCAACGGATCCACCACGACCATGGAAAATTCGCAACTCAACGCCATAGTTATGGGCAACCCGCTGAAGGGCTTGCTGAGCTTTGTGAATCTCCCAGTTACTGCTGAGAAATCCTGAATCTTTGTTGCTGTCGGAATAGCCCAACATCACTTCCTGGACTGGAATCGATCGCATTTCAGCTTCCGTTGCATCCGGCCCACCGGAGAGCATTTGACGATAAAATGTCAATTCAAACAATTCAGTCATCACGGCGGTGGCTTTCTGCAAATCTTCCACAGTTTCAAACAGGGGCACGGCTTGAATGGTGGTCGTATTGTTGGTCGGATCGTAAAGGCCCGCTTCCTTGGCAAACAGCATGACTTCTAGCAAATCGCTCAATTCGTGGCTCATGCTAATCACATAAGACTTACAAATTCGATTGCCGAATTCACGCTGAATCGCTCGCACCATGCGGAAGGTCTCGATCGCTTCCTTGGTTTTGTCAGAAAATGGAAGTTCGCGGGGAATCAAGGGACGACGGGTTTGAATTTCTTGGCATAGGAAGGTGACCCGCTCGGCTTCGCTCATAGCGTTGTAAGACTTAGGCAAGATTTGGAGATACTCGACAATTTCCGCCACCGTATCGGAATGTCTGGTACTTTCTTGGCGAATATCTAAATGGGTCAGCGTAAAGCCAAAGATCTCAACCTGGCAGATCAAATGCTCCAAATCTCGGCAGCTCAGGCCCGTTTCGTGAAGATTTCGCTGAATTAGCCGCAGTTCCTCTAGAAACTCTTCGCCCGATCGGTAATAGCTATGGAGATCCCACTCGGTATTTTCCGGCTGCTGCCAATCGCCATCAAACAAAATTTGGTTCCGATCGCGAGTGTTCTCCAGCCGCTTTTCCATGTAGGCCAGCTTCAAACGATAGGGTTCCTGACGATAACGAATCGCAAACTTGTCATACACCGCTGGAAGTTTAATCCGATCGGCTTCCAATGACTCTAATAAATCCGGCAGGACATCGCTCCAATGCAAACTCAAACTCAACAAATCCGTCAGCCGTTCAATCGACTGAAGATATTTTGCCAGCACAAGCTTTCGCTGATAACAAGCGGTTTGCCAGGTCACTTGCGGCGTGACAGATGGGTTTCCATCCCGATCGCTGCCCACCCAAGACCCAAACCGACAAAAATCGTACTTGGGCAATCGCATCCCAGGGAAGGAGGTCTGAAGCGATTGCTGGAGTCGGAGATAGAGATTCGGCACCGCGTCAAACAACACTTCTTCAAAATAATGCAATGTGTAATCCACTTCATCGAGAACCGTTGGCTTGAACTGGTGTAGCTCATCAGTCCGCCACCACAACCGAATCTCTTCAGTCAAGCGATCGCGCCAAGACCTCGCCTCCCAAGAATCAACACTCACATGAGGATTCATGTCTAGCCGATCAAGCTCTGCCAAAATTGTGGAAATCCGACGTTGCTTATCTCGAATCGTATGACGCACAATCTCGGTTGGGTGGGCGGTAAACACCAGCCACACTTCCAGTTGATCTAACAATTGTTGAACATGCTGGGCTGGAACATTCAACGATTGTAATCGAGGAAACAACCACTGGAATGTTCCCGTAACCCGGCGATTACTAGACCCGCTCTCGATCGGCGCGCTACTCGTTCCATCAGACTCAAGACTATTACTAGAATGGGGAGTCTCGACCAACGATTGCGTTGTAGCCCAATACCCTTCCTGCACCTCAGTGGTCAATCGGCTTTCTTGAGCCGATCGGTAGAGTTGTTGTTGATCTCGCTGTTCGTAATGCTGTTCAACAATATTAATAATCTGAAAATAAAGGGCAAAGGCCCGAGCAGCCCGAATCGCCTCATTCAATTCCAACTTTTCAACCAACGCCAACGCATTCGACTCAGCAGAATTAGCCGCCTGACCTTCAGGTGAACAAAGCTGGAGAAGCTGATTTAGCAAATCCACTAAATCCTGGCCACAATCTTGACGCAAGACTGATTCCCAGAGATCTTCCACCATCTTCACGCGATGTCTCAGGAAGAGCGCAGAGGTCGTAGCGTCTTCTGATGACTCTAAAAAAGAATTCTCTAGGCCTGCGATCGGGGTCGCACGTTCATCAGACGAAGGACGAGACACACTCATAGAAGGAAGATAGCTATCCATAAAAATCTGCTTCCATTATAATTGCCTACGGTAGATTTATCTACTCCCCTCGCAGATGAGGATTATTTCCGATCATCGTTCACGTCATTCGGTTCTAGCGGAAAAGTCAAAATCGGCAGCCGATCGCCCCGAAAAAGCTCCTCACTCAACTGTCCCACCTCCAACGTCACCCGAGCCAGACCCCGAGTCGCGAGAATCAACCCAACCACTGGAATCGTCGTAACCGCCATCACCAAAGAAGTCATAGAGTTAGAAGTCATAGGATCTAAAAAATAGTTGTCCTTAATAAAGCTTAAGTGATTTCCAAAAAACGAGAAGAGTAGAATCACAGATAGATCTTGGCAGACCAGATCTCCATCGGATCGATCGTAGAAACAGGGTGTATCATCGGGCAAATTGCAACCCTATCTAGATTTCCTCATTCTCAATTCCCTACCCCCATGCTGAACGTGCCTGAACGTCCCCCATCCACAAATATTGCCTATCCCTACCGATCGAAACGTCTCCTCGGAGCCTGGTTGGGTTCAGCTTTGGGCTGGACCGAGGGACGAGTCCAGGTGAAGCAGCGAGGCAATGTACTCCATGTATTGTGTGAAAGTTCGAGTGGTCCAGATCGCGCTAATCTCACTGCCCGACTGCGATCGGCTCTAAACACCGGAGGATTTCTGCCCCAGCTCACCCCAGAAGGCGCAATCATTCATCGTTTAGTTCTATACGGACGGGTGACGGAAGCGCTCAAACCAAGCTGGGGAGAAACCTTTGAGCTAGAAATAGCTGAAGAGGGAAATCAGGGTATTGCCCAACACCTGAGCCGCCAGCTAAGCCAACACCTGAGCCAGTACAATGTTGCAGTCCGAGTAAAACGCAAAGCAATCGGCGAAACCGCAACCTATCGCCTCCATGTTCTTTGCGAATCAGTTTACAGTCCCGATCCCAACGTAATCGCCGAACCCTTGGCTCAATGTCTGCGATCGTTAACCCTTCGCGACTGCCAAGAGGCCATTGTTTCCGGGCAAGTCAAAGGCGAAAGTGAACCGGACTGGAGGCTACGAGTTGACTTAACGCCAGCCGATCAAATGCTACGATCGCGATCGCAATGGGGTGATGTAGTAGCCATGGAACGGTTGCTGCAACCCCTGTTAAACGATTGTTGTCAAGCCATCACGGTCAAAATCGAAACCACCACGCTGCATATCGTTTGTCGTCACGATCAGATTGCGGTGCCCCAGACCTACGTCGTAAAACGGATTTCTGATTTTCTGCATGAAGTCGCACCCCAAGGGATTCGAGGGGCCAGCATTTATGGCGTAATGAACTCTAACGGACCGGACTCCCAAACCCGTCAAATCACTCACTGGACCCACTGGCTTGACCTGCCTGCCATCGATCGCATCGACCTATCGCCCACACCCGAAGACCTGATCAAGCGTGGCAGTCTTACCGCGATCGCGCAGTTAATCACCCAACAACTCAATCCAGACCTCGACCAACAACTCGCCACAGGGGGAATTCGGGTACAGGTGCGACAACGGGAAGCCGTCCTGCACATCATGACCGATGCCCTGAAAATTCCACCCCAAGACAAAATCGTCGCACTGATCAAAGCCTATCTAACCCCCATGGGCATTGAAGATGTCACCGGACTCTGCATCTACGGCAGACGGGCTGGACAACTCCAACCCAACTGGCAACAAGGATTAGTGGTGGGTCGATCGGCCAACCAACAGCGCCTTGTCCCCGAATCTGTCCCGGAATTTACGGCCTCCGATAGCTACGTCGAAGACCTAATGTCGCCGCCGGGAGAAATAGTATTTGTACCTCGTCAGCCCGATTGCAACTGGGGCGAGCAGGTTGAAAAGATTCGCAACGGTGCGCAATGGATATTACTCAAAACCCCATTTTTTACCCCCGTCCGGGTCAATCAGCGGATTACCTCCACTGCCGACGAAAAGCTGGACGGTCGAGTTGCAGTGGTCTGGGGGTTGTTGGGGTTGTGCTTGATGGTCACAGGAGACTGGGCGATCGGGTTGATGTTGCGATCGCAGGGATTAGCCGATTTGGCCCCCCAAGAATTCACAGAGAAGTCTGATCTCAAGCCAGAACCCGGATCATTGCCATCCCTATCCTTAAACCGATCGAGCAGTGGCTCAGACAGTAGCGCCTTCAATTCATCAGAATTTACCAGCGACAAAAATATCGGCAAAGCTTCAAAAATAGCGCCGCTTAACGTTTTCCCGTTCCAAGTTTCCGCTAAACCCTCAAAATCTCTCAATACAACCCCACTGATCGACCCCGGACTAGATGCAAACCTGCCCTCATCGCCTCTGCAACCCAAAGCTGCCGTAGACCTAGCCCGATCGCCTTACCCCACCCTAAACTCACCCCAACTAGACGAACGACTGGCCCTCTACCAACAATATGTCTCGGCCTACGGCGTACCCGATGTACTCATCGTCGGCAGTTCACGGGCATTACGAGGCATCGACCCCTCGGCCCTCCAGGAAGATCTGACCCAACAGGGGAATGGCAGTCTGCGCGTGTTTAATTTTGGGGTCAACGGAGCCACGGCCCAAGTTGTTGATCTCCTCCTAAGGCGGCTAATCGCCCCCGACCAACTCCCAAAAATCATAGTCTGGGCGGATGGCGCGCGGGCCTTTAACAGCGGACGCACCGACATTACCTACAACGCGATCGCCACTTCTGCTGGCTACCGAAAACTTCCCGAACAACCCCTCTCCCCTAAAACCCAAGAAAATCAAGCAGCGCCCACCCAACCCGAGGCTCCAAAATCCCTCCGCGATCGCTACCGAGCTTTAGACGAAATGCTGCAAAGTTGGGTTAATAGCTTTTCCTCGGGAGGCCACGATCGGGAGAGGGTGATCACCCTAGCTCGGGAGAAAATCCTGGGTAATCCGATCGCACAACCAAAACCCAATGACGAAACTAATCTTTCCCTCAGCAACGAAGGCATGACCGATGTTAGCGGCTTCCTCTCGCTTTCTAATCAATTCAATCCCGCTACGTATTATCAGAAATACAGCAAAGTTCCAGGCACCTTCGACAGCGACTACGACTCCTTTGGCCTACAAGGAAAACAACAAGATGCACTACGAAATATCACAAGCTTCACCCAAGCTCGAAAGATTTCCCTTGTGTTTGTCAACCTACCGCTCACCCGTGAATATTTGGACCCCAGACGATCGGAATATGAAGACGAATTTTCCCGATCGATGACCGAATTTGCCACTGAATTGAAGTTCACCTATCGCGATTTATCCAGAGCTTTAGATCAACAGAATGCATTATTTTCTGACCCTAGTCACCTAAACCGCTACGGAGCTTACGTTGTGACCCAGCGTTTGGCTAAAGATGGACTAATGCCTTGGAGACGGAGCGATCGTAAAAATTAGTACCGCATCAATCTAAAACCTATGGATTCTAAAACCTATGGATTTGAAAACGTATTGACATTCCCACCGCCAATATATCGCCCCGGCAACGGACGCGGAGCCGTAAATGGCTGTTCTCGTTGAATTGGAGCAATAGGAACATCGGCACTGGGCAAAACTTGAGGCACGACGGGTGCGGCAATGGGTCCGTTAACCGGAATAACTATCCCTGGATTCACCGCAGGCGCAACCCCAGCATCGATCGGCAAGCTGTAGGGAGACGGATTCGTTAACGTCGTGTAGGCGTTCGGTATTGGTTGAGTGGTATTGGTGATGAGTCCCGTTGTTGAGCCTTGATTTGGAGTTATGGGCATGGGTAGGCCAGAGGTCGGCAGTCCCGTTGAGCCTTGATTTGGGGTTTGAGGGAATTGGTTCCAAAATCCTACAGTGGGCGATGATGGCTGAGGAAACGGATCGGGTTGCAGAGAAAAAGGTTGTGTCCCTTGAGATGTGCGGGTTCGATCGCTCGTCGTTCCAGTCGAATTCGTCGTTCCAGTCGAATTGGTGGAATTTGTTAAAGAATTTGTAATGGTATTGGTCGCCGGATCCAAAAAGTTAATAACTGGACCAGCGCCCGGAATTGGGAAAATATTAGTGCCTAAAAAGTTAGTACTAAGAATCGAGGCTTGAGGCTTTCCAGCATCGTTTTTTGGCGCAGCGGTTGGCGGTACTGTAGGCAAATTACGGGTCTCCTTACTTAATAGCGACAGACTATCAATTTCAGCCCCGATCGCATCATTTTCCGCATTTTCCGCATCCTCCGCCGTCCGTTCCTCGCTGCCATTAATCCCCGTAAAGGACATCAATTCTGGATATTGCCAAGCCGTCCAAGCAAACATTCCCACCATTCCAACGGACAATATCAGCAGTCCAATACGAGGCTGAGCTAAAGGTTTTAATCGGGCAATCCAGTATCGTGTTTGGGACATGGGAAGGCGCTCAGGAGAGGACAATGTTCAGAAATTGACAATGTTCAAAAATTTTAGGTGCGGCAACTGAATGTATCTATTATCCAACGATAACCTTAGGTTTCCCGGAGGTGCAAGGGAAATCTCCTCCCAACAAATACAGGTCCAAGACCCATAGAGCCATGGTTGCCGTGCCCCAAGCCCCACAGAACAATTTACGAATTTTTATAAATCATGCAAACTTAATTCCTAAAACAGTTATCTCTGCACCACAGAAAGAATAAATTTAGTCCGCTTAGCCGCGATTCCGGTAGAATGCACCTGAAGTAAGTCGCGAGTAAGTCACGTCAGATGCATCGTAATCCCATGCGACGATGCCATGTTTTAATGTCGATGTCACTTGAATGTCGATATGACTATCTTGGCGACAATATTACTTTGCGACAATGTTAATGAAGTTAATGAATTGATCTGTTTCCGTGAGTGTAATGCAGTTGACTAACCCGATGGTGCCCGCTTCTCCTCTAATTTTAGACAGTTTACCCAGTCCAGCCCTGCCCGATGGTGCTTGCCCTCGTCGTGCCAGAATGCGGCTTGATTTGCTCCTGTTGGCAATAGAGGCATTAGATACATCAGGATCTGAAGCGATTTTGATGATCGTGCGGGAACTTGAACTCGATTCTGTAGTGCCCGATCGGGTGGCGCTGTGGCGAATGCGAAACACCAATTTTTTGCGCCGTGTCGCTCAACAGCAGCCCCTAACTCTAGTGGAAGGCAAGGCGATCGTGGTGGTGATTGGCTTCCTAGCCCGACGGCTCACGGGGGTGATTCGGCAATATGTTCTCACCCAGCAGCAACTCATCGAGCAAGGGAAAGGGGCGGAAAACGATTTTTACTTAGCCTCCTATTTGGAACGGTTTCGGACTCATTTTAAAGCGCGCATGAACGTTAGCCGATCGGCAGAAATGGGCTATGGTGAACCCGATGCGGTCAATGCCTTAGCCTTGGAATTGCTCAGTCAATTGCTGTTTTGCACCGGAACCTCGGGAATGCAGCGTCTATGGATTAGCTTGTTTGATGGAGAAGTAGCATGACCAGAATTCAACGGCAATACAGCTTACCCAATTGCACCTTGCTCCTCGATGGCATGGATGATGTAACTCAGACCAATGCCATGGATTTACGACCGATTATGGCGCTGCTTTTGAATGCAGAATGTCGCATTGGCAACGGCTACGGAGATGTGGGGGGTGCATTGGTGGGCGGACGAGCGTTTTTTGAAAGCTTGGTGAACTCAGTGAGTCGCTATGCTCAAGAATTTTTGAGCGGCATTCACCTGCCGACTGATAAGCTGCAACTAGTGCAGATGAAACGATCGGGCCTTGACCAACATGAATTGAGCTATCAACCCAGCCCCGACGAGTCAAACCCCAACGCAAAACCCGAAAAACTCAACCTTAGCACCGTGCAGTTTTTTGACCTAGTTGAAGCCATAGATCAATTTGTCGCAGATACCCAAACCCTGCCCGCATTCTCGCTCAATTTATCCCCTGTCGCAAAGAAATTTGTACCTCGGGCCGCCATGGGTAAACAAGCCGTACCCGCTGCCATCGGACTGTCAGGGCTAGCGATCGCCGCCTTAGCAATGTTCAGCCTACCCATCCCAACGGTGAAACAACCGGAAACTCTGCGCGCCGGAGCCAATTCGGGATTACTCAGCACGCCGCCTAGCCCAACAAACAATCCTGGTGCCAGTCCCAGTGCCAACCCAAGCGCTAGCGCTGATACTGACAACAAAAAAATCAAAACAGACCTGGCCACCCCGTCCACTATTACTGATCCAGCAGAAATAGATCGGCTGAAGCAACAGCTAAAGGTCAATGTCATGGACAAACTGAAACAGGCAGCCAAATTCTCCGAACCCTTGGTATACCGCGTCAGTGTGGGCAAAGATGGCCAAATGGTTGGATACAAACCGGAGAGCGATCTGGCCGCTAAGGAAAAAGGCCAAACCCCACTCCCCGACCTATTACTCAATGCGGCTACCGACAAAAAACCAGAAGCCCTAGCCGACTATCGCGTCACATTCCAGACCTCTGGACGGGTTGATGTGGTGCCGTGGAGCGCAGAAACATCTGTCGTTAGTGCGCCGTCGAGTAGTCCGATCGCCTCAGCCAGCCCAGCCTCAACCCCAGATTCAAAACAGGAAATAACCGACGGCGTAACCCTCGAAACATTGCAACCCAAACTCTACGCGCAAATCGACAAAGCATGGCAGGCCAATCCCGCCTTCAATGAAGACCTGCGTTATCGGGTTCAGGTTAGCCGTGAGGGGACGATCGTCAGCTATACCCCGGAAAACAAGGCCGCCCGCGACTACGAAAACGAGATTCCCCTTCCAAAGCTGAACCAAAGCAAATCGGGTAATCCAACTGCCGAGGGCACTGCGTCGTTCAAGGTGGTATTTCAGCCCAGTGGGAAGCTAGAAATCAATCCTTGGTTTGGCTATAACAAGCCGTAGACTCTTAAAACTCACTTAGTTCGCTTTTTTGCTAATCGTTTTAACCCCCCATGGACGCAAACCCGCCCCAGTTGCAAACTCTAGACCTGCCCACCGAGGTCATCCTCCAAGCGTCTTCCACCTCCTTGGGAAAGATCTATCTGGACTGGATGCCTCAGCCGGGAGCCTATCTGGATGTGGCTGGGGCAACCTATGCGGTCTTAGAACGACGACATCGCTATCAACTCCAAGCCGGAAAATATCGCCTCCAAACCATTGCTCTGTATGTTCAAGAACGCGATCGGCCCACGGAGCAAACCCTAATTGAGGGGCGTTGGGTGATTGGGGATGCCAGTTGTGTTTTTAATGCCCGATCGGAACTCTTGCGTTGTGGAATCGAACCCGTCGGACCCTGTGCCAACTGTCGTCATTATGAGCCACGAGGCAATCAGGCATAAAGGTTGGAAATAGAAGTTGGAATCAGCACCGTAGCGAATCATGCTATAAATGTTGAGGTTTTGTAACAAATTCTCATGAGACGTTGGATATTAGGGGTTGAGTTTCCACGATTCATCTCCGACATTGGGTATCTTGACAGCGTAATTTTGGGTATTTTACTTAACAACTCTAGTGCGATCCAATCTTCGGAGTAGTGAATGACCGCGACGATTAACCCTGGAAAACTTCCTTCAAATCCCGCCAATACGGATACCACTCTGCATTTACGGGACATTGTTAAATCAATTCCCCGTCAATATTTTCAGAAAAATGCCGTTAAAGCTTGGACTCAAGTTGCAATTACTCTAGTATCTGTGACTCTAAGCTATGTTGCTTTAGCCTACTCACCTTGGTTTCTATTGCCGTTTGCTTGGTTCTTAACGGGGACTGCACTGACGGGATTCTTTGTAATTGGTCATGACTGTGGCCACCGATCGTTTGCTAAGCGTAAATGGGTGAATGATGTCGTCGGGCATTTGGCCTTTTTACCCTTGCTTTACCCCTTCCATAGCTGGCGCTTTCTCCATGATAAGCACCACAATCACACCAATAAAATGGATGTGGACAATGCTTGGCAACCGCTGCGTCCTGAACTTTACGAAGCCTCAGACATTGTACGTAAAGTTGGCTATAAATTAGTCCGTGGGAATTTCTGGTGGATTGGATCGGTATTTCACTGGGCCTTGATTCATTTTGACCTCAGCAATTACCATCCTCGCGATCGGGCAAAAGCAAACTTCTCAAATTGGTTTGTAATTGCGGCTGGATTAATTTTCTTACCTTTGCTTACTTATTACCTTGGTCCTTGGGCATTGGTTAAGTTTTGGATTATGCCTTGGTTGGGCTATCACTTCTGGATGAGCACGTTTACGATTGTTCACCACACCTTGCCAGAAATCGAATTCCAAGAACCTCATGTTTGGGATGCGGCAAAAGCCCAATTGTTTGGGACTGTACATTGTGAATATCCGGCTGGCGTTGAATTCCTATGCCATCACATCAATGTTCATATTCCTCATCACGTTTCTGTTGCAATTCCGTCCTATAACCTTCGGGCTGTACATAACCATTTGAAGTCCATCTGGGGCGACGATATGGTGATACGGAATTTTGATTTGAAACTTGTGAAACAAATTACCCAAGAATGTCATCTGTACCACGAAGATCGGTTCTATCAAAGCTTTAATGAGTTTGATTCAACCAAGGGTTAGGTGCTAGTTACTTGACTGTTACTTAATTATTAAACCGCGATCGTAAGTTCAGTATTACGATCGCGGTTTTGTTTTAAGGTTGAATATTTAGATCAATATCTCAAATAGTTTTAAGCTCTTATGACATTGTTGTTTCGTAGGTCTCGATCGCTAATCTCCTCATTTAAGCTGCGTCCCGATCGTATAAATATTGCTGAAATCCGATAAATACTTCACGGATCGACTCAATGCTACCTAACTGTTTGGCAGCGTCGTGGACATTGTGATACTTCAAGACCAGCAGTTGAGGTAATTTATCTCGATCGAGTTCGCCAACGCCTTCTCTAATATATTGCGCCAACACGAAATCTAAAAACTCCTGCTGTTTACCAACATACCGCGTGAAAATTAGCGATCGATGCGCGATGACTCGATCGTTACGAGTGATGGGTTTGGCGGCGTATGCAACATAAACTAAAACATCATATAGGTCACTCTTCTCGGCATCAATCAGGCGGCTGATTTCGATTAGTTGTTCTGTCCCATACCCTTTCTCGCTCAGTCCTTCGAGTAAGGCTTTACGGGTATCGGGACGGCTCCAAATCGATCGTAATTCGGCTTCATTTTTAAATAGTTCTGGTAGATCGCCGAATAGTCGTTGGACAAATTCAACAGCGGTCATAGGTTTACCATCGGGACTCCAGAAACTTGTTGAGATCTGGTGTGCGATCTCGCGATCGGTACCACCGAGTTTGATTTTAATCGTTTGAACTGTACGAGTCTCTGGTTCTACCTCAGTAAGATCGGCATCTTTGCTGGGTCGATCGATTGGATCTATCCCTTCTCGATTAATTCGCGGTTTGACGATGACGGGTTCTTGGGGTTCGCCATCCCATTCGGGGTCTTGAAAATGTTCATAGGCTTTAACAAAATCGTAGATAGTGAAGTAGTCTTTACCATCAAATAATCGTGTACCTCGACCTATTATTTGTTTGAATTCAATCATCGATTTGATCGGACGCAGCAGGACGATATTACGGACATTTCTAGCATCGACCCCAGTGGAGAGTTTTTTTGAGGTCGTGAGTATGGTGGGAATATTTTTTCGTTATCCTGAAAGGTTTCGAGGAACTGTTCGCCATTTTTGCCATCATCGGCGGTGACACGGACGCAGTAATTAGGATTGCTGCTCGTCTTCATTTGATTGATCAGGTTTCGTACTGCTAGGGCATGAGACTGACTAGCACAAAAAACTATAGTTTTCTGATTCTGGTCGATTTCTGTCATTAACACTTGCACTCGATAGTGTTCCCGTTCTTCGATTTCAATGATTCGGTTGAAATCAGCTTCGGCATAGACTTTTTGTTCATCTATCTCACCTTCTAATAATTCATCGTCGATCGTGTAGGTGTATTCATCGAGGGTGGTTTCGATTTGGCGGACTTTGAAGGGGGTGAGGTAGCCGTCGTTGATGCCTTGTTTGAGGGCGTAGGTGTAGACGGGTTCCCCGAAGTAAGCGTAGGTGTCGGCATTGTTGTCACGTTTGGGGGTGGCGGTGAGTCCGAGTTGGACGGCAGGGGCAAAATAGTCGAGGATGCCGCGCCAGTTGCTTTCGTCGCTGGCTCCACCGCGATGGCATTCGTCGATAATAATGAAGTCGAAAAAGTCAGCGGGATAATCATAGAATTTGGGAGTGGGATTACCTTCTGCATCTCTTCCCGTCATGAAGGTTTGGAAAATGGTGAAGAAAATACTCCCATTTTTAGGGACTCGACCTTTTTTGCGAATTTCGTCAGGGTCTATTCTAACTAGGGCATCGTCAGGGAAGGCGGAGAAGGAGTTATAGGCTTGATTGGCGAGAATGTTACGATCGGCTAAAAACAAGATCCGAGGTCGGCGAGTGGGCTGATGACTCAGGTTCCAGCGACTTTGGAACAGTTTCCAGGCAAGTTGGAAGGCGATGAAGGTTTTGCCTGTTCCGGTTGCCATTGTCAGTAAGATCCGGTTTTTACCTTGGCAAATTGACTCTAGGACGTGTTTGATGGCGTTGTGTTGGTAGTAACGAGCTTCCCAGGTGCCGCTGCGGTCTTCAAAGGGAATGGCGGCGAATAGATTACGCCACTGGTTAGACTGGCTAAAGGTCATCTCCCAGAGTTGGTCGGGGGTGGGATAGGTATTGATATAACCTTCTATTCCAGTCAGCATGTCTACTTGATAGATGCCGACTCCGTTGGTGGAGTAGGTAAAGCGGGTTTCGAGTTTGGTGGCGTATTTTTTGGCTTGTCCTAAACCTTCGGTGTCGGGTAGCTCTTTGCGTTTGGCTTTGATGACGGCGAGTTTTTCACCGCGATAGACGAGGACGTAATCAGAGTATTCATGGGGTTCGCGTCTACCATTGCCAATCAATCGACCAGGGGCGATGACTTCACGGCGGATGCGGCTATGTTCGATGATGCTCCAGCCTGATGCTTTGAGGGCGGGGTCGATTAGTTCGGCGCGGGTTTCGGCTTCGTTCATTTTGGTTAGTGTGGCTATTTATTTTTAATAATTTTTTAATCTATTTGCATTAAAGCACTTCTGCGATCGCCTCCCATTCGATGTTTGTCTTCAGATCTGCTTTATCTGCGGTGAGTTCGCCTGTAAATGCTTTGTGCAGAATGGATTGTTTGAGTTCGTTGAGGGCGGTGAGTTTTTGTCGGTAGATAGTTTCGAGGCGTTGGGTTTCAATAGCTAGTACAAGGCGGCTAAAGTGAAGATACTATAAGAAGAAATGAAATAATGATCAAAGATTAGTGTTTATGGCATCTCCAAAAGCATTGCATTTAGAAAAGTTGGAAAAGGAAGAATTACAACAGATAATCAATCGACAC
>JAPLHZ010000282.1 GCA_026389365.1 Cyanobacteriota bacterium
CGCATTTTAACGGTGATTACGACGTTGAATGTTCAAGGACGGGATGCTCTTGAGTTTCTCACCCAAGTTTGCAAGGCATCTCGTTTTGGCTCGCCGATGCCCTCTTTACTCCCCAAAAGCTAGACCCCTTGAAGGCTTACTTTCTACGAACTCGCCAATCCTTATCTTGAAGCGCATACTTTAGATAAGCAGTCTTCTGATCTAAGTAGATTTTATTAAGAATATTTTTATCTGAGTAGACATAGATCTTACCAAGAGTCGTGGCAGCAGTACTCCGCACTCGCCAATCTTGATCTCTAAGAGACTCTCCAATAAAAGGAATAGTAGATACTTCTGATGGGATTAGACCTAATGCAGCAGTAGCTACAACGCGAATTTGCCAATCTTCATTACGAAGAGCGGCAACTAGAACAGGTATAAATTTTTTGACTTGTTCCTGCTTGTATGAAACTCTTTTTTTGCCAAGAATCAATCTAAAACCAATTTGACCTAAGGCAATATCAGGCTTTTCCCCCCACCAACTTGGAGCAATATTAACTAGATCGGGAATCGCAGCTTTTGAGCCAATCCCCCCTAAAACATGAATAGCATTCTGACGAATAGCCCAATCTGGATTGTGAAGAGATTGAATAAGTAAAGAAACAATTCGATCAGAATCAATTTTAGAACCGATATTTATTAATGCAAGAGTAGGCTTAGGAACACGAGCAAATATCTCACTGCTTGTAAGAGATGCAATCAATGAAGGTGCAACTTCAGAACCGACTTCTGCAAGAGCATCAAAAGCCACTACGGCTGGAATTTTTTGTTGTCTCTTGAGATGGTACTCTACATATTCTTGACCTCCGCCCCAAGGACTTTCCTGTAACTGATTTACTAGAGCAGCATTTATGAGTTTCGGCTGCAACGAACTCGATTGAGGTGCAAGATGAACAAATGCATTAGCGGCACGACTGCGGACGAACCAATTACCATCTCTAAGAGTGTTTGTCAGAGCAGGAATTGCATCTTTTGCATCAGTTCCAACCTTTACTAGAGCTTCAGCCGATGCAAAACGAACATTTTCATCTTTGTCTTGAAGTGCCTGAGCCAAAGCAGAAACTACTTCTTTAGAGCCAATTTTGCCTAAAGCCTTAGCAGCCGCAAACCTCACATCAGCATTCTCATCCTGCATCAGACTACTCAACTCAGAAATCACAGATTGCGCTTGCTTCCCATACAATCCCAAAGTGTGCGCCGCAATCACCTTAACCTTCCAATCTCGCGACTTCAACGTCTCAAGCAACTGAGGAATTACCCCAGAGCCACAACCAGTCAACACCTTGAGATCTGCCTCAGTTAATTGCGGAGCGCCCAGATTAATGCTTTGTCCCGTACAAGCTTTAATTACATCATCTTGAGAGCCTTGACTATTTAGTCCAGCCGCTTGGACTCTAACCAGTGTCGGGGATAAAGGCAATAGACCTATACCTGCTGTTACTCCCAGAAAGCAAGATAAAAATAGCGATCGACAGTCGTAATAACGCAAGGTTTCTCCTTATTGGAGGTACAGGAAATTTTTGAAGGACTCCTCCATCTTTCTAGCACCCTGGAATAAAATTTGACAATGGATACAGGAGAACCTTATCTTCCCTACCCTTGGATTAGTCCCAGCTAACTATTTGGTACACAGAAACATTCTGAATATCATCCTGATTTGGATGGATACCCCCACACTTTCCGCATAGCACCCTGATTCAGGCAGATATCTGGACAAATTCCGGGTATCTTCCTCATTCAGGCAGATATCGCGACAGATTCCGCGTATCTCCCCTCATGTCTAATAACTTATCCTAATTTCAGAGGAATACGCAAGATATTTCCTCTGAAGGATTGTAAATTTTTATGAATGTTGGCAACGCCTCCCGGAACGGGAATCGCCCCAAAGTGATCCCATACATTGCGATCGATCGCCCCATTACTGAGATTGAATATCAAGCAAGGAACGATCGCCGATCGTGTGGACTTCACGGGAAATTTGTCGATCGTGTATCCCACGATTTTGCAAATTATTTCTTCCGTCGCCACCAAGCCCGAACCAAACGGATTTCGTCAAAACTAACAGTCTCACCCACAATTTCTCGAATAGCTGTTAATGAATCAAGTTTAGTTTGATTAAAAGCTTGTAAAATTTGCGCACTCCGATCGCGACTTACCAACCGATCAAGTTCCACTGTATAACCATTCTCCAGCAGCAATTCCAAATGACTCATTACTGTTCCCCGACGCAAATCCCGCTGCTCGGCAATATCATCAATGCGTAAGCCCTGTTGATGTAATCCAAGGGTCTCTAAATGGGTAGCCGTGACATGAGCACGTGTTTCAGTTTTAAGGGGCGTAATGATCTTGGTTGCTCCGACAGTTGCACCCGCAACAGATAAACCATTATCTTCACGAAATGCAGTAATCTCACCCATGAAGGCTTCACCATACTGCGACATTTTCCGATCGCCCACACCCGACAAACTCAGGAATTGCGATCGGGTGACGGGTTGTTGTTCAGCCATCAGCCGCAATGTTGCATTAGAAAAAATGACATAAGGCGGCACAGCTTGTTCATCTGCCAATTCTTTTCGTAATGCTTTCAATTTAGTTAATAATTCCTCAACTTGAGCATTATCAGTATTCGCCCGACTGACCGTTGCTATTTCTTTTTGAGTTTCGATCGCCACCAATACCTTGCGTGATCCCTTCAGTACTTCCCAACTCAAATCATTCAATTGTAATACTGAGTAGCCATCAGTCGCCTCATCGAGTAAGCCTTGGTGAATAAGCGATCGGGCAATCATTTTCCATTCGTCGGGCGATCGATCTTTACCAATACCATAGGTCGAAAGTTGATCATGATGATTTAGTAAAATACGCTTTTCCTTAGATCCTCGCAATACATCTATAGTATATTTTGTGCCATAATTCTGACCCTTTTGAGCAAATCGGGCAATACAAGAAATGAACTTTTGAGCTTCTATAGTTCGCTCTTCTAGAGGCTTGGGGAATCGACAATTATCACAGGTTTCACAATTACCTGCAAAGCTCTCACCAAAGTAACTAAGTTGAACCGTCCGCCGACATTCTAATGCTTCTGAATAATTAATGACTCGGCGAAGTTGTTGTTTTGCAATTCGCTGTTCTTCTTCTAACGGCTCTCCTGTGACAGGATCAACTTTTTGAGCAATGATATATTCAATAGTTTTAATATCACTCACACCATAATACAAAGTACAAACCGCAGGTTCACTATCTCGTCCTGCACGACCAGATTCTTGATAATAGCCTTCAATGTTTTTAGGTAAATCATAGTGAATCACCAACCGTACATCGGGCTTATTAATCCCCATACCAAAGGCGATCGTCGCCACAATCACCTGCACATCATCTCGAATGAATCGATTTTGATTACGCGATCGGTCCTCATTATTCATTCCAGCATGGTAGGGAATTGCTTTTATACCATCTTTAATTAATTTCGCCGCGACTTCCTCCACCCGCTTCCGACTGAGACAATAAATAATCACGGGACCATTCGCTTTTTCAACTTGCGATCGCATGTCGTCGTAAGTGTTACGGGTTTTAGCTCTGACTTCATAATACAAATTAGGCCGATTAAAACTACTCACTTGAATAAATGGATCGTGCAATTGTAATTGTGCAACAATATCAGCCCGAACCCGTTCAGTTGCTGTTGCAGTCAACGCCCAAATAGGAACATTTGGATATTGCGATCGTAAGGTCGCCAAGCGTCTGTATTCAGGTCGAAAATCATGGCCCCATTCTGATACACAATGCGCTTCATCAATAGCAAAAGCAGAAACCCCAACGCTTGCCTGCACCTGCGGCAGAAAATCCATAGAAAATTCATCACTCAACAATCGTTCTGGTGCAACGTAGAGAAGTTTGATTTTTCCAGCTAATACATTGCGCGATCGTTCTCGTGATTCTTGGGGGGACAACGTACTATTTAAATAAGTTGCGGCAATCCCGTTAGTTTCAAGCTGTTGTACTTGATCCTGCATTAAGGCAATCAATGGCGATACTACAATAGTCAACCCTGGTTTTAGCAAGGCGGGCAATTGGAAACACAATGATTTGCCACCACCCGTAGGAATCAGTACCAATACATCCCGATCGTTCATCGCTGACTCAATGATATCTCGCTGTCCAAATCGGAAGCTGTCATACCCAAAGTAATGTTTTAGATATGTTTCATAATGAGTATCAGCCGCGATCGGGTTCATAATAACTGGCATGAGCAAATATAGTACAAACCAACTGATAAAAGTTAGTCCCTTAAGCATACCTGGAAAGCTCAATAATACAGATTATTTTAGCGATAAATCTGTCCATCTAGCGGATGGAGTGGGTCCAGAATTTCGGATTGATGTCGATTATCCAAGAGCCAATAGGTATGCATTAGGCCCCGTCCCTTGACCTCGATCGTTCCTCGTGATTGTAAGACATAATCATTCTTCAACAAGTCATAGGTCACCTCTGTCACTTGAATGAACCCCGGTTGCCCATGGGACTCCATCCGAGACGCGACATTTACGGTATCTCCCCATAAATCATAAATGAATTTGCGAATGCCAATGACTCCAGCAACGACAGGTCCAGTATGAATTCCTATACGAATTTCCAAAGGTTCACCCATAACTTGATTGAGGCGTAGCATTTCTGTTTGCATCTCTAATGCCATGGATGCGATCGCCTGGGCATGATTTGCTTGCCGCAACGGCAATCCACCCACCACCATATAGGCATCTCCGATCGTTTTTATTTTTTCTAAACCATACTTATCGGCCAATTGATCAAATGCCGAAAAAAAAGGTTCTCCTAGAATTGCCGTGGTCGGCATCCAGATATAGCGTTCATCGATTGGCTGTAAAATCAAGATGTTAGCCAGCAAGCGAGGGGCCTCATGGAGAATCAGATTCACATTCCACTCGATTTACCGGATGTC
>JAPLHZ010000348.1 GCA_026389365.1 Cyanobacteriota bacterium
CAGAATACTCTCTTCTAGGTATCGAAACAGGAGAAGGAGATTTGGATTAAGGTTAAATTTAATTGCAGGGATTTACAATTATGAGCTTAGTTTATCTTTAGAACAGACGATTTCATGATACTTTCGCAGGAGGTCTAATACCTAACTGACAGTGCGATCGCTCAAGGGCTTTCGACGGAAGACTATACCATTCAAATTTTGCGAGAACGCCTGCCACTACCGGAAAAATCTCAGCAACTCATTGATCTTTTACAGTCTTGGATTGATGAACCTGATGATGGTGAACAACGATCGACAGGCGAGTATTTGATTCAGGTTTTGGATGAGGATCGAACGAGCGATCGGCTTTTATTTCCCCCTGAATTGAAGGGGATTAGCTGGTAGTCAGGGTATTTTAGGCGCTGAGGAGTCTAACTTGATCGATCGCACGAGTGACATCAGGAAGGGTCTGATGATGAGCTTGTGCAGTTTCGACCCAGAGTTGGAAAACGGTGCGAAGCTCTTGAAAGGTTTCTTCGATCGTCTCACCTTGAGCAAGACAGCCTTTTAATGCAGGAATTTCGGCAACAAATCCACCTTCTTCACAGGGATAAATAACAACTGGATAGTTCATGATGTTTTTCCTTATTCGTTGATTAGGTCTATGACACGCTTGACATAGACGGATTTGACGCGGTTCTTATGGACGGGAATGACGAAGGTGATTTCGTCTTTTTTGAAAATGTGATGACTGCCTGTGATGCGGTCTAAGTTGAACCCTTCTATTTCGAGTAGCGCCTGAATATCTGAGAAAGTGACGTTGTTCGGATGATTGCTCAACGCCTCAATCAATTTTTCTCGCTTTGCCATGGCGCTCCTTGAAGCGATCGGTCTCCCTCTATTATGACATTCAGGACCGATCGATGGTCTTCGACCGACCAAGGTCAACGCAAAACCCTGAATATTCGCTATCCTAAGGAGAATTGGTTGTTCGATCGTCCCATGCCTGATTTTGAATTTCAGCCCTATCTTGACTTTGTTCAGCGACACTATTCTGAGTCGCAAGGTCTTTACACTCCGACTGATACGGTATTGCCGTTGAAAGTTCAGTCGGTGGAGAAGGACGATCGAGCATTCGGGGAACAGGGGAACGATCGAAAATCGAGTCAGAAGCTTGAGCAATTTCTAGTGCTGGATGGCTTACGGAAGTATGCGCTGGGGGACGATCGGGAGCATGTGCTTTTGGCTGGGCGACCGGGTTCGGGAAAGTCGATGGCATTAAAACAGCTTGCGGTAGCTTTAGCAAAGGAGGGGCAGGTTCCGGTCTTGATTCAGTTGAAGGGGAATGTACCGATTCTGGATGCCATCGCTGATGAGCTTGAAAATGGAGATTTGGAGTTTGATGCAAAAGATATTAAGCGCTTACTAAGACATCAGAAGCTGATTTTGCTCTTAGATGGCATCAATGAAACTAAAGATGACTTACGTGAAACACTTCAGCCTTTTCGTGAGCGATATCAGACTACGCCCATGATCTTTACGACGCGGGATTTGGCGATCGGTGGGGATTTGGGGATTGGGAAGCGGTTTGAAATGAAGCCGCTGTCGCCGGAACAGTTGCGTGAGTTTGTGGGGAAGTATTTGCCGGGTCAGGGTGAACGACTTTTGAAACAGTTAAGCGATCGGCTTCGGGAAATTTCTGAAACGCCTTTGGTGTTGAAAACGTTGTGTGATGTGTTTGATCCTGAGACCGATCAGATTCCGCAAAATAAAGGAGAATTGTTTCGGGAATTCGATCGGAAGTATGATCAGTTTAAAGGGTCGCGTGCGGTATCGGCGGATTTTCGGCGGTTCAAGTCCGAGGTTTTGCAGCATTTGGCATTTGTGATGATGACGGGTGACGAAGGTAAGCCGACTGAGTTGGAGTTGACGATCGATCGGCAGAAGGCAGAGAAGGCGATCGAAGATCTTGTGACAGGGCGAATAAGTGATCCAGGAGCGAAGGCGAAGGAATGGTTGGAGGATTTGCTGGAGCATCATTTATTGCAGGTGGCGACGGACGATCGACGAGTTGAGTTTCGTCACCAGTTATTTCAGGAATACTACGCGGCGGAAGCATTGCTCGTGATGTTTGAAAATCGACATCCTGACGTGATGGAGAAAGAACGATTTCAGCATTTCTATTTGAATTATCTGAAATGGACGGAAACGATCGCGATCGTGTTGTCGTTGATAGCAAATGAAGAAGAGGCGGTGCGGGTTGTAAAACAGGCTTTGGATGTGGATTTGATGTTGGGGGCGCGGTTGGCGGGGGAGGTGCGATCGGATTTTCAGGATGAGACTATTGGATTGATAAATGCAAGGGAAGTTCCCAATTGGTTAAGGGTTAAGATGCGGAAGAAAGTAAATCCAACTCTCCAAAAACAATCTTCTGCAATAATTTCATCCGACAAAAATATTTTACTAGACATACCTAAACCTTTCTCCAATGATGAGATCGCAGACTTATGCAAACTTATTGCAGATAGAAGTTATGAAGAAAAACGATGGGGTAAGATGCATGAATTTGAGCGTAGAGGAAGCAAGAAAGCTATTCCACATTTACTCAACCTTGCCAATCATCCGAATAGTGATGTCCGTCATTGGGCTGCTCATGGATTGCTTATTTTTGGTGATCATAGTGCTACTAAAGAATTACTAAAACTCCTCAAAGATCCTAGCAGTGATGTTCGGAGAAGTGTATTCTTCGCCTTAGGGAGAATCCAAGATGAACATGCTATTCCAGTATTGATTGAATCAATGAACGATGGTAAATTACGTGGGCTAGCATCTATGGCATTGGGGCAAATTGGTGGCAAGAAAGCTGTCAGTAGTTTACTTGGATTACTTGAGAATCCAAACAAGGATATTCGTTGGTATGCAATAGATGCATTGGATTATATTGGCGACAAAAGTTCTATGCAAGGTTTAATTGACAGACTTCAAGACTCAAATTCTGATATTCGTGGGAAAGCTGCATACACGCTAGGAAGTCTCGGGGACAAAACAGCTACTCCTGCATTAATCAATAATCTTCGACATTTTCCAAAAGAATACGATGACGACATGTCTCATGAGGTTTATGGTGTAATAGAGACTTTAGGAAATATTGGTGACGCAAGAGCAATTCCTTCACTAAAAGAGTTTCTTGAAAATTCATATGGTTATATCCGACAGACTATCATTTTTGCGTTAGGTAAGATTGGCGATAATACTGTAGTTCCACATCTGATCCATATCATTCGGAATGGAGAGTGTGATAGTGGAAGTAAAGCAGCAAAAATACTGGGGAAAATGAATATCGTGGATGCTATCCCAGATATAATCACGTTTCTTATGACAGAAGCATACCTCTCTCTTTCTCCCAGCATGGAAGTCCTAGATAGTTTAAGTAACTTCAAGGATGATAGTGCGGCATATGCCTTGCCACTGCTTTTATCATATCTTGATACCGATACTGACGATGTTGTTATCTATGCAATGGAACGCATCCAAGAAAACTGCAAATTCTACAACTACGAAATCCAACAAGCGAAACTCAGGAAAGCCGATCGCACCTCTCTTGAAGGCGGTGGAGTCGATCCCTTTGCTAAAATTGAAGATAAACTAGAATCGATCGATCAGAGTATAAAAATGTCAGAATCCTCACGCACCTTCCACGTTCAAGGCAACTACATCGAAAAAGTCGAAGGCGGCTACCACGAACACAACTACGCCCCTCAAGCCAACCTCAAAGAAAGCGAACAACTCATCCAAGTCCTCCAAAAGCTACGCCAACAGTATCCCAACGCCACCGACGCAGAACTCTTTGAAATCCTGCTCAATGACTTTCAAACCATGCCCCAGAAAAATCCGCAAAACTGGCAAAGCTGGTCAAACATTCTCAGCATTCTCTTTGCAGGCGGAGTCGAAGGCCTCAAACTCATCTGTCCTCCCGCAGGAATCCCGATCGAAGTCGGCAAACGCCTCTACGACATCTACCAAAAGAATCCCAAACAACTCCCCGGAACTTGAGATACCAAAGTTCTGAGAAGTCCGCTTCTTGAGTATGTCTTGTACAATAGAAGCAGTATGAATACCCACGGAGGCAGGTCAATGTTAAAGCAACGCATCGAGTACTCATCTCCCTTAGACGCACTCATTGCCGTCACTAAACGCTTGAGTCTTTACGAAAACCGTCAACAGATGAACTCCGCCGAATTCTTCGATCGCTATAACCGAGGCGAACTCTCAGACGATCGAGAAATGATCGAATGGGCGATCGATTATCGTCAATTTTTAGGATTGCGCCAGGAAGTTGAGAGTCAGTTCCATAATGCTGCATAGACTGATAGAAGCACATCTCAATGCCGTCGAAAAGGCATTAGATCAACTCTCTGATATTCGAGTCGATCGTTACATTGAAGAAGCCTTATCTTCACAACGAATGAACTTTCGGATTCGGATTCGGATTTCCAATGGCAACTTGTTGGAAGTAAATGAAGCACTCCAGATCGAGTCCAATACTTTAGTGTGGGTCGATTATCGGTACCATTACCAAGACGCCCAAAACCAACTCATTTTCAGGTATGACAACACCCCTCATTTCCCAGATTTATCAAGTTTCCCCCATCACAAACATTTACCCACTCAAGTGATTGCCTGCACAAGACCCAAGCTACTTCACGTCTTTCAAGAGGCGCTTACGGAGCAACAACCATGACCGTCAAAGAACTTCTCCTCCAGGAAATCGAAACCGCCACCAAAGACCAACTCGCCCAAACCCTCACCTACATCCAAACCTTCAAACAAAATACCCTGACGACCTCCGATCGATCGGAGACCATCGAAGACGACCTCGCAGGGCACTACCGATTTATTTAATCCCAGGATCATGGGAAGTGATGCTTTAGAAGATCTCGAAGATGACCAAAACAACGAGGTTCCGTTTTAGACATACAAATCTTAGGGAAATCCCGATCCCGATCGTTCAGAAACAAAAATGTTAACTTCCACGTCAAAACAAGCAAGTTCTACATAACAATAGTCCGGACAGTTTTTAAATTGTGAGCTGAAACCCGCATTCTGCCGTTGGAACAAGCATTAGTTCAGAGGCTGGAACCCGCATTCTACCGTTGCCAATCAAAAACTGTCCGGAGTGTTGACATAAGGAAGTCGATCGATAGTTAATAGAATATTTGAAAACGAATCTACCAAGATTTCAGCGTCCGTCTCGTCTTACTCACCAGCTATTCACCAACTGTTTGCGAGGAATTAATTTCATGAAACCCACTCTCTCTACCCGTCGGTCTTGGTTCTACCCGCTACTCGCCGCTGCATCAGCACTTGTCTTCACCCTTGCAACCCCCACCATTTCCCACGCCTTCAGCTGGTTCGACATCTTGCAACGTGGTCTCCAAGTCGTCCAACTCAGCAGCATGAACGATCGGCAAGAAGTGGACCTCGGCAAGCAAATCGACGCAGAACTGAAATCTAGTCAAGTCCGCATCCTAGATAACCCCGCCGCCACAGCCTACGTCACCCAAATCGGCCAACGCCTCGTCCCACAAAGCACTCGACCTAACCTACCCTTCACCTTCCAAATCGTCGATGACGACGGGATTAATGCATTTGCCACCATGGGCGGATTCGTCTACGTCAACAAAGGACTCCTAAAAATTGCCGACAACGAAGCCCAACTCGCCAGCGTCCTTGGCCACGAAATGGGACACATTACGGGCGGTCATTCTAAAAAGCAAATGCGTGAAGCCGCTGTCGCCCAAGGCCTTCTAGGAGTGGCGGGCTTAGACAAGAGCCAAGCGGTCCAAATCGGGGTCGAACTTGCACTAAGACGTCCCCATAGTCGCCGGGATGAATTTGATGCTGATCAACGGGGATTAGTGAACATAACCCGATCGGGCTACGCGCAAGTCGAAATGGTCAACTTCATGCAAAAACTCCTAGCCAGCAAATCCTCAACTCCCGCCTTTCTTAATACCCACCCCAACACAGCCGATCGCATCAGTCAGCTCAACCGTCAAATCCAACAAGCTCCCAGCACAACCAAAGATGGTATTGATGCCCCAATTTATCGCAATCGTCTGAGAGCATTAGGCTAAATTTTCCCTGTAAAATTACGTAGAAAACTTCGATCGAGATTTTGATCGAAGTTTTTTGTTTTAGACTGAAAATATCTATGTCGGTTTAGGGACTGATAAACTTAATTGGAAGCCACAGATCACGAAAAAAGTTTAAGTTTTCCCCTAAACGTTATCCTTGAACATCTTTTCCCCATAACTGTTAGTATCGTTTTCCTTAGAATCATTTGCTGATTCATACTGCTGACTATTGACTATTAGTGATTGGACAAACTCTTGTGAAATTTTCGAACTACGATCCTGGGCCATTTTACGACGAACTATTTGAGAGTCAAGGCATTCCTCGGGCCGATGCTCAGACCTTAATCGATCGCATAGAGTCCCTCACTATGCCCGAATTACAGCGTCGTCAACGGGCCGCCCAGTCAGCACTATTTAAAATGGGTGTTACGTTTAACGTCTACAGCGACGACCAAGGAACGGAGAAAATTTTTCCCTTTGATATTGTGCCGCGCATCGTCTCGGCATCCGAATGGGCGACTCTAGACAAGGGGTTGAAACAACGCATTGAGGCATTAAATCAATTTTTGGCAGACATTTATGGCGATCAGAAAATTGTAAAAGACGGAATAATTCCGGCAGAATTAATTGAATCGGCCAGTGGCTTTCACAAAGTCTGTATGGGCCTCAAGCCACCCAAGGGAATTTGGTGTCACATTACAGGGAGTGACTTGGTACGCGATCGGGATGGGAATTGGCTAGTTTTAGAAGATAATTTGCGCTGTCCATCGGGTGTTTCCTATGTACTCGAAAATCGGCGCGTGATGAAAAGTACATTTCCACAGGTTTTCGAGAAAGTCCCCATCCGTCCCGTAGAAGAATATCCCTGTCGTTTGCTCGATACTCTCACTAATTTAGTGCCCGATCATATTACAGATCCGACCGTCGCATTATTGTCTCCAGGCATTTACAACTCCGCCTATTTTGAACATTCATTTCTAGCCCAGCAAATGGGTGTGGAATTAGTCGAAGGCCGTGATTTAGTGGTTGTCGATGGCTTTTTACAAATGCGCACCACCAAAGGATTACGACGTGTCGATGTGCTGTATCGACGCATTGACGACGATTTTATTGATCCAACAGCATTCCGATCGGACTCTTTGTTAGGGATTCCAGGATTGATGGATGTATATCGTCAAGGGCGCTTGGGATTAGCAAATGCGCTGGGGACGGGGGTTGCGGATGATAAGGTGATCTATGCTTATGTACCGGAAATGATTCGATATTATTTGAATGAAGAACCCATATTATCAAATGTGCCGACCTATTTGTGTGGGGATCCTAAACAACAAGATCATGTGTTGCAAAACCTAGATAAATTAGTAGTCAAAGCGGCGAATGAATCCGGTGGCTATGGAATGCTAATTGGTCCCCATGCGACTCCAGAAGAACGAGAGGAATTTGCATTAAAAATCAAAGCTAATCCTCGGAATTATATTGCTCAGCCAACATTGGATCTTTCTCGGGTTCCGACATTGATTGATGATGAATTCCAAGGATGTCATGTGGATTTACGGCCTTACGTTTTGTATGGTAAAGATATTTTTGTAAATCCCGGTGGTTTGACCCGAGTGGCGCTGAAGAAAGGATCACTTGTTGTGAATTCATCTCAAGGCGGCGGCAGTAAAGATACGTGGGTAATTTGTGAATGATGATTTGTGAATGATGATTTGTGAATGATGATTTGTGAATTGTTTTAGTTTTGAACCCATTATTTCTGCTTAAATTATGCTTAGTCGTGTTGCAAATTCGATTTATTGGCTCAATCGGTACATTGAACGAGCAGAAAATATTGCTCGTTTTAGTGATGTAAATTTCAATATGTCTTTGGACATGCCTATGGGTATGGTTCAGCAGTGGGAACCACTGATCATGACATCGGGCGATCGTACTCTGTTTTTTAAGCGCTACGGTAAAGTCACACCAGAGAATGTGATTCATTTTTTGACCTTTGATGAAGCCTATCCAAATTCAATTTTGTCTTGTTTGAATAGTGCGCGGGAAAATGCGCGATCGGTGCGGGAAATAATCTCATCAGAAATGTGGGAGCAGGTAAATAACTTTTATCACTTTGTTAAAGATGCATCGAAATCAGATGTAGGGCCAAACTGGCCTAGCTTTTTCACGCGTGTGAAGCTGGAAAGTCATCTATTTGTCGGCATTACCAATGTGACAATGACCCATAACGAAGGGTGGCATTTCGGACAATTGGGACGTTTTTTAGAACGGGCAGAAAAGACGACACGCATTTTAGATGTGAAGTATTTCATTTTGCTGCCATCCGTTCGAGACATTGGTAGTACGTTAGATGAATTGCAATGGGCCGCATTATTACGATCGACTAGTGCCTATGAAATGTACCGAAAACAAGATTTACAACGCATCAATCCGACGGCTGTCGCAAAGTTTTTGTTACTTGATTCATCATTCCCTCGATCGATTCGGTTTTGTATTCACCGGGCGGAACGATCCCTGCACCACATTACCGGAACGCCCAAGGGTACTTGGTGTAATCCAGTGGAACGTAATCTTGGAAAGTTGCGATCGGATTTGGATTATTTAATGATTGATGAAGTGGTAGGTACGGGATTACACGAATTTTTGGATGCGTTGCAATCGCGAATTAATAATGTGGATGATTGTATTTTTAAGATGTTTTTTGATTTAAAACCATTAGATATTTAAATACTGGTTAAGAATCTAAATATAGCACCTGAAATTACGCCTCAAATTCAATAGGAGGACTACTACTATTACAGTCTCCGATCGCCTAATCCTGAATTATGGTGAACTAAGGTAGGGCGATCGATTCGTTATCAAATTATTAACCAGTTTTTAACGCAAAAGATTAGTTGAGAATATAAAATAATTGAGATTATAAGATTAAGCAGTTCTTGGTAATCATCTATGCAAATTGATTTTCATCATAGTGTCACCTACGTTTTATCCCGAATTGCCGGGTTCCTCCATTCCGAAGCTAGCATTATTGCTTATTGTGCTCAATACGTCGATGATGCAACCAATAGCGGAATAATTCACTTTAACAATGGCTGGAGCTTCGATCGTATCAGTTCAGCTCACAAGCTTTTAGACTATCGTAATTTCCAAGAACTCGCCCATCATCGCGTTTGGATCCCGTTTCATTTTCTTCCAGGCAACCAAGGGAATCCTGCTGGAACGATTGATCATGATGCTGATATTATGCGCAAATTAGTGTGTTTGCCCAATAGCCCTGTTGCCCAAGATTTAGTCCGTGAATGTATTGCCCAACGCCACACTCCGTACGCACTTCATCGCCTCGGAATCACGATGCATGTCTATGCTGATACTTGGGCGCACCAAGGGTTTGTCGGCATTAATCATAAGCTAAATGATGCGACTGATTTACTCGATGAGGACGGCAATCGCGATCGTCATCTGATGAATCATTTGGCAAGTTTTTTCATTGGGGAAGCGCTGCCTTTGGGTCATGGTACGGTTCTCAGCAATCCCGATAAACCCTATCTGCGCTGGGGCTATATTAATGGCGACGGCGATCGGATTCATCGAGACAATCCAGCAGATTTTTTAGACGCGGCTCAGCATCTTTGTATTGCACTTCAACGCTATAAGTTAGGAGATGCAAATGCAGATGTTCTTGGATTACCAAACAAAGATGCTATTCAGATTGCTTATTTATTTAGCAGTCTGACAGATACAAACAGTAAAAATCGACATCAAGCCTGGTTAGAAGCGATCGCAGAAGGCAAATTCAGCTTTGGCCCAGCACAAGTGAACTATATTGCAAAGGGCCGAGATTCTTGGAAGTATAATGCGCTTGGCACCGAATCGACCATAGATGATAGTAATGCAATATTCCCTTATTATTCAGACTTTCTAAAAAGCGATTGGAAACTCTTCCATGATGCTCTCCAGTCTCACTGTTTCCATGTCTTACATGAATTACTTCCCCACTATGGCATCTGTGTTACCTAGTCTTGTCTAGGTTTAAATCAACCTGGTTTAGCCGCCAAATCCACTAACCAGCGAACAGTTTGTGGAAATGCAATCACTATGATTAACATAGCAAACTGAATGGCCATAAAGGGCAATGCGCTCTTATGAATATCTATGGTTTTGACTTCCTTTGGAGCGACACTTTGCAAATAAAAGAGCGAGAATCCTACGGGTGGTGAAATGAATGCTGTTTGTAAATTAACAGCCATCACGACACCAAACCAAACCATATCAATTCCTAGTTTTTGTGCCGCCGGAACCAAGATTGGCATAGCAATAAAACAGATTTCCATAAACTCTAAAAACACGCCCAATAGAAAGATTATGATATTACTCACAATCAAAAATGCAATTTTTCCACCGGGCAATTGAACTAACAATCCCGTAATAAGAGTCTTACCGCCTAATGCATCAAAAATCAAACTAAAGAATGATGAACAAAACAGAATCATCAACACCACAGACGACACCACAGCGGTTGCATGAGCCGCCTCGGTTAAGAGTTTGAGATTAAGGCGTCCATTCATAGCGGCAAGTCCGCAAGCCCCAACTGCCCCAACTGCTCCGGCTTCTGTGGGAGTCGCGAGGCCAAAAAAGATGCTACCCAAAATTGCAAAGATCAACAGTACAGGCGGCACCACAGCTTTCAATACTTTCAGAACTAACGCCATGCCTTTGATTTGACGAGCTTCCGGAGGTAAGGCTGGAGCCATATTGGGATTAAGGTAAGCCACGATCGCGACATATAGCGCATAGGAAAATGACAACATTAATCCTGGAATCAACGCACCCAAAAACAAATCTCCTGCCGAAACACCGATTTGATCACTTAATACAAGTAACACTAAACTCGGCGGAATCAATTGTGCCAATGTTCCCGATGCGACAATGACCCCCGCTGCCAATCGTTTATCATAGCCATAGCGCAACATCACCGGAAGCGAAATCATTCCCATAATAATCACCGTCGCCGCCACCACTCCAGTCGTCGCCGCCAGTAATGTACCCACCAGCACCACCGCCAACGCTACGCCCCCCCGCAACGGACCCAGCACCACGGCAATGGTTTCCAGCAATTGTTCCGCAAGTCCTGACTTCTCTAATACGGCTCCCAGGAATACAAAAAATGGAATGGCGAGCAATGTAAAGTTTGACATGGTGCCAAACCAATTGTTTGCCAATAAAAAAAGACGATCGATGTCCAATGCCCCAACGAGCCAGCCAATCAAACCAAATACTAATCCCGTTCCCGCGAAGGAAAACGACACCGGGTATCCACTCATTAGAATGAAGAAAAACCCAACAAACATTCCGATCGCCAACCATTCAGATTCAATCGCAGATCCCATTGTTCGTACTCCTTATTCCAGCGGTAAATTTTCCATATCCGGCATCAAAATTTCTGCCTCTGTTCCATAGCCTTTCAAAATTGCTAAATACTTAATGGCCTGAGAAACGGCTTGAGCAAACAACGTTGCAAAGGCAAACAGAATCGTACTTTTAATCGGCGCACGGGGTAAACCATCCGCATCCGGCGACATCTCCCAAGTCCCCCAAGTCCCATCGGGCATATATCCCCAGGAATCTAAGACAGGATCAATCGTGACGTACCAGCCTAAAATACAAAAGGGAATTAAGAAAAAAACAGTGCCAATAAAATCAATTAACGCCCGTTGTTTTTCCGTCCAATTAGCATACAGAAAATCCACCCGTACATTTTCGCCATGCTTCAGAATATAAGCAAATCCACAAAAGAACATCAATGAGAACAAATACCATTGCAGTTCAATTAAGGCATTAGATGATAGTTGAACGCCAATTAAACGACCAACATAACGAGCAATTACATTATAAAAACCAACTAAAATAGTCAGAAGCACGAGAAGCGTACTCCAACTACCGATGATGTCTGTAATCCGATCGATTTTCCGGGAAAGCGTCAACAAGAATCGAATATAAGCGGGACGAATGAGGTTGCGCAAAATTAAATACTGAATTAATTAGGCCGCTTCGATAGTATCACGATGTATCCGCGCCATCGGCTCTTGTCGCACCAGAAGCTGAATCACACAAACCCTGTCCCACCACCCGGATTATCCCTATATCCAATTTGACGCATGTTTTTGAAATTCAGCCTTACTTAGGGAAGCTTGCGGAGACGAAATTCAGGTTTTGCCCTGGGTTGTATATACCACTCGAATGAGATTTAACTTAAGGGCAGCTTGCTGTGGCAGGAGAATTTGCAGCAGTCGGGTCATTTTTCCAGTCTTTACCCAGATAATGCCTACACAGAATGGGCTGGGCCAGATTTCTCTCTAACCCAATAAATTTAACTGAGTGCCTGGTTGTGAGATTTTAACTAAACGTTCATCACGATCGAGACTAAAAAAATCGAAATGTCATATTTTTAGTGCAATGTTTGCTACTATGTTGTCAGGTTTTGATAAACCACATAACGGCGGCATGGCCAAGTGGTAAGGCAGAGGATTGCAAATTCTCCACCCTCAGTTCGAATCTGAGTGCCGCCTTAATTTGAATAATCGTGATGGCACTTAAAATTTGCCATTAATCTGAGTACTCACTTGACTACACCTTAGGTATCAAACACTTGTTTGATTTGTAGATGGAGTTTTGCGATCGTAGTGTCCCGCTCAATGGCAAGGTAGTAGTTCTGTGCTGTCACACTTCCAACAGGACTAGGTTGCAACGTTTGCCGTGCCACATCAAGCAAGGCGGTTGCCGCCTCCAAAGTGACTGGATTACGTTTGGAATAAATCGCCTCATCAATTTCCACAATCAAAAGTGAAAATGTCCGCAACCAAACAAACTCCTCATCCTCAAGCACAATTTTAAAATATTCATTTGGTCCTCCGATCGGACCATAGCGCGCCTCATAAAGCAACTTCTGGGAATCCATTAGCGTCTTATGCAACACCAACAGCACTGTACGAATGGTATGCAATTGATTTACTTTAAACGTCAAAATCTCATCCGACATAACACTCACCAAAAAACAATAAATTACTCCCATCACGCCGTTACAATGGGATTGGGCAATCTCTAAAAATCAATCTCACTGGCAAAACTTTGAGTTCGCTTAAAATGAAATGGACCCGCGATCGAACCCCAAATGCGTTCGTCAGTTTCCAAATCTCGACCCCGATCGAGACTCATTAAGGTTGCACCCTGATCGAGTAGTTCAAACTCATTATCAAGGTAAGTTCGCTGACCATTGCGATCGACAAAACATTGTTTTCCAGGTTCGACCATTCCTTTAAATCCGCTTTCCGTCCAAGTTACATCCATCCCACAGCCGCACATTAAATCCAAATCATCCCGCGTTAATGTCGCAAGCTTATTCAAATCTCGGGCCGCACCCCGCATGGCATCATCATTTTTCAGACGATAGTGAGGGATTTCAATCTTGCCGTTGCGTTCGACAAATTTCAATACCCGAATTCGATAGGGCTGATCCTGGGCAAAGTCATAGGCTTGTTCTAAATACAATCCCGGAACTCCAAAAAATGCGATCGGTAATGGACGCATACAAACCCGAATATGGGCAAAAAATGGAGGATTCTCGTAGGCTTGTTCTTGATTACTGAACTCGGCGGCCATCCAGGAAACTAGGGTTTTGATGTCGGTTGAATGCGTCATGTTGAATGCGTCATAACTAATTTTTCAATTCCTTAATGCGAAACACTAAGATCTGCGTCTTTTGCAATGGGTTGAAATTATCATCACTCACCATAATCAGGCTTTGCGACCCATCTGGCAAGCGTGGCCCGATCGTCATTCCCTCCAGATTATCTAAGGTAATATCCAACGTACTCAAATCTGCTACCAATTCTTTTTGGGCTGGCTTCACGACCGTATCTAACCCTTGAATACTCGGTAACATAGAAGTATCTTTTGAGCCAGCAAAAACAGTTTGGAATAATTTGATTTTAAATCCTGCTAATCCAAAACTTCGTTCTAAACTCAAAAATCTCCCAGAACCATCCAACGAGATCATTTCAGTCAATCCGAATTTCTCACCCCCAATAGGCTTGTCTTCTAATGCATATAGATATTCCGCAATCAAATCAATGCGACGATCTTGGATTGAATGGTGCATGAACCGAACCCGATCGCCTTCAATTGATTCTGGATCCGGATTTTTATCTTGTTCTAATACATTCTCGGCAGCGGTAAACAGACGATAGGGTTCAGTGGCTCCCATACGGGCAGCATTTGCATTTAAGGTTAAGGATTCAAATGCCATATTGTTTTGAACCCCTCGACGATTGCCCTTGTCGTCAGTTCGGGGAATATATTGGTCTGGAATTCGCAACGATCGTAACAATTTTCCCGTCTTAATATCATGCTCTTGAATGAACGGCGGAATACCATCAATCGCTGCTCCTTCACTAGCAATCCACACCGTCCCTTGTGGGGTTATTGCAATGCCTTCCGGATCAATGGTGCCTTTTTCGTATCCATTACCTGCCGCATTTTTCAGCGTCGTGACACCCGTAAATTTTGTTGCGATCGGTTTGCCCCTAGCATCCAAATTGAGCTTAAGCTGGTAAAACCGAGCGGGAGCCTTAATACTGCGATCGTCCGACACTGCATAAAAAACATCATCTTTCGGACTATACGTGATCCCCGACAGTCCACCGACCGGAGTTTTATCCACCTCCAATGTCCTAGGCACTACAATCTCACCCAAGAACTCCAGCGTAATATTTTGAAAAAGCCGATCCTCGGCCTTCACTTGGGGCAGCGAACAAGCACTCAGACTCAAACTTACGATCGCACTCAACACCATCACCACCCATTGACGAACTGTCATGCGCATTCCTCTCCGGCGGCAGGTTAGATGTCCTAACAATGATACCGGATAGCCATTTACTTTGGCCGTTACGAATTTCCACTGGGGTGGCGTTGTTCCGAAATACTTCGATTAATGCATCGCGATTCATTATTGGATTTCAAACGTCTGTATCATAGGGAAGTCAGGTTGAAGCAACAGTGGATCCGGGCTATAAAAAAAGTCGAAGCATAAGCGATAACCTGTTTTTCGCACCAGAAAATCATTAATAGAAATACCTTGATGCTTGGCTTCGCTAACGATCGCGGGATAATCTAACCCAAGAGCGTCACAGAGTTCACGATCGCTGAGTCCTTCCGATAACATGAGATATGACCTCTAAAATGAGCATAGATTGCTGAATTCAACTTGTGATACGCCTTTTCAACTGAGCCAAGACTATATGTAAATATGTAAATCTAACAAAGAAATAAGTGATCTTAGTGATGCTGAGGTTGAAAATATTTCAAAAGTCATTCAAGAATTGGATTCTCAAAGCGAGGACGTTTACGCGTCACAATTTCAAAATCTCGACACCCGATCGCTTGCTCTGTCAATGCATCACAAGGTCGCACACTACATTTAAGATTGTAGTCACCCGTAAAGTACAGACAGCGAGAACAAGGAACTTGGTGCATTCGGCGCAATTGCTTCCAACCTTCGACAGAAGTATTTCCCAAACTATAAACAAAGTATAGGACCGAACCCCAAGCAATAAAACTCAAAATAATTGTCATGAGATTAATGCCTTTGCAGGGGTCAAGATGACCAAACCATAGACTAAAATGAGAATAACTGTCAACAAATTTCGATAAGAGGTACGGATTAAATGGTTGGCACCTTACCAATTCCTAAACAACTCATCACAGATGCCTGGGTTTCTGCAACTTGGGAAGAGTTTTTAGTGGCATCCGAAGATTCAGAACAAACCAAAGCTAGATGTTATTACGATTTAGGGCTAATGAGGATTGAAGCCATGCCTACTGGATCCGCTCATGCACAAGATAATGCATTACTCGCGACTACGATCGGGTTTTATGGCGCAATGAAGAATCTTTCATTTGTCTCATTTGTTAATGGTAGTTTTCGGAAATCTGGAGAGCGTGAATGTCAGCCGGATTTAGCCTATTACATTGATTGCGAAGTTCAACGTCCTACTAAGAACAATCAGCCTGTTGATGTTGAAGTTTGGGGTGCGCCAACATTAGCGATCGAAATCTCATCAACGTCGCTGAGTGATGATTTGGGTGATAAGCGCTTACTGTATGAACGGTTAGGAGTGGGTGAGTATTGGGTTGTAAATGTTAAGGCGGCAAAGATCATTGCATTTGAAGTTGCAAATCTTGGAAGTCGTCAAATTCAGACTTCGTTGGTGTTACCGGGATTGCCCATGGAGATTGTGGAAGAAGCGTTGCAGCGGAGTCAGACGGATGATGATGGATCTGTGAGTCGTTGGTTAATTCAGCAATTTAGCGCTTAGGAATATTGAATAGAATTTAGACCTTATTAAATCCCGATCGCCTTAATTAATCCGTCGCTGATTGACCTGTCCACAAAAGCGAACTAAACAGGCGATCGCAATCAAGGCCGTCACCCCTGGAATACTCGCCAAAGGATTACCATTCATTCCGGTTAGCCAAGTTGGAACAGAACTAATCGGTTTGACCAAGTTCCCGACATTCAGAATGTAATAACCACCAACCAAACCCGCATGAAGGCCAATAGACAATCCCAAACGTCCCTGAGTGACTCGCTTTGCCCAGACTAAGGTGAGGCTTAAAATAAACAATGCCGGAAACGTCAACCAACCTGCAATAAACTGATCCCAAGGTCTAATGAAATGGGAAATAGCAAAAATTGCAGAACAAACGATCGTCGCCGTTCTTTTTGAATAGTCGCGTTCCAATTCATCCAACAGCCAACCGCGAAATAACAATTCTTCCGCAAACCCAACCGCCAGCGACACCACTAAACTTTCGAGGACAATTTTGCTCAGACCGGGCGACGGGTTAAACCACTGCATCCAACCCATATCACCTTGAAAAAAGAACAATATTAAAACAAATCCCCAAGCCACAAGTAACCCAGAGAAAAGGTTTTTAAAATTCAGATTTAACGATCGTAATCCATACCGCTTCAAGGGTTGATTCTCAGAATGGACGACCGGATTCCAAATCTGAAGAAAACCTACGAATAATAAATACAAAATCGGCATCGTCAATAACGATTGCAAATTTGCATCCTTGACTAGAAGCAAAATTGGTAAAGCAAATGGTGCCCAACAGAGTCCCAAAATTAATAGAAAGGCAATGATCCGTGCGATCGCCGGAAACCGTTTAAGGGATGCAAGCGATCGTATCAAGTCAGACTTTTGGGAACGCCATTGACCACCATTTCGTAGCTTTACCATGGAATCTAATCCGCTGGTTCAATAGAACTATCTAAACCATGGGTTTTCAGCATTTCGCTATAAAACTCCGCTGGCTCCATGGCGCAGGTAATCACCAACCCAAACCCATTATTGTGGGCTTCCATCATCACATTCACAGCCTGAGCTTCAGACAACATCGGCACCGTCTGAATCAACATCTTGACCACGTATTCCATGGAATTGTACGGATCATTGTGAAGTAGAACACGATACTGAGGCGCTAACTTACGGACGACTTTGCGTTGTTCAATGGTCTCGACTGCCACGGAAATACCCTCATTACATTATCTAGATTACTGAGCCTAGATGCCTGCCCACACAACTGGAGCGATCGGACCTTGGCTTTCAACAAACTGCCTTACCCGTTATAGCACCTCTTTTTCGGATACGGAATCAGAGATCAACAAATTTCGACGAAAAGTTCGCGACCCATCAAGATGCAGTTCCCCCCTAGATTATTCGGAATGCCGTATGAGTCCGTGTAATAGCGCATATTACTTCATATATTACAATGTCATAGGTAACAGATTTCTGTTCACCCAGCACCAGACTGATAACCCACAGATTAAAGACTATTAGAGGCGATCGCGTGCAGTATTCTAATAAACAGACCCAAGCTCAACTACGGCGCTATGATGCAGACGCGATCGCCCGAATGTATCGTTTCCAACCTTGGCTGATTGTCGGTCGAGCACTCAAAATTGTTTTTCTATTTCTCAGCTTCTTCATCGGCTGGCAAATTGACGTATCCATGGGCAAAGCCGAAGGCAACCAACAGGCTCGCGCTGAGCAACTTCGCGATACCTTAACGACTCTTGGACCGACGTACATCAAAGTCGGCCAAGCGCTTTCGACCCGGCCCGACTTGATTCGGCAAGATTTCTTGGATGAATTAATTAAGCTCCAAGATCAACTCCCACCGTTCCCAACCCCGATCGCCCTCGCTATTATTGAAGAAGAACTGGGTAGCAGCGTCTTCAAGCTTTACAAAGAAATTTCCCCACGCCCGATCGCCGCCGCCAGCCTGGGCCAAGTTTACAAAGCCAAACTCCACAGCGGAGAAGAAGTTGCCGTTAAAGTCCAACGGCCTAATCTCTATCCACTAATCACCCTTGACCTGTGCCTGATGCGCTGGGGAGCCAAGACCTTTGGTCATCTTTTGCCGCTGAACTTGGGCCATGATTTGGCGATGATTATTGATGAATTTGGAACTAAATTATTCGAGGAAATGGACTACGAGAACGAAGGCCAAAACGCTGAACGGTTCGCCATCAATTTTGCGGGCGATCCCGAAGTGAAAGTACCTTGCATTTATTGGGACTACAGCTCTCAACACGTTCTCACGTTGGAGTGGATCAACGGCTACAAGCTCACAGACGTGGCCGCCGCCCAAGCCGCTGGTCTCGATAGCGATGCCATCATTCGGATTTGCGTCACGTCCGGACTGCGCCAGCTTCTAGAATATGGGTTGTTCCATGCAGACCCCCATCCCGGCAACCTGTTTGCGATGCACGCCGAACCCGGAACCAATACGCCGGGACGCATGGCCTACATTGACTTTGGCATGATGGATCAGCTCGAAGAATGGATGAAGGAAAAAATAGTTGATTCGGTGGTGCATCTAATCAATCAGGACTACGAAGAACTGGCCAATGATTTTGTGGCCCTCGGATTTCTGACGGCTGACACCGATATTGGCCCGATCGTCCCTGCCCTCGAAGCCGTCTTCGCCCAAGCCATGGGTGCCTCTGTTGGTGACTTCAATTTCAAAGCCGTCACCGACCAGTTTTCCGGCTTGATGTATGAATATCCCTTCCGTGTCCCCGCCAAATTCGCCCTAATCATCCGATCGCTCGTCACCCAAGAAGGTCTAGCCCTGACCCTTAACCCTGAGTTCAAAATTCTCGAAGTCGCCTACCCTTATGTCGCTCGTCGATTGCTAACGGGCGAAACCCCGGCCTTCCGCGCTCGGTTATTGGAAGTGATGTTTAAAGACGGCAAGCTGCAATGGAAACGCCTTGAAAACATGATTAATATTGCCCGCAGTGATAGCAAGTTTGACCTATTGCCAACGGCTCAAATGGGGCTGCAATTCCTGATGTCTGAGGAAGCCGATGATTTCCGTCGGCAAATAATCTTGGCCTTAACGGAAGACGATCGGCTCCACACCGAAGAAGTAAAGCGACTTTGGGACATGGTGAAGGGAGAACTCAAACCCGATCGGATGCTGAATGAAGCATGGCGCGCCCTAGTTAAATTTGGTGCGGCACGAACCGTCGAAGCTTTCCCGGCCCTGGCAAATTATCAGCTTTGACGGGAGGTCGCTAAGAGCGGTACTGTAGGGCTTGGTAATAAAACTTTACGTCCCCAGCCGAACCCATGGATCTTGAAAACATGCCCGTTGACTCGATGATGAACCAGATGCCCGTTGACCAAATGGATGCATTTCCCGAGTATTTCGTATCTTTAGATCCACCGATTTTGCTGATTGGGGCGGCATTGCTGTTCAGTATTTTGTCGGGTGTGGCGTTTCAAGGTGCGCTGGTGGAAGATTTGAATAATTGGAAAGCAAATCCTAAGGCTCGCAGCATTACGAGTTTGCAAAACATCAATTTAATTCTGCCGTTTTTAGGCATGGCGATCGGGTCTTCGTTCTTTCTGTCGTCGGGAGTTGAGACCTTTGGATTTCCACCCAAGATTGCCTATGCGATCGCAATCCCCATGGCCTTTTCCGTCGGTTGGCTAGTGTGGAAACAATTGGGTTCGATTTTGCGCCAGATTGAACAAGGTGGTTCGGCGGCGATCGATTTAGATGATGTTGGGTTTTAGACTATATCAATAGCAATCCCTCGTCATTCATACGGGGGATTCTAACAATACTGATATTAGTGAGTATGAGCTTTGGAAAAATGGGAGTGACCATTAGCTCTAATGTGTGAGCCGAAATAATCAAATCTTACTCAAAATTCCATTTATAGCTATAGCCAGTGAAGTTAGGACGCAGCAAGAGCAAGAACGGAGTCTATAGCATCATGAAGATTAGGTGAATCCCTTAGGAGTTTACGGATACGAGATTTCAGCCAAGCCCAACAGTTTTCAATACGGTTAAG
>JAPLHZ010000026.1 GCA_026389365.1 Cyanobacteriota bacterium
GACATCCGGTAAATCGAGTGGAATGTGAATCTGATTCTCCATGAGGCCCCTCGCTTGCTGGCTAACATCTTGATTTTACAGCCAATCGATGAACGCTATATCTGGATGCCGACCACGGCAATTCTAGGAGAACCTTAATTGATCTCGCAATTCAACATCGGGCATTGCATTGCCCTCCGTATCTTTCGCTAGCATCAGCATGGATAGAATATCAGTACGCTCTTCTAGGCTATCTAATTCCGATCGTCTATCATTAATTTCCGCATAGATCAATTGATCAATCTCCGCCATCTGCAACTGATACCGTCCCCAAGGACTCCAAGCACCTAAGTTTTGTTGTAAAGGCGGCAGAAAAAATTGAACTGAATACAATGGATCAGTAATTTGATCTAATAATTTTTCGAGGCGCGATCGGAGTGCTTCATAGCGAACTCCGGGCGCTAATCCAAACACAACTTCTAAAATCACTCGCAATGAAATCTGAGACATTTCCTGACGAATATTGATTCGATCGCCCGGTTTCCAATTCACCATTTGATCTCGGGTCAGACTACAAATCAATTCACCTTGGCGCAACAAACTTTCCCGATGGAATGCAGGCATTAACAATTGTCGTTGTCGCTGATGCCGATCGCCCTGCTGCATAATCAACGACTGACTGCCGACCAAGGGCAAAAACACCTGCGTCACCTTGCCAAATTCCAAGGAGCTTGCCAATGGCCCAAACACTGCACCAATCTCATCAGGATTACTCAAAAAGACTAACGGCGGCGACTTTGGCCCTAATATGCGCAATGTAAACCGATCGCCATACCGCGCTCCACAATCTGTCAAAAACCCGATCGGATTGGCAATCAACTGCCCCAACTGCACCCACCAAGGCGACTTTGGCCCAACAAAATCATTGCCCACAGAATCATTCAAACCCATAATCATTCAGACCCATAATCATCCTAATCCGTCATTCTCGTAGCCTCAATTCATACATTCTATAGTCCAACCTCATCGGTTTCTCAGTAACCAGAAAAACCGTCCAACAAATAAAACCGATGCCGTGGTAATTCCGATCGATTGCCCCATCCATAACCCCACCCCGCCCAAGCCCAACCCAAAGGCCAGCCAATAGCCTAACGAAAGTCCCACCATCCAGAAGCCGACAAAACTCAGCACCATCGGCACCGTTGTATCCTGCAATCCGCGCAATGCTCCCGCCACAGTGGTCTGTACACCATCCAGAATTTGAGCGATCGCCGCCACCGTCAACATGCTAGTTGCGATCGGCAGCAAGGCTTGATTGGCAGGAATGGATAGATCTACATACAAGCCCATGACAACCTTCGGAAATACAATCAGCAAAAGAGCCGAGATCGCCATGATTCCGCTACCGAGCGCCATCCCGACAAAGGCCGATCGTCGAACGGCAGGAATATTATTTTTACCTAACCATTGCCCCACCCGAATAGTCGTCGCATAGGACACCCCCAAAGGCAGCATAAAAATCATAGCGATCGTTTGAAATACGATTTGATGTGCAGCTAATACTGAAACGCCGAATCGCCCCATTAATAAGGTTGTAACACTAAACAATCCCACTTCCGCTGTAAATGCAATTCCAATGGGAAGTCCAAGTTTGAACAATTGCCAAAGAATTAATCGATCAATTTGTGGGAATTGAGAAAGCAATCGAAAGCCCCGCAGCTTGGGACTAAAGCACATATAAAGTAGAATAGAAATGAACATAAACCAATGGGTCATGGCCGTCGCAACAGCTAATCCTGACAACCCCATTACCGGAAAGCCTAATTTCCCAAAACCAAGAATATAATTCCCCACCGCATTCAATGCCAGCCCCACGATCGCAATCCCCATCGTAATTCGGGGCGCATTCATTGACGACACCACACCCCGCAACATGACAAACGCGATCGCTGGAAAGTATCCAAGGACGATGAATCCTAAATAGGTTTGGGCATCACGAGCGACCTCCACAGATTGCCCACTGAGTTGCATTAACGCATCACCTTGGGCTAGCACGAATATCGCGGGCAGTGAGATTAGGAAGGCCAGGAAAATTCCCTGGGCGGTGATTTTTTGAATTCGATCGATATTTTGATGACCATAGGCTTCAGCCGCTAGCGCCGTCACACCATTCGTCAGCCCAAGCCCACTCACCCACAGCGCCATAAACAAAGCAGCAGCCAACCCACCCGCCGCCAAGGTATTCGGTCCCATCCAGCCCATCATCACCGTATCGACGAATCCCGTCGCAGATTGAGCGAGTTGGGAGGCGGCCAGGGGAATCGCCAATGCAATGGATTCTCGGATTTCAGTTTTGAGCGTATCGGGTTTATTCGGGCAATGCATCATCATCTAAACGGCCCACGATCGCAGCACAGCCCGCAAATCCTAGCATCCCCGCAACAGGCTCAGCCGTCATGACACTAATGACCAATCCGGTCACTAGGGTTACGATCGCTAAAACACACCATTGTTTTTCGTCCAGACTCAATCCTTCTTTAACTTTAATGCTTCTCAAGACCTGAATCGGAATGGGAGTCGGCATAACGGCTTGCGGTGGAAATGCCCAATAGGATGACTGTTGCTCAAAATAATCCGTCCAGCCATTCTCTTGGCACCAATCGGCAATCCATTGTTCGCAGTAGTGGTTCATCTTAAAAGAGTAATTCATGGTCTGAAAGGCCGCTTAAATTATCAAGGGAAGACTCGTAGCTTTTATTCTTGAAATTCAGCTTGGCGAACATATTGGCAAACAACACATGTTGATCAACTATGTAGTTACTAACTATGCAGTTACAACTGCTACGCCGCCCAAAACCCTGAAATTCTGAAGTCCCTCAACATTAGCAACTCAAGCTGTATTCTCATCATTGATGACATTATTGTTTACGTGATGATGCATAAATATACTGATTTATTTAATAAAATTCAACTAGATTGATGATTTGGCAGGAGTCAGTTTGAGCTGATAGCGATATAGCGCGACAGGTGTGCCGATCGCCTCGAAATAATTTGGGTCTTGTGGAGAAAGGTAAATAGCTGTGTATTGATCCGCAACGATCGTAGGTATTTCGTTACGATTGGCTTTTACAAGATCAACCTCTGCATTTGAGTTGGCATCTAAGTTAGGTGAGGTTAATTGTGATGCAGGTATGTAACTATATTTCGTTGTGGTTTCAACCTGATTTAGAAAGGGTTGGTCTGAAGAACGAAAGATTTGTTGAAAAAACTCACTAGTTAGAAACAAATTTGGAGTAGGCCGTTCACTTTGATGCCCAGTGGTGACGGATACTAACTGTAAGCCGTCTTTTAAAGTTGTAAGTTGTTCATTTGGTAAATTAGGATTGATTTTCACTGATTGAACTACGCCATCGCCAAGATAGGCTCGGGCAATACTTAAACCATTAAAGACCCGATCGACCACTACTTTTTCCTGTGAGGATGAGAAATTCATAATAGTTGGAATCCCAAACTTACGCTTGGCCTTAATTTTCGTCGGCCCAAATCGCACATCAAACCGTACAGGTTTGTTCAAATATTTTCGATTGCCTTCAAATCCCGGCGTTGTCACGTTTGGAACGGGAGCCACCATATCAATCAACGTACTTTCACAAATCCACGTTCCCAACATCCAGCTCGGATAGGCCACCTCTTCAAAGTTTGAATTAAGCTCAGGTTTGCTATGCCAGTCAGGATAAGCATTCAACCGATCGGTCAAACTCGCGGCTTGGGCCGGAAGCACCATGAAACCCAGAAACAGAACACAGAGCAACAGAAGACGAAGAGAGCCATGGGCTGCGATCGAGACGATGAAATTGAACATCACAAACCAGAAATTACAAACTAGAAATCACACAAATACTCTTCAATTTAACCACGGGAACTTAGGTTCAATTTTAATTCTCCTTTTTGGTTCTCCCAGAATTCCCGTGGAGGACGCTAGATGTGGTTTGAAGGCAATTGACAATCCTAGGGAATTTAGGTTGCTGGAAATCGCGTATACCCATTAAGGTCGAGAGTGAGGCGTTGAAAGAGACGATTCACATC
>JAPLHZ010000283.1 GCA_026389365.1 Cyanobacteriota bacterium
CTCAAATGTTGCTGGAGTCACGCCGCACAATCGTTTGAACTCTACAGGCTCTAAATTCTTAGCTTGTTTATAACTCACGTTCAATTAGCTGAATTTATATCTATTGTACAACTTTATTCGACTTTCGCAGGAGGTCTATTGTGTAATTTCAGGTGGCAGATTAAGCGTGAGCATCACGGGAATCACCAAGGTCATGAATTCATCAGCACCATTATCTGATAGATTTCATCAAATCGCCACGATGATCTCCGATCGGTCGTAGACCATCGAAGCAGCAATTCTCCTTAGGATAGCGAATATTCAGGATTTTGCGTTGACCTTGGTCGGTCGAAGACCATCGTCTAGCTCTATTCAGTACTCCGAACGATCGGATTAAACGGAATAGGTTCAGGGATTGGGCTAATTGTGGGGCTTTGAGGGGAGCTTTGGGCGATCGTTCTTGCCATATTGATAAACTCCGAAGGCATCATCACAAGCGTTGTAGTGTTATTATCAGCTCCAATTTCCGTCAGCATTTGCATCCGACGAAGCTCCAACGCGATCGGATTAGCAGCAATTTGAGCCGCAGCTTCGGAGAGCTTTTGAGACGCTTCTTGTTCCGCAGACGCTTTGATGATGCGGGCGCGTTTTTCTCGGAGTGCCTATTTTTTAGTGGCGATCGCAATCTTAACACCATCGATTTTCTTTATTTGATCGAGGACTGCCACAACGTTGCCATGTTCAACGGCTTTGTCTGCATTAATGATCACAATGGTTTGCTGGGTGGCTAGCATGAGCGATCGAACATTGGTTTCCAGTTGATCAAGGGGAATAATATTTTTATTTAGTGCTAGTGTTCCATTCGGTAGGACGGTGATGTTAACTCTAGTTTGTTGTTGCTGTTGGGATTGCGATGCCTTTGGTAAATTTACAATCAATCCTTCCGATTTCGTTAAGTACAAGGTAGACATAATAAAAAATGTCAAAATTGCAAATACTACATCCATCAGTGGAACAAGTGTTGTAGATACTTCAATGGGGCGATCGGATTCAATCGGAGTACGGATCATACAGCTTCCACCATTTCAATAATAGTTTCTAATCGACAGCGCTGAACCAATTCCATTTGCCCTGCACATTCTTCGAGTAAGGTCATTTGACGTTGATAAGCACTGCGGAAAATAGTGATAACAACAAGGGCGATCGTTGCAACGACAATTCCTGCTGCGGTGGTTACTAGTGCTTCTGCAATTCCGGCTGACACTACGGCACTCTTTGTCCCACCCACATCTCCAATATTTAATCCACTAAAGGCCTGAATCAAACCTGTCACTGTACCCAATAACCCTAACAATGGTGCTAATCCGACAATCATTTCATACCAATTCATAAACCGTTTCAGTCCCGGTATTTCCGATCGTAACTCCGTCTCTATCGCCAATCGAAAGGTATCCATACTCGGATTTTTTAATTGCAATGCTGCCAACATAATCCGAGCAAGGGGCAAATCTAAATTTCGTTGAGCTTTCTCCACCGCAAGTTCCGGTTGTTGTTGATATAGGGCGATTAATTCTTTTGCAAATTTTGGCTGACGCTGCGATATTTTTAACCAAAACCGTCCTCGTTCGATCGCCGATGCAATCACAAAAATCGAAAATCCCAATAGCGGAAACAATACAAGTCCGGCAGTCGTAAACAACAGACTAAATAACTCCATCCCAGATTCCTTCATTCCCTGTTCAAAACCTACAATGCCAGAAAGATTATGGTACAGTTATGGTCTTAGTGCAAGTCTTTCTCAGTAAGACAGCCTGTCGTAGTTCAGATTTAGTTCTCCCATGGAATCATCATCTTTATCTCAATCCTCTATTCCATCAGCGTTACAGCAGCGCGAACAAGAACGACAGCGACAGATTCATTCGTTTAAGTTTACAGTCCCGATCGCCTTGGCATTGCATCTTAGTTTGGGGTTGGGTTGGGCGAGTTTGATTGCTAAGAATATGGTTGATTCGCCTCAAGAAGAGGTTGAAATTATTGTGGGCGATACCCCAAAAGAGAATTTATTAGAATCTGGCGGGAATGGAGGGGGTAGTTCTGCATTTTCACTGTTTCAGGGGAATGGTGGAGCAGCGAGCGGTAACGTGGACGGTAATAATGTTGCAACTTTGGGTAATCCATTTTCTATCCCTGAACCCAGCCCAGCAGTAGAACCCAGCCCAGTAGAAAATATAGCCGCACCGATCGAGCCTGATATAAAACCCATAGATCCGGTAACAAAAGCCTCGCCTGAAGTCCCACAAGAACCCAAGCTAGAAATCAAAAAAAAACGTGAAGAAAAAGTCGAGGAAAAGTCTCAAGATAAATCTGATCCGAATTCTAAAACTGATTTAAAAACAGACAAAAAGACTGGCGTAGTCCCAGTAAAATTAGGTCAATTTGACGGTAGCGCTAGTGGTAAAGGTGGCAAAGGCGATCGTAATACTGGGAAGCTCAATCCTAATGCGGCTAATGGTTGGGGACAAGGCGCTGGGGTTGGAAGCGGTTCTGGTGCAGTCGGAACAGGCAATGGTAATGGCAATCGGTTGGGACGATCGGGACTACCGAATAACTCTAATCAAACTAAGCCGAATCAAATGCCACTAGAAGCTTCAAAACCGATCGTTCCTGTGGTGATGAATCCCTCTGCTCAATCAAAACCTGCTGCGAAGAAAGGACCAAAATGCGTCGAAAATTGTGGACTGAGTGAATATCTCGGTGCTGAAGGAACCTTGCGCATTAGTCAAGAAATTAGCAAAGATGGCACAGTTATTCCTAAACTTTTACAATCTAGTGGTGATCCAGAACTCGATCGTAAAGCTCTCGAAGCCATCAGTCGTCGCAAGTATGAAGCGTCTGAAGACGGGGATCGAACGACTATCCGGGTGACTTCTCAGCAGGAAGGATCGGACTTCCAGCGTCAACAGGAATCTCGCCGTCAACAACGACAAGCCGAACAAGATACGATCGCCCGTGAGCGTACCTCCCAAGAACAAGAACAACAAAATCGCAAACCTGTTGTTGTACCTGGATCTACGGCACCCGAATCTATTGCGCCCGAATCTATGGCACCTTCTCCTGAACCTATACCAACACCTGTGCCTAGTATTATTTCTCCTCCTGTCCTACTTCCTGTTATGCCTGAGCCAGCACCTACTCCCGAATCTGCACCTGTAGCACCTGTAGCACCTGTATCTGAATCCGTGTCTGTACCTGCACCTCTAGCGCCTTCGCCTGAACCCTTAGCCCCGCCAACTCCTTAGTTTGACAGGCTGTCTTTTGACAGATTTCATGGCGTTAATACAGAATGGGGTGAATTTGTCTTCTTTAGAAAACTAACATGTGTTCCAAGCTTCAAATCTCAACGATCGGACTCAGCAGTCTCATTCTTTTAAGTGCTCCAGCAATCGCCGAGATTCCGATTACTCGTATCCAAGATCTGCCAAAAACTAGTAATCAAGCCCATGAACTCTTAGCTCAAAGTGAGAAATTTGAAGCCCCCGAAGAAGAACTGATTATTACGGAGAAGAAAAAAGACAAGCCCACGGCGACCCCAGTTTACAAAGTAAATCAAGAAGATATTAAAAAACAGGGTAGTCGCAGTGTTTCAGAAGTTCTTAAAAACCAGCCTGGATTTACTGTTAACGATACGGGATTTGCGGCAGATATTCATACGGGCGGCAGCTATCGGGGAGCTACTATCAATCAATCAGTTTATCTTTTAAATGGTCGATCGATTGGGACTAATGGCAATCTTTATCACGGTAATATTGATCTCAATAGTATTCCAACAAGCACGATCGATCGAATTGAACTTTCTAGTGGTAGTGCCTCCACATTGTATGGTTCTGAAGCCTTCGGCGGTGTCATCAACATCATTACAAAACCTGGAAGCCAAACCCCGAAGCTTACCCTGGGTGTGACATTGGGTTCCTTTGGACAACAGAACTATCGTGTTGGCTATGCCGGATTTGCCAAAGGTTTGGATTACGCCTTTGGGTATGAGCAAGGCCGCGCGGATAATAATTATGATGTCCCTGTAGGTGCGGCGAATCGTGGACCTAATGGCAAGCTTTTTAATGGGGATACTGCCACTAATGCTTACTACGCTCGAATTAGTGCAGCGCTTGATCCACTTAATACATTGACGTTTGATGCGACTAAGATAACTAGCCAAAAGGGATTAATCTACTTTGGGTTTCCACTGCAAAACGATCGACTTGATCATGATGCTTACAATATTGGCTTGAATTTACGATCGGAATTAGCAAAAGACTCAATTTTAAATACAACGATCGGCTATAACCGAGACTACTTCAATACCTACGGACCGACAGGATCTAGTTTTTATCGAACTGGAGACTTAGATTCAAAAGCATTTACCTTTCGCCTTGATCATGATTGGCAAATCTCAAAGGGAGTAAAACTTCGTTGGGGAACAGATGTCAGAAATGAATCTTTGAACTCTACTGCAAATAGTAATAATCCATTAGTCAGCGCATTCAATGGCAAGGTTGATCAATCTCGATTTTTGCCCTCATTATTCGCATTGGGAACAATTGACCTAGGTAGTAATATTCAAGCAGAATTAGGACTCCGCCAGAACTTCACCGATCGGGCTGGAAGTGCGCTCAATCCTAGTCTGGGATTAAATTGGTCTGCAACAAAAGCATTTAACTTGCGAGGCAGTTGGGTTTCTGTGCGACGGTTGCCGGGACTGGATCAACTCTATGCCTACGATACTGTTCACGGCTGGCTTCCCAATGATCAACTTAAACCCGAATTCGGAAGTTCTTGGACCATTGGTGCAGATCTTAAATTGAATGATAAATTCACTGGACAATTGACGTATTTTGGAAGTAGTCTCAACGATCGTATCGCAACTCAGTCTTTGGGCATTGGCCAACCAAGTAAATGGCAAAATATCGGACTGGTCAATACTAATGGTCTTGAGTTCGCACTGCAATACCAGATCACACCTGAATGGCGGACCTTTCTCAACTATACCTATACTGATGCTCGCATTGCCACAGGAGCAGACACAGGACGACAGCTTAGTCAGATTCCGTTTTCTGTAGCGCAGTTCGGGCTAGGGTATGACCATCGCGGTTGGAAGGTTAACCTGCTGAATAATTACTATAGTGGGTCCAGACGATCGTTATTTCTCAACTCAGGTGATACCGCTGATAGCTATTCTCCCTCTTGGCTCAATGTAGATCTGAATGCCCGCGTACCCTTGACACCCCAAGTCGGGATGACCTTCTATGTCCAAAATCTTTTTGGCGGAACCTATGAAAAAACCAATCGAATCTATGAACCTAGTACGACGTTCCGCGTGGCATTAGATGCTGAATTTTGAACTACCGTAGCGGCTTCGATAGAGGTTTGTAAGTCACAGACTAAAATGGTACATCGTCATCCTCGTCATCTTCGAGATCTTCCAAAGCGTCACTGCCCATAATTTGTGCGTCTAAAGCGTCACTGCCCATAATTTGTTCGATCGTGCGTACTAATGCTTCTGGTTCTTCAATTACATCGATTTCATCATCTAGTGTGACAATTTTTCCATCAAATGCCATGGCTAGACTTTTGGTGGCTTTAGTCAATTCATCGACTTCCCAGGATTCCACACCACTAGATATATCCTTGGACGCCTGATCATAGATCATAGGTGCGGGAACTAGTTTTGGCGTGACTGGGCGTGTAGCTGGGCGCGTTATGGGGATTACGTTTTGAGGCAGAGTAGGCGGCGTGGGGATGGTCGGTTCAACCAGCAGGGGCTGAACCTTAGGGGCTTTTCCCTCCGGTCCCTTCCCTTCAGTGACGATGAATGTCAGTTTCACCGCGCCTTTTAAGGTTTTGGCACAGGCTTTGCCGAGTTGGGCCGATCGGTCTTTGACAATCGTAAAACTCGATTTTTGGAAAATACCAATTTTGATTTCTTTACCATTCAATTCTACAACGTGGCAATTTGTACTAAAGATTGCACGGGCTGGAATTTCTTCAATGTTAGAAAGAATTGCCTGCCAAAGGGCGACAAGATCTCGATGACCTTCCGTCGGTCGAAGACCATCGGGTGGGGTTTCTGGTGGAGTTTCGATCGGTGCGATTTTGGGTGGTAGTTCGGGTTGAGTTTGGTATCGAGGGGTGGACTGTTGTACTCGGGGTTGTGGAATCGGTTGTGCTGGCGGCGGTGCTGTGGGTGCGGATTGCGATCGGGCTATGGTTGGAACCCGATCGATGTTGGTCGGTGTTACCCCTGAACCTAATGCGCTGGGCAGTAATCCCATTAATGTTATTTCTAACCAAAGTCTAGGCTGAGTTGTATGTTTGATTTGAACTTCTGCGGAACGTAAATGCTGTTGACCTTTTAATATCCAAGCAATTTCTGCACCTTTTGCAAATGTGGTCATTTGTACCCAAGTGGGTGGGGTAATTGCAGCTAGATCATTACGAGTTGGGGCGGTTTTTGCAATTAATAAATCACGATAGAAACTAGCTAAATTTTGCAATACGATCATGGGTTCTCGCCCACGATCCATTAGTTTTCGCGTTTGGTCGAGCATTGTTTCAGCGTTGTCAGTTGCGATCGCTTGAACTAATGCCATTAGATCTCGTTCAGGAACGGCACCGACTAAATCCCAAACCTTATCCACGGAGACTTCATCGGGCGATAAACTCAATTGGTCTAATAAACTTTCGGCATCGCGCAATCCGCCTTGAGAGATTTGTCCGACGAGATGGAGTGCGGCGGGGGCGATCGCAATGTTTTCTTGTTTTGCGATATGAACTAAATGTTGAACTAAAGAATCTAGTGGAATTCGTCTAAAATCAAACCGTTGACATCGTGAAATAATGGTCGGCAGAACACGTTGAGGGTCGGTTGTTGCTAGGACAAAAATCACCCGATCGGGTGGTTCTTCTAATGTTTTTAACAACGCATTAAATGCCGCGCTCGTTAACATGTGGCATTCGTCGATTATGTATACTTTATAACGACAACGAACAGGGGCAAATTGCGATCGTTCAATCAATTCCCGAATGCTATCGACTCCGGTATTACTTGCTGCATCAATTTCAATTACATCAAGTGCATTTCCTTTGGTAATCTCCTGACAGACTTCACAAACTCCACAAGGCGTTGGGGTTGGGCTAGTTCCGGCGATGCAATTCAGTGATTTTGCAAAAATTCGGGCACTTGATGTTTTTCCCGTTCCCCGTGCGCCTGTGAAAAGATAGGCTGGGGCAATGCGGTTTTGGGTGAGGGCGCTGCTGAGTGTCGTTGCGATCGCCTCTTGGCCCACCAGTTGTGCAAAGGTTTGGGGACGGTATTTGTGGTGGAGAGGAATGTAGGTCATGGGGACGATCGCGATGTAACAGGGATCAATTGTACGATCGATCGGGCGATCGTTTCCTCAGATCGTTGGAGAAGTTGGGAGAATGGCGATCGGTCGTATGGGGCGATCGTTGTTTTACTAATTTAATGTCTCTAAAAGGATTTCTGATTTGACGATCGATCGGTGATAATAAAAATATCTCATAGCTGGACTGTTAATCGTAAACTATGAATACTGTACTAATTGATTCGATCGTTCAACTTATTCAAACGCTTTCACCTCAAGAACAGCATCTCCTAATACAAAAGCTTCCCCATTCACAGATTAAGGAACTTTCATTGGAAGCTCGTTGTGCCTTTCTGAAGAAGCCGATCGCAGAACGTCGTGCAATGTTAGCCAGACAAGCTGAAGGTCTGATTGACCATTATGAGCATTCAAGTGAATGGCGTGATCTGATGGCGGGAGACATTATTGATGGATAGAAATATGCGACCAAAACGAGGTGAAATTTGGCTTGTCGATTTTGAACCGACGATCGGGAGTGAGATCAAGAAAATTCGTCCTGCACTAGTCATTAGTTCTGATGCAATCAATAAGCTACCTATCAAACTGGTCTCTCCCATCACTGATTGGAAGCCATATTTTGCAGCAAATTTTTGGCATATTAAAATTGAGTCAACACCTAGCAATGGCCTGTCAAAGATCTCTACCTTAGATGCCCTTCAGCTTCGTGGTTTAGATGTACAAAGGTTTATCCGACGGTTGGGAACAATTTCTGAGATAAACGATGGCTGAAGTAGCGATCGCAATCGTAACAGTGATTGAAGTTGAGCTTTAGATTAGATACTCGATTGACTCGTGTGTCTGTGCGATGGACAACATTAGAATTGTTTTGGATAACATCATGCCGATCGGCCTCTTTATCGGTCTAACAACACTGGACTTCATTTATTTGACACCCAGCATTCCACAACCCAATCAAAAAATAGTCGCGATCGATGCTCTCACCGCAGCAGGAGGGCCAGCCACAAACGCCGCTATGACCTTTCAATGGCTCGGCAATCACAGTCGGTTACTCAGTGCAATTGGCAAACACCCCAGCAGTCAATTTATTCGTTTTGATCTAGCAAATCTAGAACTATTTGATCTCCTACCCGATCGGCTAGAATCACCCCCGATTTCTTCAATATTAGTGACCCAATCCACAGGCGATCGGGCCGTGATTTCAGTCAATGCCACAGAGTTTCAAGTCGATCAGTTTCCCTTAAAGATTTTGGATGGAGTCGATGTTGTATTAATTGATGGGCATCAGATGGTGGTGAGTGCTGCGATCGCGGCATTGGCTAAGGCGCATGGTATTCCCGTGGTGATAGATTGTGGGAGTTGGAAACCAGGATTTGAGACCGTGTTAGCTTATGCTGACTATGCGATTTGCTCCACTAATTTCTTGCCTCCAAACTGCGAACAATCAAATGAAGTATTTGAATTTCTAAATGGGTTTAAAATTCCCTTTGTTGCCATTACTCAAGGGGCAAATATGATTTTATATTGCGATCATAACCGATCGGGAACTGTATCCGTTCCTATCGTTAAAGTAGTAGACACCTTGGGTGCAGGCGATGTTTTTCATGGTGCATTTTGTCATTTTATCTTACATCAAGACTTTCCCACGGCATTGTCGAATGCTACTAAAATTGCTGCACGATCGTGTCAATCATTTGGAACCCGATCGTGGTTTTCAGCACTAGATTAAACTATAGGGCATACCCACACCCACCTGAATAGCAGGATTGTGAGTTATTCCCCTTCCCAACCTGATTTCTTCAAATCAATCAACAATCTTTATTTCAAGGCGATGGTTCCTTTAGGATAAAGATTCACTTTCTTTGCCAAACCCATCAATTGCAAACTCCGAATCGCCATCCAAGTCGTATCAATTTCCCACCAACGGAATCCCGACTTTGCGACATGGGGATAGGCATGGTGATTGTTATGCCAGCCCTCACCATAGGTCAAAATCGACACCCACCAGAGGTTTCGAGAACCATCTTTGGCTGCAAAATTTCGATACCCCTGCTCATGACAAGCCGAATTCACAAACCATGTTGAATGCCATAAAAGTACCGATCGGACAAAGATTCCATAGACTACAAATGACCATCCACCTAATGCATACAAACCCACGCCCAATGGCACTTGTAAGGCTAAAAAGTAGCGATCGAGAAACCGATAAAATGCTTGTTTTGCTAAGTCGGGGGCATGGTGACTATACAGTTTTGGATCAAAGCTTTCGGGGCTAGGGTAAAGAATCCAAGCAATGTGACTCCACCAAAAACCGCGACTTGCTGAATAGGGATCTTTATTCAAATCTTCGGTATGGGCATGGTGTTGACGATGGCCTCCGACCCAGAAAATTGGTCCACCTTGAATCGCCAACGCCCCAAATGTTGCAATGATATATTCCAACCAACGCGGCACCCGAAAACTGCGGTGGCTCAGCATCCGGTGATAGCCCATACAAATTCCAATCCCACCAAATAACCAATGTAATAATAATGCAACGCCTAAAGCAGACCAAGAGAACATTAAAGGCGCTGCAATCAATGCTATTAAGTGGAAAAAACTAAAGAACAAAACATTCGTCCAATTTAGCGCAGTAGAACCACCGCAGATCGAGGCAGTTTGATTTTGATTGGTCATCATATTTTTTTGGGATTGAAGAGTTGACTTTTGGAAATGGTGGAGTAGAATTGCAAGCAGCGATGTAAGTTCCGCTTGCAATTACCTTAACAAGCTTTTCCAAAAAATGCAAGCATCACTTACAAAGTCTTTGATCGTCCTCTGTTTTATAAAAAACCATGGCTTCCTCTTCAACCCGTCAACGCCTTATTCAGTCAGCACTCACGCTTTTTACAAGTGGCGGTATCAGTGCGGCTACGACCCGACAGATTGCGGAAGCGGCAGAGGTGAACGAGGTGACACTTTTCCGGCAGTTTGGGAATAAACAGGGATTGATATTGGCGGTAATCGAGGAGTCAGAGAGTTTTCAGGGCTTGGGGTCGATCGTGCATCGAGTTCCGGCTTCTGGAGATGTTGTGCAACTTCTTCGGGATTATGCAAGTGCTACTTTAGAGGTGTGCGATCGTTCTTCGGAGCTATTGCGATCGTTTTTGGGTGAACCTGATGCCGCTATTGCTATTCGCCGTGCCCTTGCCGATCGCTTGAGTGTCGCGAACCAGCAAATCGCCCAATATTTTTTGCGGACTGCTCCATCCGTCGATATTACTATTTTTAATAGTGCGCTTCTGGGATATGTGATGGCGGAGTTGACGCTTGAATCCCATGATTTATGGCGCGATCGGGCTGATTTTCTCGATCGGTTGATTCAGGTTTGTTTCTCTGAATCCGCGAGTCTTAAGGGTCTTTCCGATCGGCCTTTATCGAGTCTGGTAGAAGATTTACCGGATCATTGGGTCCATCAAATCTTGGACCGATCGCGTAAATCAGGCGTTCAAGAATCAGCGTTGGCCTATGTGTTGCTGGCTTCTGGACTTGCTCCGGAGGAAATTTCGGGATTGAATCGTCAGCAATATATCAGCGATCGGGACCAGAGTTATCTGCAAGTCAAACTTGCATCGAAATTTCGCCCTATTCCCCTCAACCAATGGATTCTCGGTAAACGCTATGGCTCTTATACAAATAATCCTTTAACTAAATGGCTTAAACAGCGAAAAGATGATCAGAATGCATTGTTTGCTTTAGATGGTCAGCCGATATCCAGTGAGCAGATTTCGCAGATGTGGCAAAGTTGGTGTGAGGGAGTGCTGCGGGCAGATGGCGAGCTGCCAACAGTGCTACAAGCCCAGCAAACTTGGTGTGTAGAAATGTTGATGCGTGGGATTACGGCGGAGAACTTAAGCATTCTCACTGGCTGGACAATCCTACAAATTCAGCCCTATATCGATCGATCGAGCATCAAACTAGCTTTAGCTCAAGCCATGCAATTGGATCAAAAGTCAAATTAAGATCTGGGAGTGCTTCGATCGCGAACTTATATTGACGTAGTAGTTCCACATGAAACCGAAGCCTCACGATTGGTTGGGTTTGAAGTGAATTCAGTGGAAACCCAAACACAAGTTGCTTCTGTCCTTCATGATCAAGGAGCTAAAGGAGCAATTATCAAACTTGGTATCCAAGAATGATTACGTCCCGAATAGAATGATTCAGAAATTATGACTGCTTTTATTCACTAGGCTTAAGAACTTCGTTGAGTGGTCGGTACTGCTAAAGGATCTGAGACAAAAATTGCATAGTCACTTTTCATAGGGACAACTGCAATTTTACCTCCTCGGCAAGCGCGCTCCGCGATCGCATGAACTGCTGTCTGTGCATCTTGCTCACGTTGAATAAGACGGTAATAGGTTTGTTGATGTTGAAACCCTATGACAGGTGCAACAGAATTGGAAACTGTGAGAAGGCAAAAATTTTCTGGTGAAAGATCGGACAAAATCAAACAAGGAGAAGAAGAGAAAGTGGCTTTGAGGACTTGATCATGATTTTTAGCATTCGGGGAAACATTAGTGTCCTTATCTGGCCGATAAAAGACAGCAGAATCTTCCTGTGTCCAAAGGATATAATTTTCCCCTGCTTGTGTAATGGCGACTTCACGTCCGTTGTGGCTGGCTTTGGTAGCCAACTGTAAACCTTTCTTTGCACATTTGACAGTACGAAGGAGACTGTAGTACTTCCCATTGTGCCCGATCGCAGGAAGACAATTGGGCAGGTCTGGTACAGCAATGTGGCAAAACAAAAACTGTTCTCGGCTAAACAAAAACTTGCAGTAGGCGCTTTGAGGCATTTTAGTCATTAAGAGTAAGGAACGGTTCGGCCAAACAGTTGATTTCTTGAAAAGCTCATCACTGTCTCTACGAGAGATATTGTAAAGACTAGCACTAGGAAATCTACGTGTCTATTATTTTAGGAATCTACCATGCATTAACAATTATTAATACACTACCCATGGAAAAAATATTGTTCTCAAATATACAGTTATCTTTTTTGAGTTGGTGATGTTTCTGTTAATAGGTGGGGAATCATAAAACTAACCTCATAGATAGTTCTTGACTATCTCCCTACATAGAGTCAACTGATATGTCTACAGTAACCATCTCTACAGCAACGATCTCTACAGCAACCAAAAATCTACGGCCTGAACTTGGCGACTTCAGCAGTATCATCTGTTTTCGAGCATTGGTGAGTGGACTCCAAGAAGCACTTGGAGAGAAAGCGGGCTTGATCGCGGCGATCGCGGCTGGCAGGGCACGCGGTAGGGGATTGGCCCAGAGTTTAGATTTGGCGGGCACAGAGCCGGACCTAGCGAGAGCCACCCTTTATATGCAACAAGCCTTAGGTATCGATGGTACTAGACTCTGTCTGATTGACAAGATTGAGGCAGTGGACAATGGCTATCGGGTCTATTGCCGCGAAACCATTTGTTCCACTGGTGAAGCGCAGGGTTCCTCTCGGACGATGTCCTTTACCTTAGGTGCAATCCAAGGAGCTTTGGAATCGATGATGAACAAACGTCTTCGGGGTAAGCAGATTGAATCTGTTTTGCGCGGTGGAACTCATGATGTGGTCGAATTTGAAGTTTTGGGCTAAATTTGTCCATCAATTGAACATTGGATTCTTTCAATATTCAAAGCGAATAAAGCCATCTCAAATCCAATCAGTCCAGGGCCAAACAACTTCCCAACAGTGTTGTTTTGACCCAATTGTAAAAATTAGGAAATCAAGTAATTGTCTCATGATTAACTCTGAAAAACTCACTTCAATTCTTCAAAACTTCGTGACAGGTGTCAGCGATATTCAAGGTGCGGCCATTGTCACCCCGGATGGATTATCCTTGTCTTCCGTTTTGGGAGCAGGAATGGACGAAGAACGGGTAGCCGCCATGTCCGCCGCCATGCTGTCTCTAGGTGAGCGCATTGGTAGTGAGCTTGCTCGTGGGAGTCTCGATCGAATTTTGATCGAAGGCGATACTGGATATGGATTTCTGACCAATTGTGGTTCTGATGCCGTTCTCCTAGTCCTAGCGCATCAATCTGCGAAGCAAGGACTCGTACAGTTAGAAATCAAACGCTTAGCTTCTGAACTTAAAGTAATGTTTAAGTAGGAAATCAATCAATGATAACCACCAATTACTATTATCATCTGCCGGATACGTGAATGATTTGGAGAATCTTTGATTGGTGGTTTTCTCGTTTCCTTATGATTTTGTTGGGTGAGAGTTTATGGAAGTAATGCGTTTGGTGGTAACAGGTCCAGTAGGAGCCGGGAAATCGACTTTTATTCGATCGATTAGCGAAATCGACGTGATAGATACCGATCGGGATGCGACAGATGAAACGTCACTACTTAAGAAAAAGACAACTGTTGCTATGGATTTTGGGCGACTAAATATGGGAGAAGATATGGCACTTCACCTTTATGGGACTCCAGGTCAGGCGCGGTTTGATTTTATGTGGGATGTTCTGATTCGGAAGGCCCATGCTTACATTTTATTGGTTCCGGCTAATCGTCCTGGGGAATTTCGCAATGCTAGAGTGATTAGTAACTTTATGCGACAGCGGACTAAAGCCCCTATGGTCATTGGGTTTACCCATTTAGATTGTGCGAATGCCTGGACCATGGAGAATATGGCGATCGCGTTAGGGTATGGTTCTCCCTTAATTAAACGGCCTGCTATGGTAGAAGTAAATCCTAATGAATACATGTCCGTGGCGACTGCGATTATGTCCTTGATAGAACACCTACTATAGCTAGTATAAATCTAGCTATCGCACATTTTGTATTGAAAAGATTGAAGAAGAGGGGCTTATGCCTGTTACTGGATATTTATCAAATTTCTCATTGTCAGAAGTCCTACAATTCGCCCAAGAAGGCAATAAAACAGGACTTTTAACGATCCGATCGTTGCCTAATTCGACGCAGGAATTTCATAGTTATTTTATCTGGCTTAATCAAGGTCGTATTGTCGCTGCTGCTGACAGAACAGATTATCAGGGCTTAGCTAATATGATTATTCAGCGAAAATGGATTGCTGAACCTCAACTCCAATCGTTAATTCAACAATGTCCCTTGCGAACCCCCTTGGGTATTTACCTAAAATCGCAAAATTTACTGTCGGCAGAACAGATGAAATTGCTCTTTTCTGTTCAGATTATTCGACAGATTTGTGCACTTTTTGAACTAATTGATGGATCATTTCAATTGAAAAGTAATGTACAAATGCCCTATTCAGAAATGACGGGCATTAATATTCAAGCGACTGACGTTACCTTGCCAGGATTGCGAAATCTTAAAAATTGGTCAGCTTTACAAGAGAAATTACCGCAATCGATGTCTGGGTTGTTAGCCACGGTCCAAGGGATGCCCACGATTCAATTAAATGCACAAGAGCGTCAGCTTTGGGAGTTTACCAATGGTCAAATAACGATCGCCGAAATTGCCAAACGACTCGATCGAACGATCGAAGAGATCCAACGAACTGCATTTTGTCTAACGGTTGCGGGTTTGGCCGAAGAGATTCCCTTTATTAAGACTGAATCTAGTGCCGAAGACGTTGAACTACAGATCATGTCTCAGCATCTCCCCAGTTCTAGGTTCCTCAAACATATGAAAGGATTTTTCAAAAAGCAGGTGAAATCGGAATCAACTGTTGATTTCTGATTGTCTATACTTTAGCAGGTAGTAGACTTTATTTTACAAAAGGGTGAAAATGGGAGGAAAGAATTTAGGTTTTCCCATAATGATCCAATTAACGTTCACAGATGAAGAAATAGAAAAACTACACTACGAAAGATTTCATCATCC
>JAPLHZ010000256.1 GCA_026389365.1 Cyanobacteriota bacterium
GACATCCGGTAAATCGAGTGGAATGTGAATCTGATTCTCCATGAGGCCCCTCGCTTGCTGGCTAACATCTTGATTTTACAGCCAATCGATGAACGCTATATCTGGATGCCGACCACGGCAATTCTAGGAGAACCACAATTATCAGAAAATTCGTGATTTAGAGTTTGATGAAGCGGGATTACTAAAAATTTTCTCGTCACTCTCAAAGCTCTCTGATGAATGGCTCCCACCCGTGCTGGCATTTATTAATCGGATGGAAAACAGTAAATTCAGCAAGAAGCAATTTAAGGAATTTATGGAGACATTTGAAAAATCCTATATCCATGGATGGTTTAAAAAGCAGATCCGTAGTAAGCGAGAAATTGTTTGCTATTCAACTCTGGTAGCAATTAATACTGGAAAGTCTTTCGATGAGATTATCACCGTTATTAAAGATCATGCTGATAATGAAGGATTTTTCTTATCTCTTGATGATGATATGTATGAGCCATCTCCTACAAGAACGAATTTTATTCGATCTGTTCTACTTAGAATAGACCAAGAAATGCAAGATGAAAGTGTATGCAAAACGTACCATGGGAGAATAACTATTGAACATGTCTTACCTCAGAGAAGTTTAAATGAGTATTGGCAGAAACGATTTACTCCTCAACAGCATAGTTCATGGCTACACAAGTTTGGCAACCTAACTCTAATGAGTGGGATTAAAAACTCTGAAGCTCAAAATAGTTCATTTGACAAAAAGAAAGAGGTTTATGGAAAAAGTAATAAGAAGGTGTCTTTTGATATAACTAAAGATATTTGTGAATATTCAGATTGGGACATTAAATCATTGCAAGACAGGCACAATCGGCTAGTCGAGATGGCGAAGAAGATTTGGCAACTCTAGCTTTATCTGGTGTTAATAATATATCGATCTTTGCTCTCTAAATTTATTCTAAGAAAGCGTTTTAAAAAGTTATTTATTGCTATTCAATAGCCTTATCGCCTATCTCCAAAGCGTTCGCATTTCTAATCTTAGTGCTCGATTAAAACACAGCGATCACTGCAACTGTTGCTTTCCCTGTTCCACCCAAGCGATCGCATCCATTGCCCTACACTCCTCAAAACTCGTCTTCTCTCTATTACACCTAATCTAAAGGAAAATCTGCAAGGGCGATCGGTTTTCTTTAGGATGCGATCGGTCTTCATTCGATGGGGCGGTAGTTTGGGGCGATTTGCGGATCTTAGATTCGATGGTCTCCGATCGACCTTGGGGCATCGCGTAATTTTTCGATCGCTTCGATCGGTATTCCCAACGCCCTCGCAATAATTTCAGGAGTCATACCTTCCCGGAGTAGTCCGATCGCCGCTTCCAACTTGCCTTCCAACTTACCTTCCAACTTCCATTCTTCTTGCTTTTTCAGATAAGCCGCCGATAGGTTCATGATCAAGTCCTCCTCTTCAGGGGTAAGTGAGCGATTTCCTTCCAGTTTGGCGCGATAGTCCGCCAGAATATCCTCAATACTATTATAGAGCGTCGATCGATCGGGTTTCGTCACGAGTTCCTGAATTGCCCGTTCCTGATTGCCCGATCGACCGAGTAACCTGATCCAAAGCGTCTCCTCCGTTACGGGAAGTTGATGAACGACAATCAAGCCCGTACGATTGAGCTTATGCAACCTGTAAACACCCGGAATCCGTGACTTGCGAAACCCAAAGCCTTTGCGAATCTCCTCTGAAGCCGTCGGCATAATGAACCATAAATCCGGCAAAACATCCTCCGTCAAGGTCTCATCCTTCCGTTTCGCCCCGCGTACCATATCGCCTTCAATATCCGTCAACTTTCCCCGACAGGCTCGAATTTCCATCGCCGTCGCCGGATTGCGAAACACTTCGATCAATGAATCTCGTCGTAAAAGCTGACCCATCAAACCTAGTTTTTTTCGCTGGGCTGCGATCGTCAATTTAGCCGTTCGCTCAAACCAAATATCACCTTCACGACGTTCCGATTTAATCACTTTGTTTGGAACAGCAGTACCGATCGTACTCAGCAATTCTGTCAAATAATCTTTGGCAAAATCATCATGGGGAAATTCAGACATCAGACGTGTGAAAATAGAGTTGAGTTTGATTTTACCTCAGTTCAATCAGCTCACCTTAGAACAGATTCGATCGCCAGCAATTCTCATTTTAAAAGACCTGTACTATAAACAGGTCTTTTGTAGCTTCTAATTGCTAATCTGCTCAACGATAGAATGAGGGTTTCAGCTAATTAAGGTTCTCCTAGAATTGCCGTGGTCGGCATCCAGATATAGCGTTCATCGATTGGCTGTAAAATCAAGATGTTAGCCAGCAAGCGAGGGGCCTCATGGAGAATCAGATTCACATTCCACTCGATTTACCGGATGTCC
>JAPLHZ010000268.1 GCA_026389365.1 Cyanobacteriota bacterium
GAAAAACCAGCTTGCAAGTTATACCGAAGTCGAAACCCTCAGTCAGACTCAAGGTCCTATTTCCCAGGTCAAAGAGCAAGATGATTCCCATGGACGCCAAGTTCATAGAACCGTGGAATTGTTTGAGCCAACCCCAGCCTTGCGGTTAAAATTTCCTAACTTGGCCAGCGTTGCCAGAGTTCAACGCCCCGGATTGAGATTGCAAAGACAATTCTCAGAGACCGTTTATTACTTAAGTAGTCGTCCTTGGCAGGCGGCAGACTTACTGAAGGCGACAAAAGAGCACTGGACGATTGAAAATAAATTGCACTGGGTCAAAGATGTCCTATTTAAAGAAGATGACCCCGCTCGACGAGGGAGACATGCACCTGTGAACTGGGCCATCTTCAATTCCTTTGCGATTACGTTAGCCAGACGAGAAGGCATCCGTACCGTACCGGATGCCCTCAGAACTTGGGCTAATATGCTCGACAATGTTTATCTTTTCTTTGTATGAAACCACCCTGCCTTTTGAAGGGGGTTAGGGGATTAGGATCTCTGATACCAAGGCAAAGACTTTAAATGTTTTTTGAGGTTGCACGTTTTTCGATCGCACTTTATATTAAAAATATTAACAACTAATCACTGTTTGCTTGACATAAGTTTTGCAACTCTAAATACAGATGTAGTCAGTTGTTATTCTCTCAATCTTCTTGATGCAGGTGCCCATGACTATTTCTCTACAACGTCTGACGGTGGAACCGGGTCTCGATCGGTTAATTTCGGACTTTTTTCAACGATCGGTGGGGGAATGGCTCTCGGAGCGGCGATATTTTACATTGCCAGACGGAAAAGTGCGGGAAGTGGAAAGCTTGATTACTGTTCAATATCTAGCTCAGGGCTGCGACGAGTTACGATCGTTGGCGGCGTTGCATGGCCTTGAAAATGAGACACTGATGAGTTGTGGGGCAGCGGTGACATGGGATACCAAAAATTCGATTTTGGGTAAAGAAATGTCCAAGGGTTCAACCATTTTCGGAATTGGCGGCGAGGTGATGTATCGCGATCGGGGATTTGCAACGCCCAAGCCCATTACCGCAGTATTTTCCTTTAGCAACCCGGAAACCTTAGCCCTGCGGACGGAGTATCAAGGCTCGGTGTTTGAGGAAGAAGTGAAGCTAATCGGTAGCAAATATCGGACGAGGCAGACCATAATTTCTCGGTTCGGTGAGCAACAAATGATTGGGCAATACCTCGAAAAACGCCTCTCCTAAATTTGCCTAAATTCCAACATCTGCGATAGGTTCTAAAAGGGTGATTGAAAAATTCGGTAGTGCCATGAGGTAAAGGATGGATAATATCGAGAGGCCATTTTATCTGCCTCTATTTCTAGCCGAATTTGTCGGCTGTACTCACCAATGAAATACCAGATTGCACCGATGTGATTTCCCACTTTTTTAGAAAAAGATAAGCTCTTCCCCACCCGCCTCGCGATGCGCTGACGAACGGTATTATTCAGCCGTTCAATATATACCTTAACAGGGAATAGACTTAATGTTTTAAAAGACTGAAAGCGCAAAGTTAATAAGGAATCTAATTCTCGTTTGTGAGTAGTATGAGACATCTCAAGACAATTAGAGATAGCTAACTTAAACGAAGAAAAGTCAGGA
>JAPLHZ010000332.1 GCA_026389365.1 Cyanobacteriota bacterium
ACTCGTGGATGAGGATGATGAAATCTTTCGTAGTGTAGTTTTTCTATTTCTTCATCTGTGAACGTTAATTGGATCATTATGGGAAAACCTAAATTCTTTCCTCCCATTTTCACCCTTTTGTAAAATAAATTCTACTACCTGTTAAAGTATATGAATCAACTGACAAACAAACAAAAACACCCCACGGAATAGATCGCAGAGTGTGGAATGTGAGTTACATGATCTGTTTTCGATCGAATACCGATCGTCAGCTTCTTCTATCCGCCTTCAATTTTAGTATTAACCAGCCTAATCTTAATCGGCATACTGCAAGAAACTTATTGTGATTGCCCCATTTAGGATTCCGCTTATCAATAATCCAATTGCCCCGATTATGCAAACGATTATGACAACTCCCCGGCTGATTAGTTGAGCCACAAACCGGAAAAAACATCCCAGCCTATAATCTTTTTGCCTTTGATTAGCAACCAAAGAACATGGTCCCTACAGAAGCCGATCGCTGCCCTCCTTTCCTCGAACCGCCCGTCCATGAAGGAGGCGCTACGCGGTGACGATGATGAGGTGGATGCACCGAGACTTTGTTACATACGATCGATATGAACTATGAATCAACTGACAAACAAACAAAAACACCCCACGGAATAGATCGCAGAGTGTACAAGCGTGTAATGGTTTCTGTCTCCGATCGTTATTCGATCGTTAACGTCTATCCGCCTTCAATTTCAATACTACCCAAGTTAAGCGCAATCGGCATATTGTTGATAATTTATTGTGATTGCCCCATTTAGGATTCCGCTTATCAATAATCCAATTGCCCCGATTATGCAAACGATTATGACAACTCCCTGGCTGATTTGTTGAGCCACAATCCGGAAAAACATCCCAGCCCATAATCTCTTTGCCTTTGATTGGCAACCAAAGAACATGGTCCCTACAGAAGCCGATCGCTGCCCTCCTTTCCTCGAACCGCCCACCCATGAAGGAGGCGCTACGCGGTGACGCTAGATGAGGTGGATGCACCATTACTTTCAAAATAACTCGTTAAGGGGTCGCTTCGACTGCTTTCAATTCCTTCGATCGTAGCCTGGGCGCTTCGCCGGGGCACCTAGAAACAGATATGCCCAAGCGCTTATCCCCTAGCACTCTCGCCCTGGCCGTCTTGTGAGCTTTCGGATTTTGCGCGTTTTATCAATTCTTGCGTTGCGGGGCTACTCCAGCTAGTTTCTATAATCTGCCGTAATAGAGTGGCGATCGTTTTTATATACACAACGCCATCAATTAAAGATGCCAGTTAATAAAGCAGAATAATTTTAAAAGGTAACTTCTGTGGGGCAAAAAGAGGACTCTAAACATGAAAGTTTCGATCGTAATTCCCGTTAAAAACCAGGCCGCAAGCCTTTATCAGTGCCTACTCTGCTTATCTCGTCAGACCGTTAAACCCTCTGAAATAATCGACAATAGTTCTGAAGATATTGACGGCGTTTGTAAAGAGTTCGGCGCTGTCTACGAGTTTGAGTCTCTGCCTGGTTCTTATGCGGCTCGTAATGCCGGGATATTACGATCGTCTGTTTGATTTCATGCGCCACGATCGCCTAAAAATCACAACTCAAAATAATGGAATTGATTTTAGTCTCAGGTATATTAATACCCATATAATAAGTTCGTTGTTATTTAGTCAAAATTATTGTTTAGGAGAAAATATGAGCCTTACCGTTACCTTGACAAATATAAGGACAGAAGAACCTGTCGCTTATCGGGCGATTGAAATAGGTTTTATGGGTCCACAGGATAACTTGGATGTTATCACCGACGAAAACGGTCAATTCACCATAGATGAGAAATACCGAAACATTGAGTTTAGTTTAGAAGCCAAATACATGGAGTCTGGTGAATGCCCCATGGATATGCATTTAGGAGGATGGCAAAACTGGGAAAGCGATACACTCAACATTCCCGTATCGTTGTCATCTGGGATTAAGCCTAGAAGCCTAGGGGCAGGGATTACCGTTGCCTTGAAAATTTCAAGATATGTTGAGGTTTGTACGGGTAATTTCTCCCGGCCAGCGCGCCTAAGAGGTTACTTTGATTGCTTTTGTGTAAATATCCCCAACCCGATGGAAATTGAAATACAAATTATGGGTCCACACGATAATTTGAATGTTACCACCGATCGCAACGGTCTGTTTTTAATAGACGAGAAATACAGAAACGTTGAATGTTGTATCTCAGGACCGAGGGGCGTGGATAGCCGCTGGGTAAAATTGGATAATGATTATGTCGAAATAGGACTAGGCGTTATACCTCGTGAGTGGCTGGACTAGGCGTTATACCTCGTGAGTGGCTGAGACGATAGTAGGAGCATAGGTGGAGGTGCCGTTTTTTTTGCAACCAGGGTGCGTTACTCAACGTGCCTTTTTCTTTTAAACATGATGAATTTGTTGATTAAACGTTAAAACGGCGATCGTCTAAAAACACGACTCACAGTGATGGCGATCGCTTCTTCTAGCACTTCCGAATACCCAAAATTCTATTGTCTAATTCTGGATTTAACTTAGCTCCTTTTACTATTTGCCTTTAGTTCTTAGCGATAAAGAATCAGCAGTGCTAGGGAATACGATCGCTGTATCGGGGAATGTTATGGATGATGAAACGATTCAACCGCCAGACAGCACCAATTAACAACCGCATTAGAGCATGAAAGTTTCGATCGTAATTCCCGTTAAAAACCAGGCCGCAAGCCTTTATCAGTGCTTACTCTGCTTATCTCGTCAGACCGTTAAACCCTATGAGATTATCGTGGTTGATAACGATAGTTCCGAGGATATTTACAGCGTTTGTAAAGAGTTTGATGTTATCTACGAGTTTGAGTCTAAGCCTGGTTCCTACGCGGCTCGTAATGCTGGGATATTACGATCGTCAGGTGATTTAATCGGATTCACTGACGCGGATTGTAGACCATGGAAAAGCTGGGTTTCTGGCGCTCTAATGGCCTTCGAGGTTTATCACTATGAAGCGGTCGCGGGTCATATTAACTTCACTTTCTCAGATTCACCGCCGCCGATCGCTGAATACATTGACTGGTTCACTCACTTGGACCAAGAACGTTAGGAACGAGGATTTAATAACACCCACAATTCTTGAAACCCTTATGGCTTCTAGGAAGAGTTTAAGGGAATCCCAGTTCTGGATCTTATTTAGTTCTCATTCCTAACTGACTAAACTAATTTCTCCTGTGTCTAAGTCATAGAAGGCTCCAACGATTTTAAGTTTACCCTTTTGTATAGCTGAAGCGAGTACAGAAGATTTCTGTAGTCGTTTTACTTGAATGCGCACGTTGGCTTTCACTGCATTAGTAAGACGATCTCCCGGTTTACCTTCGGATGCTTCAACCGCCGGTTGAATAGCACTGACCAGAGACTCAATTACACCAGGAAATGAACCACCTTCTAGAGCCGCTTTCACCGCACCGCATCGCTCATGCCCTAGAACCACAAGCAATGGTGCCCCTAATACTCCAACAGCATACTCTTCGCTGGCAATATCTTCTGTAGACGCAATATTTCCAGCTACTCGTACCACAAAAATATCTCCAATTCCTTGGTCAAAGGCAATTTCAGGTACTACTCTTGAATCTGCACAACCGAGAATAGCTGCAAAGGGTGCTTGTCCACTTGCAACTTCTTTGATGCGGAAGTCATCTTGATGGGGATTCAACCGCTTCTTTGCAACGAATCTCTGATTCCCCTCTATTAAGTTTTTCAGGGCTGCATCAGGAGTAAGAGTACTTTGTTTGGTTCCTGGATTGGACGCTACGAGTTGAACTTTTTCGGTGCTGGCAAATGCTTTAGTCCCAACCAGTACCGTTAAAGAACTTGCTCCAAGAAATCCAACCCCATATTTTAGTAAATGCCTTCTCGAAATATTTTGCCCGGTGGAGTAGCGATCCATAGAAATTCCTCACTAAAAATTCAAAAGTTGGGTTTGCAACGAATAAGATAACTAAACCACAAAAGATTCATAACATAACAATTAGTAGGTGGAAAATTTCCACCTATCTACCAAAATTAGGGGTGATAGGCAGAATGTTTCCAAATATTATTTCATTATACGTAGAAATATTGAAGCTGTCAGCCAAATCAGCCTTAAAAGGAAATTATTGCTGTATTTTGTAACGATCGCCCCTCAGATCGCCCAACCAATCATCCCCACTTTCCACCCAGTCAAAATACCAAAACCCAGTGACAGAAAAAGTTCGATCGATTCTCCTCAACTCCCGATCGGCATCAGGGACATAGCCGCCATATCTCAGCCAGCCATGTCCCCATGAAACTAATCCCTTTTGCATACTTCACACCATTACGATCGGAACCCGCAATGGATAACCGCGATCGGAAAGATTTTGAGCAAGTTCCTGGGTTGACGATCGCACCAACAAAAGGAAGCGACGATCGTTCATGAACCCAATCATCTATGAAGTAACCCTGATTTTCGTTCTGCTATAGTTCGATATAATAGGTCTGTTAATTACCCCATGCCCAAAAGCATCCGAGAACTCAAGCAAAACTTGAGTAAAGCAGGGTTTACGCTTCTACCAAAACGAGGAAAAGGAAGCCACACTTAGGAACGAGAATTTAATAACACCCACAATTCTTGAAACCCTTATGGCTTCTAGGAAGAGTTTAAGGGAATCCCAGTTCTGGATCTTATTTAGTTCTCATTCCTTAGCGAGTAAGGGATAGCGTGAGACGGAGACGAGAGCCAAAAGATGTTCGCATGGCACTTGATACTTTCTGCCGCCCTCATCAGCGACGCGGACCAGCGCTTTACCTGGAGTCACAGCCCTTGAATAGCGCACCGTAAGCAAGAACTCCAAGTCCTCCGGAACAATCACCTGAAGCGATCGCCGCAGAGTAGTCGGACGATGACCAGAGCACTGCAGGCCCCTACATCGCCGGCGGACTCCAGCATACAGGCCGCAGGATACACATCCACGACTACCGTAGCGCCTAGCGCACCCGCAGCGTGTATGAAGCACCTGATGAAGAGGCCGTCTCACGCGTTACACGTACCAAGTAGCGGTCCGCCGGGATGTCGCGCATATCGCTGTAGAGCCCGGAGGTGCGAGGCTGGCCGTCGGGGGAAACATAGGTGTGCGAAGGCGCCCAGATCGCATAAGCGGCTTCTGGAGGCGCTGTCGGCGACATGACCTCAAAGGTCACGGTGCCATTAAACGCAGTGGTGATCGTCGACTCGACCGTCATAACGCCACCACGCCAGTCCATCTGATAGTAAATGGGCGCATAGCCCGGCGGGATGGCCTCGCGTAAGCCACTGGAAGGCCACGGAGAGGCCGAACCTCCTCCTGGCACAGGTGGAAAGCCACCGCCAGCAGGGACCGGAGGTGTGGTACCACCAGGAGATCTCCGGGAGTGGGGGTGACGCACGACGGGTGACCTGGCTTGCATCTGGTCATCGACCATCACCGACCACTCCGCGATTCCGGGGGCAATCTGCACCGCGAGCACGGGCGCCCCGCTCGGTGTTGGTGCTGTCGCGCGACCCTCTGTCCACGATGAGGCGCTCGTTCCCTCGACAACCACCATCAAGTAATGAGGAACACCATCGGCCGACCTCGCCACAACGGCTCGGGCCTCGCCCGTCCCCCGAACCAGCAGGCGCAAATCCACCACGCGTTCGCGGGTCGTCCTTGGGAGACGGGTAGGCAACTTAAAATAGTAGGTGTGGGCACGCGCGTCCACGTTGCGCGCCTGCAGGCTGCCCGTCCAGGCAGTCGGGCGCAGCGGGTCCTCGGATAAGCCGTCGGCGTGCACCGCCTTGGGATCAGCCAGAAGTACCACCAGGGATCCCACCGCGAGGGTGGTGCGAAGCGCCGCCTTGAGCTTGCTTGCCGGATTCATCTTCCTACACATCTCACTTTCAGGTTTCTCAACAAAATCTACACGCTACACAAGCATCGGGCTGTGATTTCTATCACATTATGATAAAGCAGGACAAAGAAAATTGAACCCACACAGAGGAATAGGCAAGTCTGCGGCGTGTTCCTCTGTGGTGAGTGCGGCAACAAAGAGCGCAGCGGGTGCCCCGCGTGGGGATCGCAGTTCGAGGCGGAGTGGCAGACGCAAGGGACTTAAACCGCCTGGTCCGCAATGGTGTATGGGTTCGACTCGCGTCTTCGGTATATAGTTTCCAATCGATCGCGTTCCCTAGTGAGTAGAGGACTACGCCGATATCGTGTTTGAATGTTATGACACAAATTTTCAAATCGATCGCGATTATCTGTTTGTTGTGGGTCTTGTCTGAGGATTTGCTGACAACCTGCGAACGTGTCGAATAGTTGATTGTCTAGGTCGTTGCGATCGCCTGTTTGAGATGATGCTTTAACGATCGATCGCTTCCATCGCCAGGTCGATCGTTTTACCAATATCAGTTTGTTTCGCCTGTCCTTGCAGATAAGACCACCTCGCCTCAATAGGCACCAAAAAACATTCTCCGCCGAATACTCATCCCGATCCTCTGGATCGCCTTTAGGAAATAGATTGTTAATGCGATCGTCTAAAAACACGACTCATAGTGATGGCGATCGCTTCTTCTAGGACTTCCGAATACCCAAAATTCTATTCTCTAATTCTAGATTTCACTTAGCTCCTTTTACTATTTGCCTTTAGTTCTTAGCGATAAAGAATCAGCAGTGCTAGGGAATACGATCGCTGTATCGGGGAATGTTATGGATGATGAAACGATTCAACCGCCAGACAGCACCAATTAACAGCAGCATTAGAGCATGAAAGTTTCGATCGTAATTCCCGTTAAAAACCAGGCCACAAGCCTTTATCAGTGCCTACTCTGCTTGTCTCGTCAAACCGTTAAACCCTATGAAATAATTGTGGTTGATAACGATAGTTCTGAGGATATTTACGGCGTTTGTAAGGAATTCGGCGCTGTCTACGAGTTTGAGTCTAAGCCTAGTTCCTACGCGGCTCGTAATGCTGGGATATTACGATCGTCAGGTGATTTAATCGGATTCACTGACGCGGATTGTAGACCATGGAAAAGCTGGATTTCTGGCGCTCTAATGGCCTTCGAGGTTTATCACTATGAAGCGGTCGCTGGTCATATTAACTTCACTTTCTCAGATTCACCGCCGCCGATCGCTGAATACATTGACTCATTCACGCATTTGAATCCAGCAATTCCAAATGCGTGACGGGTTTCAAGCTCTGAAATTTTTGAATTTCTGCCACATAATGGCTCGGTCTTCAGCGGACGGCGATCCCTTTTCAAGTTTAACTCAAGCGAGATGCTCCGTTCCGTTGCAAGATCTAATTAGGCATCTCAGCCAACTTGTTAAAGTATACTTGCTATGGACGGCAACTCCAGCAAAAGCCTGTGCTGCCTTTGGCTCCCTTGACCGTTACTTCGGCTGAACTACGTCGAACTATAGATGCTGGCTCACTATCAATTTCAACAGTTGGCTCAACAATAATGGTTGTGAGAATTTCATTAGACCATTTAAGCTGATAGGAACCATTTTGACTATCGTAGATCGTGCATTGGTCGTCAACAATATCACCACTACGACTGGCAGAGAGAAATGTACAATAACCCTTGCGAGTTATGGTATAAGATTTCTCAGCAAGAGTTTCTTTTTCAATTGCTGGTGCAGCGGCCTGAATAATAACAGTCTGCGGTGGTGGTGCTTGTTGGGGTGCCGACTGAGGGACAGCCGCAACAGGTGAAGCAGCAGGTACCAGGGGTGCGGGAGAAGTCGGTACGGCGGTAGATGAATTATTTGCAACTTGGGCAGTTTGTTGTGGGCGACTGATAAAGATTGCAACTAATACGAATGTGCCAATAAATCCACCCATGATCATTGCTTTTGCCCAATCACTTATCCCTTGTTTCGGCACGATCCCAACACTTGGTTGCTGAATTGCTTGCGTTGGGTAGCTTGGATGAGCCACAACCATAGTGGGTTGATAGTTCCCAACATTCTCGTTATTTTGGGGTGTAGTCATCATGGGTGTTTGGTCGAATCCCGGCGACATTGACCCCGGCGACATTGAAATAATAGTTCCCGGCATTCCTGTTGCAGAATCTGATCGCATCAACTCATCCAACATTTGCCCTGAAGTCTGACACCGATCGCGACTCACCGGAGCAATTGCGCGATCGATCACCGCCGCTAATCCCGTACTCACACTCGGCGCATACTGCCGCCATTGCACATTGCCCGTCATCGGATCCGTCGGCAACTCCTGCGGAATCTTACCCGTCAGCGCATAAATCGCCGTCAATCCCAAACTATACAAATCACTCGCAAACACCGCCCGACCCGCCGCCTGCTCACTCGCCATAAAACCAGGAGTCCCAATCACAATAGACTGCGTAGTGTGACCATTTGCATTAATCAGCGTCCCCATCGTCTCCCGCACCGCACCAAAATCAATCAGCACAGGCTTGTGATCGCGCTGACGTAAAATCACATTCTCTGGCTTAATATCCCGATGAATAATCTTCCGATCGTGAACCACCGCCAACACAGGAAGCAAACCCGAAATCAACTCTCGCACTGCCGCATCACTCATCACACCTTGCGACTGTACCCGCCCAGCGATCGTCTCCCCCTCCACATACTCCTGAACCAAATAAAACTTGTTATTCTCAGCAAAATAAGCGTAAAGGCTCGGAATCTGAAGCGTCAAATTGCCCAACTCCTCCAGAATCACCGCCTCACGTTCAAAGCGCTGCTTTACCAATGTATAAGTCTCCGGGCTATTTTCCACAGGCATCAGCTCCTTCAGCACACACCGCCGACCAGACGGAAGCTGCGTATCCTCCACCAACGAAGTCGTCCCAAAACCACCCTTCCCCAACTCACGCACCACACGGTACCTGTTACTCACTAATGTCACTGTCATGCCTGTTCCCACTTACTTGTATATACTTGATGGGTGTTTGATAGGTGGATATCAGCAATTCTAAATTCAAACGGCAACATAGGATACAAATATGACTCTTTTTATGTAAACAAGAGATATTGCTAATTTCTGAGTTTTTTGGCATTCCCTCCTCGACTCTTAGTCTCTTAGAGAGTCAGTAACCTGAAAACAAACTTGATACGTCATTAAATAGAGCATTACGTTGATTCCGTATATTGGAATAAAACCCATTCCAGCAAGCATTTCAGGCTTTTGTGTTTTTGGCTACATTCTGAATTTGGAATTGCTGCTAGTAAATAGTTAGACCGCGAGTGCTCCTCTCTTAAAACTACAAGGTGAACCATGTTTTCGAATCGGATCTGCAAGCTGCACTCAACCTTTATATTTGTTGTTGGGTCCCTAATAGTTGTTTCCTTACCAGTTAAGGCGGAGCTTGCTGTTGCAGATGGTGAGTATCTTGGGTGGGAAGAATCAATTACTGTAAGAGATGGAGAAGTTGTATCTTGTGGCGGGTGGGCATTCGACGGATATGATGGAAAGCCTGCCTCCTTAAGAAAGTGCAAAGATTGGAAGTTTACTACTACTGAACAGAATGTTGTTAAGGGAACACATCCATCGCTGGATGAGCCGAATGGAGTACATTCAGATTACTTTTGTAGCGCATCCTCACGGCCAAAGTCCCGAGGCTCCTGTGGTGCAAACGGGTGGGGAAGTGGTCTGTAATCAACAATTCTACTAAATCTTCAGCAATTCCAAATTCAAACGGTAACATTGGATACGAATATGATTCGTTGTTATGTAAACAAGAGATATTGCTAATTTCTGAGTTTTTTGGCATTCCCTCCTCGACTCTTAGTCTCTTAGAGAGTCAGTAACCTGAAAACAAACTTGATAAGTCATTAAGTAGAGTATTACGTTGATTCCGTATATTGGAATAAAACCCCGTCCCAGCAAGCATTTCAGGCTTTTGTGTCTTTGGCTACATTCTGAATTTGGAATTGCTGATTACCTAGGCCCAATGCTCTCTTATGAAACAGTTTCTTCACCCTGTCATTGCAATGGTCTTCCTAGCTTGGAGTAATGCTTCTTTAGCGGATCCTTTGCCTCAAAAGGTTGGCACTTGCACTCAGACTTTTGTGAAGGAAGTTTCCTATCGTCTTGCCTCCTTAGACGATAACGGCGTTCTGATTCCAACACCTGGATCTGGTAGTGCTATCAGCTTTACAAATGGCGGGTATCAGGTTAGCTATAACTCCGTAGCTGCTATTCATGCGAGTCGTCAAGATGACCCAGTGCGAGTTTGTTTAACGTTTATCCCTGACTGTTCACATGCAAGAGCTGGAGATAAAAGAGGGCGAGTCTATTTAACGACTAACCTTAGAACTGGTTCTAGCTGGAAGCGACCGGATAGTTCACATCAATGTGGTGGCGCTTAGATTGAGTCTTGGGTTAGGTCACAGTCATGAACAGACAACAGTTACGATCGCACCACATGACTGATTGCCGATCGTGTGGCGTGATTGGCTTGTGGCGTGGATGTGCTGATTAATTACTTTTAAAAGTCCATCTTTTGGGGGCAAAATTCTGCCGCCCCCCTATCTCGTCTCATAGTTGTCTTATTCTATATAACCTTTATTAGTTAGAATAGGATTAGCCCTTCATGCGTTTCCTGAAATCCCAAGGCTTCTCGAAACCCTCGCTAGCAAAGATTCCCAGCTTCTTTTGTTTCGCTCGTCCCTCGGCGGTTTCAAAACTCTTGGCATTGGGACAGTTAGAATACTGTCTATAAAAAAAGGCGTTTCCGCTCAGGGTCATTTCATTCTAGATTTAGGTGACGAGTTTAAGTGGTTTCAGCCATCGAAGACGAAAATCTCTGATGCCTGGAACGATGCGTTCTCGTAGATGCACAAAATGTCGAAATTTAGAATGAAACAGCCCTGCGTTTCCGCTGGCAATCATTTCACTGTTTACGTTAACCTCGCCGCTCGGATAGTCTGGAATCCTTAGAGTGATTTCTGCAACGGTGCGCCCGTATTTGTCGATGTCAGTAACGACAATTGAACCTTTCCCATTGGCCTTCTGTACCAAAGCTTCTAGATACTTTTTAGACTCCTCGCCGCCTGGTTGTCCTGGCTTGTCTCTCTTTCCTGTCTCCGGTGCGTCTATCCCACAGAACCTAGCATCTCTGCCGTCTGAGAGCTTCACCGTGTCGCCGTCCTTTACTCTGGCGATCGTAATCTCTTCCGACATCGACCCATTAACGGGCTTGTTCTGGGAATTTGCTAAGGCGCTGCCCAAATCCGAGAACTTTGACTGATTCAATAAAGTGGCGATCAAACCTGCACCGAGTAGCAACGGAATTACAGCCTGTTTTGGAAATTTCATACCGACTCATCTAGTTACTATTCTCTCTAAAGTATTCCCTTAAATCGTTAGTTTGCAACTTGAAAACCATGTTCTCGGAACTATATCAATGACATCTTGACCGCCCACAATTACGCCGGGAACGTGTTTAAAAGATTGTGATTCATTTAGTTTAATTCGCCCACATTTATCAGCCCTTGCCTTGCGGCGTTTCTCAATCCGCCACTCCACATCATGCAGACTTCCCGGCTGAACATTGGGGAGCAATATATAAGTAACGTTGTTCTCGCCATCGATCGCTATGGAGCTAAATGACGAAGTTTCGCCAAAATACGGGATATTTCCTTCATCAGTCTTTTTGCAAGTATATTTCTGGCTGCTCAGCAATTCCAAATTCAGAATATAAACAAAGATACAAAAGCCTGAAATGCTTGCTGGGACGGGGTTTTATTCCAATATACGGAATCAACGTAATGCTCTATATTAATGACTTATCAAGTTTGTTTTCAGGTTACTGACTCTCTAAGAGACTAAGAGTCGAGGAGGGAATGCCAAAAACCTCAGAAATTAGCTTAATATCTCTTGTTTACATAAACACGAGTCATATTTGCATCCTATGTTACCGTTTGAATTTGGAATTGCTGGCTAAAACCTTTACCCAGAGATGGCTTCAAGGATTTTAACTTAAAATCCTTGAAGCTCTTATCCAGACTGGCTTTCGAGGCTTTTTGAGCTTATTACCCAACAGGTTTATTTAGGTTTATCGTTGCACATAGCCATTCTCCATCACGCGAGGCACGAAGCAGACTCTACAAGTCCCTCTGAACAAGGGTTCCAGATTTTGACTTGTACCTCATTGGAGCCGGAATGGCTATCATAGACCACTTGCACCAACCGTGCCCCATTCGCGAGCGCCGCTTGGCAATGTTCTCTCACATGCCAACTGTGCTACTAGAGTCGTAACAACACCTGCTACAACTGCCGCACAACTTTGTGGAACAATCATTGCTCCAGCGGCTGCATCCATACTCTTTGCTAACGTAAATGCAATAGCATCAGTTAATATTTTCTTGTTAGAATTGCCAATAGCTTTACGCACATCCGGTGCTATCCAAATCAATTCAACAAACGCACTTGCTGTTAAATCGCAGGCTGTTCCTAATGCAACAGCACCTACAGTTTCTTTAGCACTTAGATAAAGAATAGCAGTTGAGCTTAACGGTGCAGTTGCAGCCACAGTGGTTGCTTGACTGCTTGGCTCTGGACGATATAACAATGCGGCAAACACTGTGCCAAGGGCAATGCTAACACCAATCAGGCAATAGTTGGCTTCAACCCATTCAGCAATAAGTTCGCCGCCTTGAGCTACAGCATACACACCAGCACGAGTACCTTGCTCCATACTTATAACAGCAAGTTTACTTCCTGCTTCAATACCGTCTAGAGCCTCATCTGCTACCTTAGCAGTGGCCATAGCTTTGCGAGTTGCAATAGTTTTAGCCTGACCAGCAGTACTAACGGCAGTTTTCTTAACAGTTTTTACTGTGTCTTTGGCTAAATCTTTACCTGCAGCAGTTACCTTGCCTGTAGTATCAACGATCTCCTTGCCGCCAACATGAACGGCTTTTTGAATTGCTTGTCCCGCTTTATCGACTCCATCGTCCACTTTATCGATTACATCGTCCGCTTTATCGAATATATCTTTTCCAATTTTTCCAATTTTCATTACAATTCTCCTTCAATTTTGAAATAGCAAGTCTATCAACTGCGGCAATGATCTTTAACCTAGTGATTAAAGTATTTACATTGGTTTTACCCATGCAAATATGTCTGCTCGGCACTGGTTGGAAAAGAAGTGATAAATGGTTGTAAGGCTTATCCAGCAAGGATTTATGCCGCTTGACAGCAAAATCGTGAAAAGCTTGACCAGAAATAACTTTAGCGACTTATCTCTGTATTAACAGTCCAGTGCCGTCTGCTCAAACCCCACCTTGAATTGATAATCCAAATCTATTAAAACAGAAAAATCAGAAAAATTATTGTCAGTTTTTTATCTCATTATTTTCTTGAAGCCTTACAAAAAAAGACAAAAAAAAGACAAAAAAAAGACAAAAAAAAGACAAAAAAGACAAAAAAGACAAAAAAGACAAAAAAGACAAAAAAGTGAGATTATCTACTAATTCCTTGGCTGTATTTGTGTAAAATATATGTTCTACTCCCTTCCCAGTGTAGAATTAGACGTAAAATAGAGAAGAGTTTATGACTAGATCAGAGCAACTAAGTAGAAGAAGTTTTGAATAAGAAGAGTGGCAAAAATTATTTTACAAATATCAACAACAATATATAAGAAGACGGTTGGAAGCAATCAAGTATCTACATGATGGTAAAAGCGATCAAAAGAATGCTCTTGGAGAAGAAACCAAGCGACTATGGAATAGACCGACAGATATGGACAGGGAAGATAATAATCGAAGTTGTACAGCAAAGATGGGGTATAGAGCTAAAAGACAGTCGCACCTATGACATACTCAAAGAGATGGCATGAATTCCAAATTCAGAATATAAACAAAGATAAAAAAGCCTGAAATGCTTGCTGGGACGGGGTTTTATTCCAATATACGGAATCAACGTAATGCTCTATATTAATGACTTATCAAGTTTGTTTTCAGGTTACTGACTCTCTAAGAGACTAAGAGTCGAGGAGGGAATGCCAAAGACCTCAGAAATTAGCTTAATATCTCTTGTTTACATAAAACGAGTCATATTTGTATCCTGTGTTGCCGTTTGAATTTAGAATTTCTGCTGGCTGCTTGAATTTCTCACTGTAATATTGTTCGCTCCTACCCTGATAGGCAGGTTTACGGGCACTTTTGCTTTCTTAATAACCTGCGGCTCTATCTTCAAAACTCCACACTGATCAGCCCTAATCTTTTTAGACTTTGATAAATTTTGATAGATGACCTCGTAACTTTGTCCCGGTGTTTGTCCGTCTGTGAATATGGTGCTTGTTTTGTAGTCAATCGACCAGGCCAGGACTTGAGAGGGAATAAGGGTAAAGAGTAGGGCGATCGATAGAATTTTGAGCATGATGAACTCTGAATACATTCATAGAGAGATTCAACCACTATACTGAAAGCCAAAAGTCGAAGAGAACGGCAAGAGTGGCTGATCTAAGTTTACTCGTGGAGTTGCCAGCGACCGTTGCCGTTCAAGATTCACAAAGAATGCCTGAATAAAGAACACCTTGACAGGGCTAGGCTTGAAACGCCCAAACTACATGAAACTTGCGATCGCATTGACCAAACTAATTGTTGACAACGTGGCGTTGACGCACCACGTTTTTTTCGATCGCAAATTAACCAAATCACTTATTTTTTGTCACCCGATCGATCCAAGCAGCATAAAATGACACCCGCGTGTCCCCAGAAATTTCGCCAAAACTACCATTATCGTCAATTTTATCGACATCCGCGATATTTGTTTTGAAAAATCCCCGATCGCTATAACCCCAAGAACTAATCCCCCCAATCTTCCCGTCAACAAAGCTAGGCCCGCCGGAATCTCCGCTAGCTGTGGCTATTTCATTTTTTCCCAAACCTCGATCGCGCAACCTCGGAAAATGCCTCCCCAAAGCATCATGTTCCGCAGTACCATCGTCAAAGTCAAAGATTAATTGACTTCCCAAAACCAATTCTGACATATCCGATTCTGTAGCATTTTTCAAAACATCAATTAAAGCATCATAGCGATTCTGTCCACTATATCTTTTCGCCTCAGAATTAGAATTTTCATCCTGTCCTTTTGCACCTAAACCGATATATCCGTATCCAACCTTTGTAAACACTTTACCAATTTCATTCTTATTTCTATTAATTTCGTACTGTTCGATAGTTGGCGGGGCCGCTTTTTTCAGCTTTAAGATAGCAATATCGTTGCCAACTTCTGACGTGTAACCAGTCCAGCCCGGATGGATATAATAGTTGCTAACGGGGATGCTAACTTTACCCCTAGGCAATTTAAAAATTGCTTTGATTGCCGTTTCAGCAGGAACCTTGACCCCGCCCTCGTTCAGACAGTGAGCAGCCGTGAGAACGTACAATCCTCCTGTTAGCAACGAACCCGTACATTGAGCGGAATCGAGATAAGCGACACCTGTATATTGATTTGAAGCTAAAGGTTTGCGGGAACTGCTATCGCCAAAAGCACTAATTATAGAGTCTGCGATTTCTGCTGTTTGTAAAACTACAAATACACTCAAAACTGCTATTAATAAAATTTTGATTGCTGATTTCATTTTTGAGATTAAACTGGTTACATAAATGTTACATCTAATCCGGTAGCCTCGGAATGTTACCCGAAATCAGGACACGGCAGTGCCGTTTCCCTACAATTAATCCGGGTAGGGAAACGGCACTGCCGTCTCCTCTTGTTGCCACATTTTACTTCGATAATTCGACGTTAAGTTCATTCACAACACGGCGCTTGAGGGGCAAAGACTTTTCTCTAGGTAGCAAGTCAAATACTTTCCGAAATACATTCATTTTAAGGAAACCGCAATCAAACAGATAGAAACATCCGTACTTATACGCTATCGGGTTTAAAAGGTTGCTCTGTATAGGTTTCGCTAATCACTATCAATTTGTATCCATGAATAAGCGCTTCGCCTTCTTGCCTGTTGCCGTTCTAGCAATGATTTCTCTGGCTTCTTCCGCCCAAGCCGCACCATTCAAGGACGCTGCTGGGGTCGTGCATTTCCAAGATGCGGGTCAAACTGTTGGGCAGAAATTGAATCTAGAACTGACTGGAACCCCATTAACAAGGAGCGTAGTTACTAATCAATGTGGGCTAGTAACTATTCCTGTCCCTAGCGCGACGGTCCCTATTCCCACGAACGTCCAACTCGGCACCACGAATATTGATACCACCTATCTACCTGTGTCTGCTACGCCAAAATGCGCCCTCAATACCACGACCGGAACTTATAGCCTTTTGACTCCAGTAACGGGGAATTTCAAGACTATTTCGGGGCAGGTTGTCGTCGTTAATCAAACCCCATCATTAGCCCAGCTTGTCCAATACACTGGGGTCGGAAAAAGTAAGGTCTTGACAGTCGGTAAGTGCGGTGAGGCTAAGCTGGGTTCTGCCTCCGCCCCTGCGCCCATTACCTTCAAATTTAGCGGCACCGACTACACTACTGCCTCCCTTCCCATGGCTGTTCCTGCTCGTTGCATTGGAGGAATTAAATACATCGTTGCGCCATAGTTCTTTGATTTAACCTCAACCTTTTGCGATTTGTCCTAAGTTCCCCCGCTTTTTGGGGGTTTCTTTTTATCTATTGAGTTTCACCATGAAAATCATTTTCAGAATTATTCAAGTCGTTGGGACTATTGCTCTAATTCAATTTCCGGCGATCGCTTACACAGACTTTAAGGAAGACAAGAAAGTAATACTTTTCGGATTCCCTGCAAAGGCGAAACTAAAACTGACTTACGGAGATTTAAAATATTTCACTTCAATCAAATTCACGCCTGATAAATGCGGCACAATCACGCTTAAATCTAGTCGCTTAAATCGGGGCGGTTTATTCCAAAATGCTGAGGATTTCGTACTCGTAGGCGACGACAAGACCCAGAAAACTGTAAATGTTAAAAAGTCGGAACTAGCAGCCCAACAAAGCTCTATAAATTGGGATACGATCGAATCAAATCAGTATAAATATAGTTGCTTGAATGGTGTGAGTAATCCCAAAATACAATGGATTGAAAAGGATGGAATCAAGTTTTTTAGATATGGGAATGTACGTTCACCAGGCGAAAAGCTCTATATCAGCGGGATAAGCTACTCTACTGTAAAGCTGAAAACTCTCCAAGAATCATACGTAAAACAAGTGACTCGAAGCGTCTCTAGCGATAAGTGCGGGGCGGTTTCAATTAGAGACAATAAGGAATACCCTAATAATTTACTGGGAAATTTCACGCTGTCCGAAAAAGCTGGTTCCGGAACTTGGTCATATAATTTCGCAGCAATTCCCCAGTTAGCAAGCCGTGATTTAATTGAATGCAATCGCTACAAGAGATAACTATTCTTCAGCCTCCTGAATTTGACTATCTAAACACAACAGCTTAAGCCGCGCTATTTGCGATCGCATCTTTGACCACGATCGGAAAGTGTCGGCTTTTTTCCCGTCAAATGCTGAGAGTTGCCCCATGTACTGCACAGTGTCACCGCGTCCGAGTCTATAACCAATCTCAATTATTTTGAGCTTTGTGGACTCACGCCGCGCAATCTCCGAACTGATTTGATAATCACGCGCTGACACATCCCAGGCGAGAACTGACAAGTTTATCTGACTGGTTAAAATCCCCGCCATCTTCGCCCGTTCCTGCTTGGCTGCTGCCACTTTGACTTCCAAATCTGCGATCGCGATCGTTCTTTGCTGTGATGCATTATCCCCACCAGTTGCGCGGTTAAAAAGTGGAATTCCAATGAGTGAAAAGATTTCATTAACGGTCCCCAGTGGAGACGAAAATAAGCTGCCCAACTTATTCAGAATCCCGGTCTTTTCCCCGGTCGGTTGTGCCTGAATTTGTAGCCAACTTTGAAGAATCGGAGCAATTAACCCCGCGTCTATAGACTTCTTATTCGCCGCCGTCGCCGTCTTAATTTGCCCGTCAACCGCCTCAATTCGTTGGTCAACAGCCTTTAGAGTTGCATTGTTTTTAATGGCTAGCGCCTGGAGCTTCGCCACACATTCCTCATCAACCGAAAGGCATGGAAGTTTGCCTAACATTGATTTCCAAACATCGTCGTCGGTCTTCTTTCTGATTAGGTCATCAAGTGATGAATTCAATGGACTGAGTGGATTAATTGATTTAACTCGTCTGCCTTCCTTGTCGATCGGTGCCTCCTCTCCAGTCTCCGGCTTATCCTCACCGTCGTCATTGCTTGCTGGTGTCGGTGGTGTCGGTGGTGTTTTTGGTGCTGCTGGTAGGACTTTGTTTGATGATTGGGCGATCGGTACTGAAGGGGCTTTTAGGAGTTGTTGGGCCTGGGCCTGTGCTGCGATCGGTAAGCATGACCAGCTCAACAGTGATAAGGCGATCGGACTGACCAAGCCATTTAATCTTTTTAATCGTGCCATTGTACGGACTCCTAATGATTGACAATGCTGAAAGTTGGGTTTCAACGCTTTGCAGTTTTGTGGTTGCTTCCGAGATTTGGAACGCTCGATCGCGGGTCTGTTTGTCGAATTCCTGCAACTGGCGCTGATACTCTAAATTGTTTCGAGACGAGTCTAGATCTCGCTTAGAGAGTTCTACGCTGTGCCGATATTGCTCATATGAAAACTTCTCTTTTGCCTTGTCTAGCTTTCCCTTAGCAAGTGCCTGTTCGCTAATTTGTTTTTGAAACTCCCGATCGCGCTCGGCAAACTTCGATCGTTCATGTTCGATAGTGCTAGGGGGTACAGAGTCAGCGTCTAAGGTTTGGATCGCATCAATCATCCGCTGTTGATTGTCTCGGTTCTTGGCCGCTATCTCAGCCTCTACGGATTGGCGATCGACCTCCGCTTCTTCTTGCAAATAAGAGGGTGCTGGTAGGTCTGGGATTGGTACAGCTTCACGAGGAGATAACGGCTTAATGATTGGGAGTTTTAACCGCTGGATCTGAAATTCGATCGCACGTTTCTGAGCCTCCAATCTCTCGCGGTCCTTCACCCGATCGCTGAGTAGTTGCCCGGTACTGATCGCATCGCCTTCACGAACCTTTAGATCGGCTGGTTCTGAGAGAGTCAGTGTGAGCTTAAACCGCTTTTTTCCTTGTCCTGGTGTATCGGTTTCCGTTGCCGTCGTCGGTGTTGGGCTTGGTGTTGGTGTTTGAGCTTGCGCGGTGCATCCTGCGATCGTCACCATTAACAAGAACGAAACTAATTTATTTATCACGACTTTTCACCACTACTTTGCCACTAAGAACCCAGCTATCCCCTAGCACTCTTTTAATTTGGTCAGGTCTGGCATGGTCTAGTACTGCCTCAGTACTACTACCTGTTACAGGTTCTAAGTACTGCAATGATTTCGGAAACCGCACGTCTTCAGCGTCCTCTATCTTCAGCGTCCCGGATACCATGGCATTCTCAGGCAACGATCGGATCCAATCTACGATCGCCATCTCTCCCACCACCAATTCACGCGACGAAATTGTAAGGGCATCACCCACCACCACCTTTACTGATGTGCTTTTTATTTGTCCTGAAAGTCCCACCTTTAGGAGGTTTTTCTCTGTATCCAAAATCGTCAGATTGTCGCCAACTGCGTCTAGTACTTCAAAACGGTCTTTGATTTTTTTCGAGGTTGCGGTATTAGTACCCTCGATGTCCACCCAAATTTGATGAGTTGAACCATGTTTGCGAACCGTCGCCGCTGCCGTACCAGAATCCTTAAAAAATGCCTGCCCGAACTGGTCCGTAATACCGCCAGAACTCGCCAAATTACAAGAAACCACTAACAGTACGATCGCCCCTGACAGAATCCAGTACTCCGCCACACTGCCCGAAATTATCCGAGCTTTGGGATTGCCCGGTACTACAACAGGGCGAGTATCGGGATAAAAAATAGCCGCTCCCTTCTTGGTAAAACAGTCCGGCAGCGCTCCGCCGATCAAGTGACCGATCGGGATTGCTGCCCAAAGTTTCCAATCTAGAAAATAGCCGATCGGAATAGTGAGGATGGCGATCGCAGCGACGGCATATATAGAGTGAGTTATGGTGCGATGTGCATATCTACTTTCTATAAAGAGTGCTAGGGGATAGACTATTCTCCCGGCGATTGATTTGGTGGTATCCATGTCTGGGATTTGTGAAGTCACCATGGCAAGCAATAAAATCCATGGGTTAGACGTGCCCAAAATTAAGGAAGTGGCACTCATCCCGATCGCAATATGTGTGGTGATCATCATGCTCCAAGTCTCCTGTTTCGCTTATTTGCTGCTGCATAGAGAATTTTGATCGTCATGCCCGTTACCATCGCCATACCGCCAATGATGTAGAGACTCCGATCGCCCAAACCTAGCCCCACAAATCGGACGATCGAGACTGCTGCGAGTATTGCCAGAACGAACGGTGTCCCGTCTATGTAGTCAGTCCGATCGCCCTCCTTATCGCTGACCAGTCCCAACCGTTGTTCTGAAACAATGCGCTTTGCAAGGGCTGGATTAGAACCCACACGACTCTCAAAATCTGCAAGCTGTGCAGGGGAAATCTGGACCCCTTGGGCGATCGATTCTTCCACCATCAAAGTACGCAAAAAATTCTTCTCGAACGGTCGCATCTCTATGCGAACCAATTTTAAAAAAATATCTTTCGGCAATGGCGGTGCCGAGACTAAGAGTAGGCGCGTATCTTCCCTGTGTAACTCTTCTAACCAATATCGAAATGAAACAGGCAACCGATCGGCATCGTCGAAGATAAGGAGCCAGTTAGGACGGCACACATTGTCTGCGATTTCCTTCTTAAGCTGTAGCGCTGTCATGGGTCGTTCCCGGCCTTCGCTGACTTCGATCGTTGTCGGAATATCAAACCGTACTGCGATCGATTCTAGTAAAGACTTGGCCTGACCTTCATACCGACCACGCCAGACAACCCATCCCCTAGCACTCATATCCTCGTCAACTTTCTCGGCAAAATGCGACTTCCCTTCGCCCGTTTTACCAATTAAGAGTAGTGATTGTTTGGCATCGATCGCGCTACAAACTAGGTCAATTTCTGGCTGTCTAAAATCAGGCATTTAGCAAGCCTCGCTTTTCCTTCCAGCTTTTGACCCGCGTTTTTGAAGTGCCCGCTCCTGTTTTTTGTCGAACGTAGTCAATTAATCCGGCGTAAGTTCTGTGCCCCTCATTCCAACCTAAATCAAACAATTCATCTATCTGACTTCTGCCCTCCTCGGCTTTGGTCTGGACTGGATCGCTCTCAACCTTCATCACCACACCTAGCCGATCGTCACCAGGAACAAGTGGGCAAATCTGCCCAAAAGTTTCTACGCCATCCGCGCCAACAATTCCAATTTCACCTGAACCTGATTGTTTGGCGATCGAACCTGATTGTTTGGTGCTTGAACCTGATTGTTTGGCGATCACGTTATCCGGCCTGGGGATCATCAAGAGAATCAGAACTATTAATACGATCGCTGAGACTTGCTCTATTTGGCTCATCATCATCCAGCTCCATTTGATACGGCTGAAAGATTGGTACTAGGCAAGCGAGGAAAAAAGCAATAGTACTATTGACGAAATAATACTATTGGCAAAACGGTACTATTGGCAAAACGGTACTATTGGCAAAACGGTACTATTGGCAAAACGGTACTATTGGCAAAACGGTACTATTGGCAAAACGGTACTATTGGCAAAACGGTACTATTGGCAAAACGGTACTACGAAATAGTACCGTTTTCCATAACGCCCGACTGTACTGCTCAATTTGCCTTCATTAACGAGCGTCCTTGTCTGCCGTCTCACCTGGGCATAGGTCACGCCACGATCACAGATTTCCTCACGACTCAACCCGTCCCCTGATGCCAAGATTTCTAGAATCCGATCGCGGGTTTGCTTGCCTTGGTCAGTCACTTGATAAAGGGAAATCATAAGAAGTTCAAGGTTAACTGTTCTTTGTGTTCCCGTTTCTGCTACTTCATGCCAACAAAAAGGACGCAGATACGTTGATCACGCTTTAACTAACCAGTGCCGTGATGATCTTTCCAGAAGTAGGTGCTATAAAAGTGAAAGTATAAAAATAGACTATTATTCTGGACGAGCGATTTTATGGACCCGATTACATCACTTGAATCAGCCTTAGAAATCAATCGATCGGAGTTAGGCGATCGGCATCCCTCTACCGTAATTAGTCTGAATAATTTGGCAATGTTGTACAAATCAATGGGTCAGTACGACCGAGCCTTGCCATTGTATGAATCAGCGTTAGAAATCAGGCGTTCGGAGTTAGGCGATCGTCATCCCGATACCGCAACGAGTCTGAATAATTTGGCAATGTTGTACGAATCAATAGGTCAGTACGACCGAGCCTTGCCATTGTATGAATCTAATTTGGCAGCTTTGTACCAATCAATGGGTCAGTACGACCGAGCCTTGCCATTATGTGAATCAGCCTTGGAAATCAGGCGATCGGAGTTAGGCGATCGTCATCCCGATACCGCAACGAGTCTGAATAATTTGGCGATGTTGTACGAATCAATGGGGCAGTACGACCGAGCCTTGCCATTATGTGAATCAGCCTTGGAAATCAATCGATCGGAGTTAGGCGATCGTCATCCCGATACCGCAACGAGTCTGAATAATTTGGCGCTCTTGCACTCTTCAATGGGTCAGTACGAACTAGCCTTGCCATTATTTGAATCAGCCTTGGAAATCAGTCGATCGGAGTTAGGCGATCGTCATCCCGATACCGCCCAGAGTCTATTTAATCTTGCTGCTCTTTATTACAACACACAGCAATATCATCAAGCCCTATCATTTATTCAGCAAGCGCTCCAAATCTATATCTCAACATTAGGGTCAGATCATCCAACCACTCAAAGTGCGAAAAGCTCGCTCAAACAAATTCAAAAACAACTTGGGAAAGATGAGACCTGTTGGGAAATAACAACTAAAACCGCTAGAACCATTATAAGGAAAGTGTTTCGCGGCTTTTAATTAAAAATCCTTGAACCCCTGCCCCAGACTACGATACAAGGCTCTTTGAGCTTATTACCCAACAGGTCTAGAGATCATAAGTTCAAAGTTAATTGTTCTTTGTGTTCCCGTTTCCGACAGCTTTTAATCGTTATTCTGCCTGTAAATACTGTACACACTGGGCGGCGGTCATGGATTAACGACCAAGTTGAACGGCGACGAGAGAATTAGAAACGAAGCGAGAAGACTTTGTTCGCCGTTCCAACGACTTGTTAGCTGTCTGGCATCATACCGACTGCTCTTGATTCCAGTTTTTGTTCTTGAGATACTGCTCAACCCAATATTCATGCCCTTTCTTTAGAAAGCCTATTGGTAAGGGGTTTACAGCTAGAGGGTTATGAAACAGTAAAAGCGCATTACTAATTTCAATTGGGTAGTTGGAGACATCTGCACACGAGTAAATGACAGCACTTATGCCAGAATACTTAGGATTTAGAAAAGATGTAGTCTCTACTTCTGTGCCAGATATTTTAACTACCTCCCCTTGATACTCATAGCTAGTATCAGTTAACTCTAAATTTTCTCTATTAAGGTGCAAAACTTGAAATCCAAAAGGTAAGAGTGATCTGACAATTCTCGGAATTTGAAGTTCACGCCTTGCTGAAGGTACTTGAGCCGCATTGATGGCAATAATGTACGGCTCATTTAAACCAACCCAGTTTCTCCCTCTATAACGCTCATACTTTCTGCTTTTCTCAGCAAACGCATTTAGCAATCGAAGCTTGATTTGATCGTCGGGGACAGATCTTACAGTACCAAATTCTGCCTCTTGAACAGCATCACTTCCTTGTCCTGGGGACGCTGTTACAGCTTCTACCCAAACTTTTGATTCTCCATCAACCTGAATACAAATATCTGGACCGTCGCGACCGTTGCTATGTTGAAGGCTCAAGCCTGCCTCTAACAGCGATGCTGCTAGATAAATTTCCCAGAAGCGCTGATGAAACTGCCCTGGTAGCTCTTTTACAATATCTGGATCAAGATACTGGTGTGTCTTCTCAAAAAGTTGCTCAGTAAATACTTTAGCTTCCCGGCAACGAGAATTTATTTCATTTTTGATAGCACAATAGGTTTCATCTGTCCCACTCGATGCAAAAATGCTATGTATTTCAGGCACATCTATCCCAGCCATATTACAGTTCAACCCACTTACTAAGACTTACTAATCTGTAGTGATGTTTACCATCATAAACATTACCTAACGATAAGCCCGATAAGTTTCGATATGCCAATTGCCAACAATCCCCAAATAAGCACGCGGCACAAAAAAGCAAACCAGAAATTATCAACTATAGAACCCATTTGAGATCTAATCCTGAAACCAGAAGCCTTGCAGCTAGCTGGTTTTCTTCATTTTCTGGCAGAAAGCGGTTTTGCTAGGTAGGCAGGCTCTACCACTGATCGCAGAGTAACGGCTTCCTTCAAAGCCCACCATTTCGGAGAGTAACAACTTTCATAAACTCAGCAAATTCATCCATGCTGTAAAACAGGTTTCTTCCCTTGCCATCCCGGCGGACTCCTACAGTTTCCTGGCAGTACCACCATTTAACAGAGAGCAACCATTTTTGCCTTGATATAAGACCAAGTGTATAAATAAATAATATGATAGCTGCTACTCGGAGTTGGGCTATCTCCGCGTCAATGTTGAGCCTTGTATCTTGAGTCATATTTGTATCCTATGTTGCCGTTTGAATTTGAATTGTTGACGAGATAACCTAGCCAAGCCAATTTCGCTGCTAAATTGGCTGTGACAGAAGTTTTACCCACTCCGCCTTTGTAATTTATAACTGCGGTAATTTGCATAATACAGAATTTATGAGAACAAAACTTAGAATCTTCGCTAGAGCCAGCTAACAATATAGTAGGTGGAAAATTTTCACATATCTACCTAAATCAGGGGTGATAGGCAGAAAAGTTACGCAGATCCCCAAGGCAAAAGAAGAACCTTTCCACCTAGTCTCCAATTATACGAAGAAACACTGATTCTGTCAGCCTATCCCACCACGCAAAATCCACCCAAGAAAAAAGTTCTAGACCAAGTACAAAATCCGCCTAAAAAGCTTCTAGACCACGATCGCAGATTTCCTCACGACTCAACCCGTCCCCTGATGCCAAGATTTCTAGAATCCGATCGCGGGTTTGCTTGCCTTGGTCAGTCACTTGATAAAGGGAAATCATAAGAAGTTCAAGGTTAACTGTTCTTTGTGTTCCCGTTTCTACTGGGCGGCGTTCATGGATTAACGGTGCTGTTGAGCGGCTGCCGATAACCTTGGAAACACTAGCAGCGGCTTGTGCCAGTCCGCTGCACCAGGGTTGTTAGCCCGCATTTGCTAACGCTTTGCCCATTCTTCTTCAAGAACGTTAAGTCTAGCAATAGCCTTATCACTTTGAATTCCCCATTGGTGGGGTGCATAATCCCCACGTCCACAGATGAAAGCTCCGTTGAAGCCAATTGGTGAACAAGCTCCTTTCGCAGTTGCCGATGCCCCTTCTCCCTCACCAACACTCCGGACAGATTTTCAGTCGGTCAAGCCCTGAGAGAGCCGTATTCCAGTAGTCTCTGGTAGTTTGGATTTAATTTAACCAAAGTCGGGTCCAAACCAAACATTGCGATAAATAAGTCTAATAAATGCTC
>JAPLHZ010000393.1 GCA_026389365.1 Cyanobacteriota bacterium
CGAGCGACACGAACTGTTAGTGGAATGGAACAACACGCAGGTCAACTATCCCTTAAATCATTTAGATGATTGTATTCATCAATGGTTTGAAGCGCAGGCGCTCAAAACGCCAGACTCAATTGCGGTGATGGATGAGAATGAACAACTCACTTACCAAGAATTAAATGCAAAATCTAATCAACTCGCCCACTATCTCCAAACATTAGGCGTTGGACCCGACCATCTCGTCGGGATTTGTGTAGACCGATCGCCATTAATGATCGTCGGACTATTCGGAATTCTCAAAGCGGGTGGCGCTTATGTGCCGCTGGACCCGGCGTATCCGGCTGAACGCTTGGCGCACATGTTGAATGATTGTCAAGCCAAAGTTCTGGTGACTCAAAAGCATTTAGTCGATTTGATTCCTCAAACTGCCGCACAGCTAGTCTGCTTAGAATCAGATGGGGAATTCCTGAAGACTCAAAGCGAACAAAACCCACGGTCTGAGGTGCAACCCCACAACCTAGCCTATGTCATTTACACCTCTGGCTCTACGGGCAACCCAAAGGGAGTGATGATTGAACATCGGTCTTTGGTGAATTTCACCCAATCCATACAAGATGGATATGAACTGACCGATCGCGATCGAGTTCTTCAATCGGCTTCGATGAGTTTTGATGCGGCGGCTGAAGAAATCTATCCCTGTTTGATGAGTGGGGCAACACTCGTGCTACGAACCGCTGATATGTTGAGTTCTACCTCGCTATTTTTGCAGAAGTGCTGGGACTGGGACTTGACTGTTTTGCTATTGGGAACCACATACTGGCATCAATTAACCACTGAATTATCAACCACAACCAAGACCCTTCCCCCTTCAGTTCGCCTGTTCTCGACGGGAGGAGAGAAAATGTTGCCAGAGAAGTTGAAGCTCTGGCAACGGTGTATGGCGGACCGATCGCAGCTTCATGATTTAAAAGAACCACCTCTATTGATTAATGGATATGGTCCAACGGAAGCCACCGTATTGACAACACTGTGTGATTTGTCACAGCTCCATGGGGAGTCCAGACAAGTCATTGGAAAACCGCTGGGTAATGTCCAGACTTACATTTTAGATTCATCTCTTCAACTGGTCCCGATCGGCGTTCCTGGCGAATTACATATTGGAGGGGCTGGGTTAGCCCGAGGCTATCTCAATCGCCCCGATTTAACCGCTGAGAAATTTATTCCTAATCCTTTTAATTCACTAGAACGTCTGTACAAAACAGGAGACTTAGTTCGGTATTTACCGGATGGAAATATTGAGTTTCTGGGACGTATTGATCATCAAGTGAAGGTCCGTGGCTTTCGGATTGAACTGGGAGAAATTGAAACCCTACTGATTACTCATCCCCAAGTTTCAGAAGCCGTTGTTATTGATTCTGATGATGTGATTCCAGGCTCTAAACGATTAGTCGCCTATGTGGTCAGTAGTTCTCCCCAGACGGAAATCAAAAGTCAATTGAGGGCCTTACTCAAACAAAAACTGCCGGATTACATGATTCCTGCGGCTTTTCTCTTCTTGGACGCGCTACCCCTCACGCCCAATGGAAAAGTCGATCGTCGCGCTTTACCTAAACCTGATTCAACCCGATCTGACGCAGAA
>JAPLHZ010000379.1 GCA_026389365.1 Cyanobacteriota bacterium
ATCGGGCAACTGACCAATCTCACTTGGCTTGACCTCGGTTCCAACGAAATCACGGAAATACCGGAATGGATCGGGCAACTGACCAATCTCACTTGGCTTGACCTCGGTTCCAACGAAATCACGGAAATACCGGAATGGATCGGGCAACTGACCAATCTCACTTGGCTTGACCTCGGTTCCAACGAAATCACGGAAATACCAGAATGGATCGGGCAACTGACCAATCTCACTTGGCTTGACCTCGGTTCCAACGAAATCACGGAAATACCAGAATGGATCGGGCAACTGACCAATCTCACTCAGCTTGACCTCAGTTTCAACGAAATCACGGAAATACCGGAATGGATCGGGCAACTGATCAATCTCTCTCAGCTTTACCTCTATAACAACCAAATCACGGAAATATCGGAATCGATCGGGCAACTGATCAATCTCAAATGTCTAGCCTTAGAAAATAATGCTATTCAAAACGTCCCACCAGAAATCATTCGTAAGGGATGGGGAGAACATATATTTACATACGGTGAACCCCAAATCATCTTTGCCTATCTAAAGTCTATTCAAAACTCTAAACGCCCTCTGAATGAACTTAAAGTTCTTCTAGTCGGTGAAGGAAATGTTGGCAAAACATCCTTAATCAAACGGCTTCGAGACAATAGTTTCAATGCGAACGAACGCAAAACCCAGGGCATCAAAATCCATCCCTGGAAACTAAACGTCAATCAACAAACCATCAACATCAACTTCTGGGACTTTGGTGGACAAGAAATCATGCACGCCACCCATCAATTCTTTCTCACCAAACGCAGCATCTATCTCCTCGTCCTCAAAAATCGCGAAACCGACGAACAAAATCGCCTTGAATATTGGCTAGAAATCATCAATAGCCTCAGCAACGAATCCCCCATTCTTATCATCGGCAACCAATCCGACCAACATCCCCTCGACACCAACGAAAAACACTATAAAGACAAATATCCCAACATCAAAGGCTTCATCTCCACCTCCTGCGAGACAGGCGACGGCATCCAAACCCTAATCGAAACCCTCACCCACATCATCACCACACTCCCCCACATCCACACCCCCATCCCCGAAACCTGGTTCAAGCTCAAACAAAAACTCGAAACCCTTGGCAAAGACTACATTCCCTACTCCGACTACAGCAACCTTTGCCAAACCCACAACATCCCAGAACCCACCGAACAAACCAACCTTCTCCGACTTCTCCACGACCTGGGCACCGTCCTCAACTTCGCCCACAACGACCACCTCCAAGACACCAACGTCCTCAACCCCACCTGGGTCACAAAAGGCATCTACGCCATCCTAAATGATAACAACCTCATAACCCACCACAAAGGCATCCTCCCCCGCTCAGAACTCAGCCGTATCCTCGACAGCGACTGCTACCCAGAATCCAAACATCGCTTCATCCTCGACATGATGCAAGAATTTGAACTCTGCATTCCCCTCGAATCCAAAAATCAATGGCTCATTCCCGACCTACTACCCAAAGGAGAACCCGACACAGGCGATTGGAACAACACACTCCAATTTCAATATCACTACAACATTCTCCCCCAAAGCATCATCTCCCGCTTTATCGTCCGCATGAGCCACTGCATCTCCAAAGATACCTATTGGCGCACAGGAGTCGTCCTCAGCGATCAAGAGAATCGTGCCATCGTCCGTGCAGACCTTTACGATCGCATCATCTCGATCGCCATTAGTGGAAATCCCTCAACCCGTCGCGCCTTCCTCCACACCATTCGCAATTGTTTCCAATCCATCCACAGAACCCTAGAAAAACTCAACGTCAAAGAGAAAGTTCCCCTCCCCGAAGATCCTAAAATCATTGTCGATTACCAACAGCTTTTGACCCACGAACGTAAAGGCAGACCTGAATTGATTCCTGAAGGTTACGATGAGCTAGTGAATGTCAAAACCTTACTTGATGGCATCGAAATCCCTGACATTCGTCGGAAAAACGATCGCGATCGATATGATGATCCTAAACAAGAATTCCATTTCCACATGTCTCCAACCTTCAACAACCAACAGGATCAAACAATGACCGACAACAAAACTTGGAACGGCGATCGTGTAGAAAACAAATTCCAAGGCGATCAAGTCATGGGAAACAAAATGCAAATTGATACGGTACAAGGTGACGCGATCGCAGGCAACAAAATCATCAATTCCCAAAACCTGGCCCAAGCTGCCCAAGACATCAAAGCCCTACTCGATCAAATCTCCGCCACCGACACCAGCAACAATCCCACCCTTGTCGCCATCAAAGCGATCGAATCGATCGAAAAGAACCCCACCTTAAAAGACCGCATTGTTAACGCCGGAAAAGAAGCCGGATTTGCGGCCCTAGAAGCTGCCGTCGATCACCCCGCCGTCAAAATTGTCACTGCTGCGCTTAAAGGTGCGATGAGCTAGACCCGATCGGAGGTCATCAAAGCTTCATTTACTCTCCCTTAACCCGATCGAAACTAACATCCAGCGACGTAAATTGAGGCAAAATCTCGCGACAAAATGCTTCCGCTGCCTTCGATCGATAGCGATTTGGATTAATAATTACAGACAACATTCGTTTAATCTGTACTCCTTCGATCGGCGCACGATACAAAATTTGGGCATTTAACTCTTTCTCGATCGCACTCACCGACAAAAACGATACTCCAAGACCCGATTGCACAGCCGTCTTAATCGCCTCAATAGAATTCAGCTCCATATCAATCTTTAATCGACGCGGCTCAATCCCACAGCGCGACAACACCTGATCAATCACCTTGCGAATCGTAGATTGGGCATCCAGTGCAATAAACTGTAGCTTATACAAATCTTCCTTTTGAATCATCCCCTGTTTCGCCAACGGATGACCGGGCGGTAGAATTAATGCAAGTTCGTCCTCCGCGTAGGGAATCATCTGTAAAGAATCCTGTAATTCTGGAGGCAACTCACCGCCAATAATTGCCAGATCAATCTGCCCATTCGCCACACTCCAAGAGGTCCGCCGCGTGGAATGAACATGCAACTGCACCGCAACATCGGGGTACTTTTGCCGAAACAACCCAATCATACGCGGCAACAAATACGTCCCCGTCGTCTGACTCGCGCCCACAATCAGCGACCCGCCCTGAAGATTTTGCAGGTCTTCAATAGCCCGACAGGTCTCCTGACACAGTGTTAAGATCTTCTCCCCATAGGCCAAAAGCAAATGCCCCGCCTCCGTCAACTGCGCCCGCCGCCCGCCCCGATCGAACAATGGCACATCTAATTGCCGCTCTAGATTTTGGACCTGAAGGCTAACAGCAGGCTGCGACACGTAGAGACTATCAGCAGCTCGCTTAAAGCTTCCCTCAGCGGCGATCGCCTTTAGGATTCGGAGCTGGTCCAGCGTGAAAGGAAGATCAGACATAAAATCTTGTATAGGGCCAAACGGGACAACCAGACACGTGGAATACTTTACTGATGATACATACGAGAGTCACGCCTCCAGTGGTAGACACTGCAACAAAACGTAGCAATCAGGAGTAGTAATCAAGCGTAGTAACAAACCTATGCATCACGGTCTATGCATTACGGTCAATTGAAGGTTGAGAAATGACAGAGCTAGGAAAACTAAATCCCCGGCATTCAACATCGCAGACTGGTTCCACCACTAACCCAGTTGTTTGTCAGTCTCTACCCACTGAAATTATCAGTGATTTCTTGACTGTACCAGGAATTGCGGGTATTGCTTTGATTGATCCTTTGATTGACGGTTATCCAACTCCTCGTCTTTATTGCGCTGATTCAAAGCTCAAAATCTATCAGCCCAAAGTTTTTCTGGCCAATGTAAGCCAAATTCTGCGCACCTTAGCTCAGGAAGTCCAGCAACTCGATTTTTTCTTTGGTACCTATCGGCTCTATGTTTGTCGGATGGAATTTGGGTTTACGGTGGTAGTATTAACTGATTGCAATGTGAAGTGGCGCGATAGTTCTAAGGCGTTAAGGCCGTTTTGTCAGGCGGTCCAGTCCCACCTCAAACCTTCCATTCAACTGCTTGAAGAGTGGGCTTCCGCTGGAACGCCTCAGATCGATTATCCTCCGACCGAACCTGATCGAGAGGCGGCGACTAACGATCGGCTTCCTGCTACTCCAGCCAGTCTCCCTAGCCCGAGTCTGCCATTACTGCGGGACTATCTGAATGCCTTTAACCATCTCATTGCCATCGCGGGTCAGTATCTCGGCGGCACTATTACGGCCAGCCAAGTCAAACGATCGCGTCCGCAAGGTGAAACTCTGGCTATGATTACAATTGTTGCCAAAGGTGAACTTACGACTCTTGATGCCGATCGTGTCCTTTCCCCAGAAGAATTTCAAGCATTGAGACAGTGGACTCAAGATCTTCGGGGTCAATGTTCAAAAATTATTCGGGATTTTGATACGACAGCGCAGACGGCTGGGCTAACTAACGAAGAAGCGACGCTCCTGACCGGAGTCCTTTAGATTACTCACCCCCCCTAGGAGTTTATTCATGGCAAAAACTGTTCGATTAGAGCCGATCGCGCAAGATACTTCCGTTGAGACCAATGGAAATTTGTTATCTGTCCTGCTTAATAAAGATCTTGATGTTCTGCGAGAATGCGGCGGACGAGGCATGTGTGCGACCTGCCACATCTACGTCAAAGATGGCATGAACCAACTTTCTGCCATGAACCGTCGGGAGCAACGCACCCTAGAAGTGATTACCTCCTGTCAGCAAAATTCTCGTTTGGCTTGCCAAGCCCGTGTTTTGGACAATGGTGTGGTGGTGGAACTGCCGCCGGGGATGTATATCAATTCCCTGAAGGATATCGAAGATTTGATTGGACGACGGGCAGAACAAGATTTGCTCCATCCGATTACCGGAAAAGTGTTGGTGGAATCCGGAAAACTGATTACCCGATCGACGCTCAAAACCATTTCTGACAGCGAAAATCTGAACTTTAATGGCTACTTTAGCAACTCTAGCGAAAACTAAGGCGTTCACGCGATTCTCTCAGGCTGGTAAGATTTATACACTTGAAAGACTCGCGTGAGAGATTTTATTCCATGACTACGACGACACAACCCGTTGAAGAATTGTTTGATGCTGGTCTAGAGCGCTACCAAGCTGGCGAAGCGATTGAAACGTTGATTCCAGTTTTTAAAGAAGTCTGCGATCGTTCTCGCACCGTTAGCGCATCTTGGACTTGTCTGTCTTGGCTCTACTTGCTGGCTGGGCAAACCGATCTCGCGTTGACCTCGGCCCAAAAAGCCGTGAAACTTAATCCCCAGGATCCCCAAGCTCGGGTTAATTTGTCGCTGGCGATGCTAGAGGGAGGCAAAAAAGGCGTGCGAACCCATGTCGAAATCACCCAACAAATCATCATGGTATCTGAAGAGTTGCGGGATGAAGTCATGTCGAATATCCAAGATGGCCTCACTCGTAAACCGGGCTGGAAGAGCTTAGAGCGGGTTAAGGCTTGGCTGCTTGAAGGCTAATTTGCTGGGCTAATCTTGGCTAATCGTTAAGAGTGGCTAATCGTTTCGCATCGTTTCCCAGGCCGATCGCCATTGTTGAATGGTTTTTTCGGTTTGGGGCTGTAGAAATTCGCTTTTGTTCAAGGCGCTAGCTCCCGGCATCAAGACCGGATTGCTTTTCAGTTCTGCCGGAGTCCGATCGTTTTGATTTTGAGCGAGACTCGGAGACATGCCTTGGGTGAGTAATGAAAATTGCGCTGCCCGATCGGCATTTAATGTGTAATCACACCAAGCCCCGATCGTGGCCGTTCTTGGGTCAGATACATCAGATTTTTTAGGTTGAGCGGGCTGCACCCAAAGGTCTGCGTTTAAGGCGGAGCCGCTTTTGGGATACACTGCTGCCATTTTTGGATTTTGACGCATGACCCGTAACGCATCCGTAGAGCTAGCCATTGCCAGCCAGGTTTGATCTAAGGTTAGCGGCTGAAGGTAATGGGTAGATGAGTAGAACTTTGCGTTGTGGTGAAGCTGAGCGAGGGTTGTGCTGAGTTCTGGGATCGTGGCTAGGTCCTGGGTGTTGTAGGATTGCCCTAATTTTTTCAGGGTCAGCCCAATCACTTCACGGGGTTGGTCTAATAGTGAAATTCGACCTTTGAGGTCCGATCGCCATAGGTCGGCCCAATCGGTGGGAATGGGCAATGTTCGATCGGTAAAAATATCTTTGCGGTAAAGCAGTACGGTGCTGTTAAGACGATAAGGAATGGCCCATACTTGACCACCGTCGCTACTATTGGCGAGTTCTCCGCGATCGTTGCGAGTTAGAAAGGTTTTTAATTTGGGATCAAGCGTTTTCCAAGCTGGAATTTTTTCAATATCCATGGGCTGAAGAAGCTGCTGTCGAATCGCTAGGGTGAGCCAATAGTCGCCTGTCGTGGCAAGATCTGCGATCGTGGCTTCGGCGGGGGGGCCAATCAAGGGGGCGGGGAATGACACGATGCCTTTTGGGGCGGTGACTTCGCCTGTGGATTGTCGTTTCCATTGTTGGAGCTGTTGGAAGATGTCTTGAAGTTGTCGCGATTGTCTCAGATCGATCGTGGCTCCGCCGTCTTGTTTAAATTGTTTTGGCAATTGAAGCGGAATGCTTCCTCGCAGCGCTATCAGATTCAATACGTTATCATCCTGTGTCTGCTGACAGCCCGTTGTGGACAGGGCAAGTGCGGGCAGGGTAATGGCTTTGAGAAAGGTTCGGCGGTCCATGCGTACTTCGGTAAGGAATAGCGAGTTCTAACGGGTTCTATTGTCTACGTTCTAGGCCAAATCCAACAAGGCTAATTTCTGTGGGAACTGTGTTGTTCGTAGTGATCATCCTTTGTTTCAATGTAATCTGTGTTTCAATTTAACCTGAATTCCAGCTTCTCGCTTCAAAGCTTAAATTATTAGGTGTGTAACTGGGATCTTCTATGATTTGTCAATAGAATGACTAGTAAGCGTGCTCAATTCATAATTTTAATAGGGCGATTACAAGTGGAAACAATGCAAACTGAAATTTCTGGACTGGCCCGGAAATTGGATTCTCTAACTCGTGGATTGGAAGACCTGACAAATCTTGTGACAAGCACGATAGTCAGTTCCAACTTTAATGAGCGACCGAGTTCCAAAAGCTATGATGGCACCAATTTGACGGGGTATGACAGTTCTTATTCCCATCATCACATTTTGGAGGAGTTTAATGGTCATCAGGATATCTTGATTGATACCGATGGTGCAGAAATGTTCGCAACGAAAAGCGATCGTGTTCTGTCGCCTGAGCTGCAAATTCAACGGCTTACGGCCCAGCTTACTGCGGCTTACAACCGAATTGCAGCATTGGAAGAGCAATTACTTTCTAGACGAATGTCTTAGCGGGCTTTAAGGCCGTTAGAGTTTTAAATAAAATAGCCATAGCGCTCAATTTCTCTAAAAGAATTTGGGCGGTTGTTTTTTATGGAGTATTGAATTTATAGTTTAAACCGATCGTTTAACATATGTTACGTGAATCTTGTTTATCTTTAATCAATCCGATCGCACCATTATTTAAATTTAGTCTTCCCATGAATTTCGCTCCCCTTGAATATCTTACTCCATTTCTTCAGGCGTTCTATAGAGTGGGAGCTTGTGAGGTGGTAAAGTGATGTGCCAAAGAATTGCAAAAAGAACGGTAGGGTTGAGGAATGGGATTTGGGAACATTGTCATGCTGATCATCACAGTATTGACGGGCAGTATTGGACAATTTTTTCTGAAAAAAGGGGCAACTAAGTTAGGTGAGGTATCAGGAAGCAACTTTAACTTTGTTAGTCATGTTTTAGGAATTATAATGATTCCTGAATTACTGGTTGGTTTGGCCTGTTATGCCGGGGGGGCTGTTCTCTATATTCTGATTTTGACTCGTGTGCCGTTGAGCGTGCTAGCTCCGTCTGTGGCATTGCAGTATGTGATTGCGATGATAGTAGGCCAATATGTCTTTGGCGAGATTATTCCAAACTATCGCTGGTTTGGTTTGGGAATGATTATTTGTGGTGTGATGTTGGTTATTTGGAAGAAGTAATGGGTAGATATTAGAGAACAGTAAAAATAGGTGTCGTCTAGATAACCTGTTGCGATCGTTGAATTGATTAGAATAAACAGAACTCTGCCATCTTGCATTAGTGCAATGTAATTGTTATGAATCGTCGCCAATTTCTTGCTGCTCTCGGACTCACGACAGTTGGAACCATTGCCCAAAACTCTCGTGCAATGGCGAATTCTCCGGCTTGGATTCCTAGCGATCATAGTCGTCCAAAAATTCCCTATGGCATCATGAGTGGTGATATTAGAGGCAATCAAGCGGTGATTTGGAGCAAAAGCGATCGCCTTAGTCGGATGGTGATTGATTATAGTTTGGATGAGAATTTCAAACGATCGCAGAGAATTTCGGGTGAACTTGCCACAGCCCAACGGGACTTCACGGCCCGAATTGTATTGCCCAATCTCCCGACCGATCATCCTATTTTTTATCGAGTCACGTTTCAAGATCCTGACCAACCTAAAGTCCAAAGCGAACCTGTTAAGGGACGGTTACAAATTCCGGGTAGCCGCAAAGATATTTTCTTCGCTTGGTCTGGGGATACAGCGGGTCAAGGCTGGGGAATTAATCCGAAAATCGGCGGTATGAAGATTTATGAGTCTATGCGAAAACTTCAGCCCGATTTCTTTATTCATTCTGGTGATACGGTTTATGCAGATGGCCCTCTTGTGTCTGAAGTTAAACTTGATGATGGAACGCTTTGGCATAATCTGATGACGGTCGAAAAATCTAAAGTCGCCGAAACGTTGACTGAATTTCGCGGTAATTATATTTACAATCTTTTGGATGAGAATATCCGTCGATTCAATGCTGAAGTCCCGCAACTTGTGCAATGGGATGATCATGAAGTGCGAAATAATTGGTACCCGACGCAAATTCTTGAAGACGATCGCTATACGGTAAAATCTGTCAAAACCCTTGCTCACCGTGCTAAACAAGCCTTTTTAGAATATCAACCTCTTCATCCTGACAATGTGAAATCTGAACAAATCTATCGTGATTTTGAAATGGGAGATTTACTTGATGTCATCATGCTCGACATGCGAACCCATCGTGCTGCTAATTCTCCAAATCGTCAAAAACAGCCTTCAAAAGACACCGCATTTCTCGGACGCGAACAATTAGAACAAATTAAAACCCGATTAAAACGATCGCGTGCAACATGGAAAGTAATTGCTAGTGATATGCCCTTGGGATTGATGGTACGAGATGGTGCAACCGATTTTGAGAATATATCGAATGGTGATGGTCCTGCGGTGGGTCGTGAATTTGAATTGGCGGAATTGCTGCGATTTATTAAACGAGAGAAAATTGTGAATGTTGTTTGGCTTACGGCAGATGTACATTATGCTGCCGCTCACTACTATGATCCCGATCGGGCACAATTCCAAGATTTTAATGGTTTTTGGGAGTTTGTTGCGGGTCCATTGAACTCTGGAACCTTTGGTCCTGGGGCTTTTGATAATACCTTTGGTCCGCAATTAAAGTTCATGAGTTTACCCCCTGGGATGAAGCAAAATCGTCCACCCTCTGAGGGATTACAATTCTTCGGTACTGTTCGTATTGATCACCAAACAAGAGCCATGACGGTCATATTACATAATATTGAAGGAAAACCCATCTATACAATAGATCTTCCGGCAGTTTGAAAGTCCTTACATTAGGGATCAAAAGGCCCGATCCCCTAAATCTCCCTTTTTAAGGTGGATCGGGGGATCGGGCGTCAATTGTCGCAATCTTTAACTTTTCAAACCTCCTCTAAGGCTTCGGTTTTGCTCCGGCGTTTCGTACATTCACAATCTTCCCAAGCAAATCAAACCAAAATGGCGCACCCATTGCGATCGCGATACCACTAATCCACCAGCCCGATAACATTCTTAAAAAGCCCATCGGTTTCGCCGTAATCATTTGACCCACCTGAAATGGGACAGGTATATCATCCGTATTAGTCTTGCCAACACAAGCTTGATACAAATCATTCCATTGATCACGGGTCAATAGACTATAGATTTTTTCATCCCCGTCTTTTAGGTTGTCAGTCTTTGGAGCATAGGGACAATCAAGCTGTTGGCTTAGGTTGCGGGGATTCCAGGTGATTGGAAGTGGAATGTCGGCCAAGACTTGTTGAGTTTGATCTTTTAGATCTGTTAAATCACGACGAATTACATTAGTCCCTGTTGGGGCTGTTGGGGCTGTTTTGGGAGCAATTTGACTAGCCCGATCGGTAATCACTTTCCGTAAACTATCATCACTCGCAACCCGGCCAAAAATATGAAAGGTATCAGAATTTGTAAACATTGCAATCAACACCCCAATGATGATTGCAACACCTTTTGAATTTCGTTTGTAAACGCCAGAGGTTCGTCCCATCGATCGGTCAAACCATATCCCCACCTCAGTCCTGAAATCATCTACAGCATTTCCTGCGGCGCGAGTTCGGGTTTCGGCACGGCGAGCCAAAATTCCTAGACTGTCTCTAAATGACTTTGGTAAATGATCTAGGGCACGATCGATCTGTTGGTGTGTTTGATAATCTTGATAAATCCGAAATTCTTCAGGAGTCAATTCATTTAGGGCTGAACTCAAACAAGTTTGTTCTTCCTCTTCGCTAGGCTGATAAGTATTCATTGCATCTGCCGTTAGTCCAGAGCATTGCTGAAGGTAAGTGGTTTTGCGGCTGAGGACACGGGCTTGGAGTTTTTGTCCAGAGGTCGAAATATTATCATAACGAGCTTTGATTTCGCAGTGTAGTGTACTAGTTTTGTCCACCAGTGCCGCGATGTCTGAAACAGTGGGTTGCAATCCGCCCGTAGTCCAAGCCCGCTCATTGTTCGGCCCAAATAGACTCAATTTGTCATTGGTAATGCGTTGAACAAAGCTCGGGAGGGAATCCGTCATACTGCCTTGATAGGATGCAATAAAACAGTCCAGACTTTCGCCCATTCGTTCAATGCAAGTACTGAGTTTGGCTGATCGGTTATGGTAATCACTTTGAAGAGTGGCAAAACTTTCAACTAAATGGTAGTATCTAGGATCCTCGCCTAATTCAATTCCCATGGCCATTCCCCGGCCCCAAATGCTGGTGGATTCCTCACAATTTGGGACTGCTTCAATCCGATCGCCCACAATTGTGACATTTCCAAGAATTCGGGTTGCAAACTTTTCTAGGCGAATTTCTACTAATTTGTCTGTTAGATGACTCACGCCTAACCGATCGGCAATCACGGTGGAGAATGTTTCGGGTTCAATGTAAGACGGCCCGGTGGATTGATTTGAACCAAATGCTCCTTTACGATTACCTGGAACCAAGACTCGCGTAAACGATCGAAATCCTGTCGCGATCAATCCATGGGCTTCTTGATTCATATTTTTAATCAATGGATCATTGTAAATGCTGCTAATTAATGCCTTTACTTTACGAGATTCCTGGGTCCGATCGCCGCCAGAAATTAGGCTTTCAATGGAATCTTTCAGATGTTTGGCGCGCCATTGTAAGAGCGTTGTAATCAATTCTTGAATTTCTGAGGCGAGGAGACTCAAAATCAGATAGATAAAGACAAGGCTTATTAGTACATCGAGAACAAAAGGTAAATTCATAGAGGCTTTCTGGGCGACAGGTGTAGTAGGCAACCGATTTTAACCACCGATATTGACATCGATGATTAGCAGGATCCGATCGGGATCATTTGATAACCCGCGAAGTTCATCGATACTCTACCATAACGGTAAAAAAAATATGGACTTCAGTAAGATTTTTTATGTCTCATAGATGGGTGACAGGTTCAGAAAATCGTCCCATTGTCGAGCATCGATCGTAATATTGGCTTTATGTTCGGAGTGGCTTCTAAGTGGCAGTGATTTTAAGTGGCAGTGATTTTGTTTAGGTGATTCAAGCCTATTATTTTTTGGTTTTATTCATGAAATTAGCCGAATTGTCCGAAACAACGATCGAAAAAATCAATCGAATGCTTTTAGCGAAGTGAACCTGGAAAAAATCTTGTTCTGCAAAATAGCTAGAAATAGCATCCATATCCTGGATTGCTCGTTGTGAAATAATGCAATTCATTTATAGCTATAGCCAGTGAAGTTAGGACGCAGCAAGAGCAAGAACGGAGTCTATAGCATCATGAAGATTAGGTGAATCCCTTAGGAGTTTACGGATACGAGATTTCAGCCAAGCCCAACAGTTTTCAATACGGTTAAG